>CBDUOT010000148.1:0-7110 GCA_965368915.1 uncultured Rhodobacterales bacterium | reverse complement strand
CGTATCGTCACTGCCGCCCCGCCTTGCAAAGCCCCGTTCCCGACTATAGGTTCCCGGCCACGAATACGGGCGGACAAGCGCCCCAAAGGCCACGAAGGACGCAATCCATGCTCATTACTCCCGCCTATGCCCAAGCCGCCGGTGGCGGTGGAGGTGCCGCTTTCGCGCAGTTCCTGCCGCTGATCCTGATCTTCGCGATCATGTATTTCCTTCTGATCCGTCCTCAGCAGAAAAAGCTGAAGGAACACAAGGCGATGGTCGAGGCGCTGCGCCGGGGCGATCAGGTGGTGACGCAGGGCGGCATCATCGGCAAGGTTTCCAAGGTCAAGGAAGACGGCGAGCTTGAGATCGAGATCGCCGATGGCGTGCGCGTGCGCGTCGTTCGGGCGACCATCGCCACGGTTCTGTCGAAGACCGAGCCTGCCGCCGCGAAATAACCTCAGCCGAGTCCTGCCGGAAACGAGCCCCAAACCATGCTGCAAATCCCCCTCTGGAAGCGGATCCTGATCTGGGGTGTCTGCGCCCTTGGTCTTCTTACGGCGATGCCGAACCTGTTCTATTCCCGCGTCGAGGGGCACAACGACGCCATCGTCGCGGCCGAACGTGCGGGTTTCGAGACCGAGGAGCAGGTGGCCCAACGGTCGATGTGGCCTGACTGGCTGCCTTCGGGCCTCGTCAATCTGGGTCTCGACCTGCGGGGCGGGGCGCATCTTCTGGCCGAAGTTCAGGTCCAGGACGTCTACAAGGCGCGTATGGACGGGCTTTGGCCCGAGATGCGCGGGGCGCTTGCCGATGCGCGGGGCGAACTTGGCGGTATCCGCCGCGCGCCGTCCGAGCCGTCGGAACTGCGCATCCAGATCGAAAAGCCCGAAGCGATGGCGCGCGCCGTCGAGATCGCGCGAGGACTGGCAAGCCCGGTCGTGACGCTGACCGGCGTGGGGCAGAACGATCTAGAGGTGAGCGCCGAGGGCAACGTGCTGGTCGTGCGCCTGAGCGAGGCCGAGCGCGCGGCGACTGATGACCGCACGATGCAGCAATCGCTTGAGATCATCCGCCGCCGGGTGGACGAGGTCGGCACCCGCGAACCGACGATCCAGCGGCAGGGCGGGGACCGTATCCTGATCCAGGTGCCGGGCATCGGCTCTGCGACCGAGCTGAAAGAACTGATCGGGACGACGGCGCAGCTGACCTTCCACCCGGTCGTCGGGCGGGGCACGGACGGCAATGCCATCGCGCCCCCGGGCACGGTCATCTACCCCTCGATCGACGAGGACGAGAACGGCGTTTTCTACACGCTGGAAGACGTTCCGGTCGTGACGGGCGAGGACCTTGTCGATGCGCGGCCCGATTTCGACCAGAACGGCCGGCCGGCCGTCGCGTTCCGCTTCAACCCGACGGGCGCGCGCAAATTCGGCGACTACACGGCCGCCAATGTCGGCCAGCTTTTCGCGATCGTCCTCGACAACGAAGTGATCTCGGCCCCGCGGATCAACCAGCATATCCCAGGCGGATCGGGGATCATCACCGGCAACTTCTCGGTCGAAGCCTCGACCAATCTGGCCGTGCTGCTGAGGGCAGGGGCGTTGCCCGCGAAGATGAACTTCCTCGAGGAGCGCACCATCGGCCCGGAGCTTGGTCAGGACAGCATCGACGCAGGCCGCATCGCCGCGATCGTTGGCCTGGTCGGCGTCGTCTTCTTCATGGTTGCGAGCTACGGGTTGTTCGGCGTCTTCGCGGCGACGGCGCTCGGGTTCAACATCGCGATGATCTTCGGCGTGCTGTCGAGCATCGGGGCGACGCTGACGCTGCCCGGCATCGCCGGCATCGTGCTGACGATCGGCATGGCGGTCGACGCGAACGTCCTTGTCTTCGAACGTATCCGCGAGGAACTGAAGACCGCCCGCGGCCCGGCACGCGCAATCGAGCTTGGCTATGAAAAGGCGATGTCGGCGATCGTTGACGCGAACATCACGACCTTCATCACGGCGGCGATCCTCTTCATCCTTGGGTCTGGCCCGGTCAAGGGTTTCGCCGTGACGCTGGTGGTCGGCCTTATCACCTCGGTCTTCACCGCGATCTACGTCACGCGGCTTTTCGTCGTCACATGGTTCGACCGGAAACGGCCGAAGACGATCACGGTCTGAAGGGACATAGCAATGGCATTCCGTCTGAAACTCGTCCCCGACACCACGAACATCGACTTCTTCCGTTGGGCCTCTATAACCTTCGGTTTCTCTGCCTTCCTTGTCGTTGCCTCGCTGATCCTCACGCTCGTGATGGGGCTGAACTTCGGCATCGACTTCAAGGGCGGCACGACGATCCGCACGGAATCTGCGCAAGCGGTCGATGTCGGCGCCTACAGGGACGCGATACAGCCTCTTGGCCTCGGCGACGTCTCTATCACCGAAGTCTTCGATCCGACCTTCGGGCCCGATCAGAACGTCGCGATGGTCCGCATCCAGGCCCAGGAGGGCGAGGAAGCGGTGACGCCCGAAATCATCTCGGCCGTGGAAGGCGCGTTGCAGTCGGTCGATCCGTCGGTGACCTTCCCCTCGGTCGAATCGGTCGGTCCGAAGGTGTCGGGCGAGCTGATCAAGACGGCCATTCTCGCGGTCCTCGCCGCGACGGGCGCGATCCTCGTCTATATCTGGCTTCGGTTCGAATGGCAGTTCGCGGTGGGGGCGGTTGTGGCGCTTATCCATGACGTGACGGTGACGATCGGGATCTTTGCGCTGTTGCAGCTCAAGTTCGACCTTTCGATCATCGCGGCGCTTCTCACGATCCTCGGCTATTCGATCAATGACACGGTCGTGGTCTTCGACCGTCTCAGAGAAAACCTGATCAAGTACAAGCAGATGCCGCTTCGCGATGTGATGAACCTTTCGGTCAACGAGACGCTAAGCCGGACGGTCATGACGTCGGGCACGACGCTTCTTGCGCTGATCGCGCTTCTCGTGCTCGGCGGTGATGTGATCCGGGGCTTCGTCTTCGCGATGACCTGGGGCATCGTGGTCGGCACCTATTCGTCGGTCTATGTCGCGAAGAACGTCGTTCTCTACCTCGGCGTGAAGCGCGACTGGGGCAAGAAGGACGACGGCCCGGCGGGCACGCAGTTCGCCCCTTCGGGAAAGTGACGTCTGCCGCATGATCCAGCTGACCGAGATCCCCTTTGACGGAGCGCAGCCCATAGACGGCTACGGCCCGGGGTTTTTCCGGATCGGGGGCGAGGTGCTGAACGGCGCGGTGCTCGTGACCGCGAAGTCGGCGCGCGTCTGGGATGGCTATGACGCGCTCGAGCCGGTGCTTGCGCTCGCCGAGGAGATCGACGTCCTCCTTGTCGGGACCGGGCCCGAGATGGCGCGTCCGCCCGCCGCCTTCGTCGCCGCGCTCGAGGCGGCCGGGGTCGGGGTTGAGCCGATGGCGAGCCCGACGGCTGCCCGCACCTACAACGTGCTGCTGTCCGAGGGGCGGCGCATTGCAGCGGCGCTTCTGCCTGTTGGATAGCAGTTTGCGTTTCGCGCCCGATCGGCTAACCCCTTGTCCATGATGCTTCGTCTCGAAGACCTCTCCGTCGCGCGCGGCGGCATTCGCCTTCTCGACGGCGTCGGGTTTAACCTCGGCGCGGGCGAGGCGGTCGTGCTGCGTGGTCCTAACGGGATCGGAAAGACGACGCTGCTGAGGACCGTCGCAGGACTTCAGCCGCCCGTGTCGGGACGGATGGACTTGCCGCCCGAAGGCGTGGCCTATTCCGGGCATGCCGACGGGCTGAAGTCGACGTTGACGGTGGCCGAGAACCTTGGCTTCTGGGCCCGCATCTACGGTCAGACGGAAACGGCGCACGCGCTTGCGGCGATGAACCTGGACGCGCTTGCCGACCGGCCCGCGCAAAACCTGTCGGCAGGGCAGAAGCGGCGGCTCGGGCTTGCGCGTCTGCTTGTGACCGGCCGCCGTCTCTGGCTGCTGGACGAACCGACCGTTTCGCTCGACCGCGATTCCGTCGCGCTGTTCGCCAGCGTGATACGCGCCCACCTTTCCGGCGGCGGCGCGGCACTGATGGCGACCCATATCGACCTCGGCATCGACGAAGTGCGGAGCCTCGACCTTACGCCCTATCGCGCCAAGCTGGGCGATCCGGGGCAGGGCGGCTTCGACGAGGCGTTTGCATGAGACATTTCGGCGTCGTCTTTTCGCGGATGTGCAGCGGAGCAGGCAAGCGGGGCGCACGGGCATGATCGCGCTTCTTCTTCGCGACATCCGGCTTGCGACGCGGGCGGGCGGGGGCTTCGGGCTTAGCCTCGCGTTCTTCCTTATCGTCACGGTGCTGGTGCCCTTCGGCGTCGGGCCTGAGGGCGGCACACTTGCCCGGATCGCGCCCGGTATCCTCTGGGTTGGCGCGCTTCTTGCCTGTCTTCTGTCGCTCGACCGGATCTTCGCACTCGACCGCGAGGATGGTTCGCTCGACTTGCTGGCGACCGCGCCGATCCCGCTGGAGGGCGTCGTCGCGATCAAGTCGGCGGCGCACTGGCTGACGACCGGGCTGCCGCTGACGCTGGCCGCGCCGGTACTTGGTGTTCTCTTGAACCTTCCGGGGCCGGGTTACGGCTGGCTGACGCTGTCACTGCTGCTTGGCACGCCCGCGCTTTCGGTCATCGGCACGTTTGGTGCGGCGCTGACGGTCGGGCTGAAACGCGGGGGGCTTCTGCTCTCGCTTCTCGTGTTGCCGCTTTATATCCCGACGCTGATCTTCGGGGCGCAGGTGGCGGGGCGCGGAGCCGAGGGGCTTTCGGCGCTGACGCCGCTTCTGATGCTCGCGGGGATCACGCTGGGGGCGGCGGCGGTCCTGCCATTCGCCGCGGCTGCGGCAATCCGCGTCAATCTGCGCTAGGCCGCGCCGTGTTATGTGTATTGAGAGCGCTACCGCAAACCGCTAGCTAGGGCGCCATGTCTATCTGGGAATACGCGAACCCTAAGAAGTTCATGCAGACCTCGGCCTGGGCCTTGCCCTGGGTAACGGGGCTTGCCGTCTTGGCGCTCGTGACCGGGCTCGTTTGGGGTTTCTTCTTCACGCCGGACGACTTCCGTCAGGGATCGACCGTCAAGATCATCTACATCCACGTGCCGTCGGCCATGATGGCGATCAACGCCTGGGTGATGATGCTCGTCACTTCGCTGATCTGGCTGGTGCGCCGCCATCATGTGTCGGTGTTGGCCGCCAAGGCAGCCGCGCCCATTGGTATGACGATGACGCTGATCGCGCTCTTTACTGGCGCAATCTGGGGCCAGCCAATGTGGGGAACCTGGTGGGCATGGGACCCGAGGCTGACCTCGTTCCTGATCCTCTTCCTCTTCTACCTCGGCTACATCGCGCTTTGGGAGGCGGTGGACGACCCCGACACCGCGGCCGACCTGACATCCGTTCTGTGCCTCGTTGGCTCTGTCTTCGCTCTGCTCAGCCGCTATGCGGTCCTTTTGTGGAACCAGGGGCTGCATCAGGGCGCGTCGCTGTCGCTCGACAAGGAAGAGCATGTCTCGGACGTTTATGCCTGGCCCTTGTGGGTCTCGATGGCGGGCTTTGGCCTTCTCTTTCTGGCGCTCGTCCTGATCCGGACGCGGACGGAGATTCGCGCCCGGCGGCTCAGGGCGCTCGAAGCGCGCGAGAGGATGGCGTAATGGTCGAACTTGGCAAATACGCGGGCACTGTGCTTGGTGCCTATGGGGTGACGCTGGTGCTTCTGGCGGGGCTGATCTGGGTCAGCCTGTGGCGTGGGGCGAAGATGCGCGAACGCCTTAAGGCTCAGGAAAAGCGGATGGGACGTGATGGCTAAGGTTTCACCGCTGATGATCCTGCCGCCCGTGATCTTCGCGGGGCTGGCGGTTCTTTTCATTTGGGGCATGGGGCGAGAAGACCCCGACGCGCTGCCCTCGGCGCTTGAAGGGCGTCAGGCGCCTGCCGTGGTGGTCACGCAGCTTGGCGAACTGCCGGTCTTCGCCGACGCGGACCTGCGGGACGGCGAGGTGAAGCTCGTGAACTTCTGGGCCAGCTGGTGCGCACCCTGCCGGGTTGAGCATCCCAATCTCGAAAAGCTCGCGGGTGAGGGTGTGACAATCTACGGGGTCAACTACAAGGACAAGCCCGAAGCCGCGCGCCGGTTCCTGAACGAGCTTGGCAATCCCTACGCGGCGATCGGCGCTGACGAAAGCGGGCGGATGGGAATCGACTGGGGCCTGTACGGCGTGCCCGAGACATTCGTGATCGACGGCGACGGCAATATCGTGCTGCGATTTGCAGGGCCGGTCACCGAACGCGTGCTGCAAAGCGATATCCTGCCGGCAATGAAAGAGGCCGCCGCGGAGTAGCTGCTACTTGTCCGCGACGGCCTGCACCGTCAGCGCAAGTGCGAAGCGGCGATCAGCAGGAGCATCGCGGTCGTTTCGAACCACGGCATGCTCGGCAGGAACGGCAGTTTTTCGGTTATCGACTTCATGCCAGATAGGTAGCTGCCGGCATCACATCGTCCAAGCGTCAATTCGCGGATTTCACAAATCCTGCGTAAATTAGCGTTAAATCTGAGTGCGTTGACCCTGTTTGTTTCGTGGATGCGGCGACAGCCGTTCGAATTCACGAGGATCATTTCGGTTGCAGGATCAATGCGCCGCTGCGTGCGGTGGGCGGAGGACCGAAAGGAATCGGTCCTGACGCGTTCATGCGGCTTCGGCCAAGTCGTAGTGGCTTAGCCGGCGCGACTGAACAAGGTCGGCCTCGTCCGAGTGAATGTGAGCGTGCTGCCAGTCCTCGCCCGCGAAAGCCTTCAGCGCGTCGAGGTCCTTCCAGACCATGACCATGGTGAAGTCCTGCGGGCTTTCCGGACGCGGCAATCCGGGCGTGATCGAGACAAGTCCGTCCTGACGCTTCATCAGGGGCAGGGCGGTGTTGAGGAAGAAATCGCGGAACGCGTCCTCCTTCCCCTCGTGCACGACAACCTGAAAGATGCGGATGATCATGGTATCCCTCCCGTCCGTCCCCTTACCAGTCTGCTGCGGGGCCTGAGCGATGGCATTGTCTCATACTTTGCCCGCCATGTCGCGAGACGGTGTCTGTCCGCTTTGCGG
>CBDUOT010000147.1:0-7225 GCA_965368915.1 uncultured Rhodobacterales bacterium | reverse complement strand
CAATTGCGGGCGTTTTATCGAGATCCAGTTCGAAGCCGAAGTCGCCGGCGGGCACGGTGGCAGCGCCGGTGGCGAATTCGTCCGACGGTTCTTCGTCCTCAAAGCTCAGTTCGGCCTTTTCCGCCGTGTATTCGATCTCTTCCTGGCCGCTCCGCGCAGCGTCAACAACGGCACGGATGCGCATAAGCTTGGCGGCGATGCTGTCGCTGTCCGCGCTCTCGCTCGTGGCGGGCTCGACTTTCTGAGGCGCGGGCGCGGCAACTTCTGCCTTCGGCATCTCGGGTGCGGGCGCTTCGGCAACGTGCGGCTGGGCGGCCGGAGTTGCCTCGGCGGTTGCTTCGGTCGCGGCGATCACCGGTGCAGCCGCGATGGCTGCGGCCACGCGCGGTTCTGCAGCGGGCGCGGCCTCGGCTGCTTCCTGCGGTCGCAGAACGATTCCGTGCTCGGAAATCTTCGCTTCGACGCGGCGCTGGATCTCGCGCTCGGCGATGCGGTGAAGCATCTCGGCATCGGGCGTGGGCGGTTCCGCGCCAAAATAGCGGTCTTCAGCGGCGAGATCGCGGAAATACTCCGCGATGGCCTTCATCGTCGAAAACGGCTCGTCAAATCCCTCAAGGGTGCACGAAAAAGTGCCATAGGAAACCGTTAGAATTTTGCTCGCTTCGACCATGAGTCGCTCGCTTTCTGCTTCTGCCTGTCCCTGCAGGCTGGCTATGAACTGGTTCGTCAGCGTGGACAAATACAGGTATAAACAAGGATTTTTTTAGGCCGAGATTGTGTTCTTCTGCCTTAATTGTCATCAATCCGGCTATGAAATCGGTAATTGTTCACTCAAAATCACCCGTTACGCTACTTGGCGCAGGCACATCGACACAGGATTTCGTTGTTGAAGCCCTGAAATACGCACCATTTCTTGTAGCAGCGGATGGTGGCGTGAATGTGGCCGTATCGATGAAACTCGTGCCCGATGCGGTCATCGGCGACCTGGATTCCGCGTCGATCGAGGCGCTTTCGGTGGTGCCGGAAGCGCGAATCTGGACGGTAACCGAGCAGGAAACCACGGATTTCGAGAAGTGCCTTGCCCGAATCGAGGCGCCGTACATCCTCGCGGTGGGATTCGCGGGCAGCCGGCTGGATCACCTTTTGGCTGTCTTCACGGCGCTCACGCGCTATGTGGCGCGGAACTGCCTGGTTATCAGCGAGGAAGAGGTGATCTTCGTCGCACCGCGTGCGCTGACGCTCGACCTGGCGCTCGGCACCCGGGTGTCTTTGTTTCCGCTTGGGCCGGTCAGAGGCACGTCAGAGGGGCTCGAATGGCCAATCGCCGGGCTTGATTTCGCGCCTGACGGGCGGATTGGCACTTCGAACCGCGTAGCCGGGCCCGTAAAGCTAAGCTTCGATGAAGAGAAAATGCTGGTGCTTCTGCCGCGCGACTGCCTGGGCGCCGCTATCGAAGCTCTGACGCGGGCGGGTGGAGCGTGAGCCGCGCCGCCTTGGCCACTTGCCGCTCGCGGTGAATGACGTAGAGCCCCGACGCCACGATGATCGCGATGCCCGTCCAGGTAAGGGCGTTCGGGAAATCGTCGAAGATCAGATAACCAAGCAGTGTTGCCGTCACGATTTCGAGGTAGTGCAGCGGCGCGAGCGTCGCGGACGGGGCGAACTTCAGCGCATAGGTCATCGCCATGTGCGCGACCGCAGAGGCAAGGCCGACGCAGAAAACCCAAAGCCAGAAAATACCCTGCGGAGCCTCGAACGAGATCGACGGAATGCCCGCCGCCGTGCCGAGCGCCAGCATCGGTAGGCAAAGGATCGCCGCGATCAAAGCGGTGTGGAATTGTATCGCGACGGGATGGACTTCTCGCGACAGGTGACGGGTTACCAGCATGTAGAGCGCGAAGGAAAGCGCGGTTCCAAGCGGAAAAAGGGCGACGGCCCCGAAGGCAGCGAAGGACGGCTGGATCACGAAGAGAGAGCCGAGGAAACCAACCGCGCACGCGGCGAGCCGGCGTGGGCCGACCTGCTCGGACAGAACGAGGCGTCCGATCAGGAGAATGATGAACGGTTCGACGAAAGCGATCGCCAGCGCGTCTGCAATGGGCATGACGCGGACTGCGGCGACAAAGCAGTATGTCGAAATGACGAGCAAGAGCGCACGAACCGTGGCGAGGCCGAGTGCCCGTGCGCTCAGGTGGAACCGCAATCGCATCAGGAAAACGAAAGGCAACATCAGTGCCGCCTGTACGATGCCGCGTCCGAGCACGATGACACCAACCGGCACCTCTTGGGCGGCGAGCTTGGAGGCAACGTCAATCAATGGCGCAGAGACGCAGAAGGCGATCATCAGCGCTACGCCGGGAAGGATGCGGTCGTCCAGGTTCATGCTGCCCGGCTAGCCGGAAGCGCTGAGGGCGTCCATCCCGATTGCGACACGAGCGGTCTTTTCAGAACGCCATCCAGTTCCGGGCTTTAGCCTTACCTCGCGCGGGAGGTCGGCGCGCGTGCACTCAGGCTGCTTTGGCGCGTGCAAGCCGGCGTTCCCGGGCGATGATGTACAGCCCGGATCCGATTGTGACTGAGATGCCAAGCGCGGCGAGGCCGTTCGGAAGATCGCCGAAGAGTATGAGCCCGACGAGAGTGGCGAAGGGAATCTCGAGATACTGCATCGGCGCGAGTGTCGAGGTTGGCGCGTGGCGTAGCGCGCCCGTCATCAGAAGATGCGCAATTGTGCCGAGAAGGCCTAGCGCGAGGAGAAGCGCCGCGTCAGTGCCAGTGGGCAGAATAAAGCTGACTTCCGCGATGCCTATAATGTCACCAAGTGCGAGCGCAGGCAGAAGGATCACCGATGCCGCGATGCCCGAGACGGCCTGTAGCGTCAGTGCGTCGGTCTCGCGCGCAATCTGGCGCGTCGTCATCATGAAGAGCGCGAAGACCACCGCCACGAGAAGGGGCAAGAGCGCGGGTGCGCCGACTTCGGCGAAGTTCGGTTGTATCACGAGCATCGTTCCCGCGAAGCCGACTGCGCAGGCGGCGAGCCGGTGCGTCCCGACCTCTTCGTTCAAAACGAAGCGTCCGAGAAGCAACATGATGAACGGCATGACGAAAGCGATGGCCACGGCGTCGGCGAGTGGCAGGTAGCGCAGAGAGAGGAACATCGCAGAAATCCCCACGATGTGGAGCGCCGTGCGCAGAAGCGTCAGCCGAAACGCCCGCGCTCTCATCCGGAGGGTTCCGCCGGTTGCGACGATCAACGGCGTGAGAACGGCCGCTTGAATCGCAAAGCGCGTCGCTACAAGTTCCAGAAGCGGGATGCGCGGACCGAGCACCTTGGCGAGCGCATCGCCAAGCGGGGCCATGAGGCAGAAACCGAGCATCAACAGGATGCCGAGAAGGGGACGGTCGGGGCGCATCGGGGGCGAGACTAGGCCCGCTTCCAACGCGCTTCAATCGGCGAGCTTCTGCGGGGGTCCGCAAAGCCCCGTAATCGCTCGCTTCGGCAGGTGACGAAAGAGACTTGCCGATCAGCAGTTCGGTACGTTGACCGCGAGACCGCCCAGAGACGTTTCCTTGTACTTTTCATGCATGTCGTGGCCGGTCTGGCGCATCGTTTCGATCGCCGCGTCCAGAGGCACAAAGTGCTTCCCGTCGCCTCTGAGCGCGAGGGATGCGGCCGACACCGCCTTGATAGCGCCAAGACCGTTCCGTTCGATGCAAGGTACTTGCACCAGCCCCTTCACCGGGTCGCAGGTCATGCCGAGATGATGTTCGAGTGCGATTTCGGCCGCATTCTCAACCTGTTCGGGCGTTCCGCCCATCACCGCACAGAGCCCCGCAGCCGACATTGCGGCAGCTGATCCAACCTCGGCCTGACAGCCGCACTCGGCGCCTGAGATCGACGCATTATGCTTGCACAGTCCGCCGATGGCGGCAGCGGTCAGAAGGAAGTCGCCAATCTTGGACGTACTTGCACCGGGCACATGGTCCAGCCAATAGCGGATGACCGCGGGCAGCACACCTGCCGCCCCGTTTGTCGGAGCGGTGACGACTTGGCCGCCGGCGGCGTTTTCTTCGTTCACCGCCATGGCATAGACGCTCATCCAGTCATTGATGACATGGGGCGCGGTGAGGTTCAGCCCACGTTCCGCCAGCAACGCTTCGTGGATGCCCTTCGCGCGGCGTCGTACCTTCAGCCCACCGGGCAGAATGCCATCGACGGCGAGGCCCCGATCGATGCAGTCGTTCATCACCTGCCAGAGCCGCGCCATGCCGTCGTCGAGCTCTTTCGCAGAGCGGAAGTGGAGTTCGTTCGCCCGCTTCAGCTCGGCGATGGATTTTCCCGAAGCCGCAGCCATCTCGAGCATTTCGGCGGCGGTCTGAAACGGGTACGGGCAGCCCGAGGGTTTCGCCGCCGCCTTGCCGGCATCGGCCAGCTCGGCCTCTGTCAGGACAAAGCCGCCGCCAATGGAGTAGTAGGTTTCCTGCAGGATCACATCGCCCTGAGCGTCCGTTGCCATCAGGATCATCGCGTTCGCATGACCGGGAAGCGGGTGGTCATAGTCGAAGATCAGATCGGTGGCTGGCGTAAACTTCAGCGTCGGCAACTCCGGCGGTGTGACGGTACCGGTCTCGGCGATCGTGGCCAGCGTGACCTCGGCCTTTGCGTGATCGTAGCTGTCGGGAAGGAAGCCGGCGAGGCCGAGGATCGTCGCGCGGTCGGTCGCGTGGCCCTTGCCGGTGAAGGCCAACGAGCCATGCAGAGAAGCTTTCAGACCGTGCACGTGGAAGGGGGACGCGCGAAGGGCGTCGAGAAAGCGCGCGCCGGCGACCATCGGCCCCATCGTGTGAGACGAGGACGGGCCGACGCCCACCTTGAACATGTCGAATACGGACAGGAACATGCCGTGGCCTTTCAGGTCGCGCTGCCCTCGGGTGGGCTGGCGTAGGAGGGTTGTGTGAATATCGTGTCGCCCAGGCCTTCGGCAAGGGCTGCATCGCGCGCGGCAGGCCGCAGCTCCATCGCCGACGCGACGGCGTGAAGTGCGGGATAGGCGGTCAGGTCGAACCACGCGGTTGCGCCCTGCGGATAAAGACCGAGCCAGCGCATGAGGCAGGAAAGGTAGCAGGTCATGACCGATGGCGCTTCGGGGCTGAACCAGGATGGGCGCGTCTGTGCCATTTCTTCAAGCGCGGACAGGTGCTGTGCAATCCGCTGGCGCGTCGCAGTGGCGAAGGCAGGGATCGCGCCGCGCGCGCCCGCAAACCGGTCGGCATAGAAGTGCATGCGGATGTCGGCATGAAACGTGTTCGACGTGAAGAACAGCCACTTAAGAAACGCCGCGCGGTCGGTCGAACCCGGCTCAGGGGCGAGGTTGCCGTGGCGTTCGGACAGCCAAAGCAGGATCGCCCCGGTTTCGAAGATCGTCCCGTCGGGGGTTTCCAGCACCGGGATCAGGCCGTTCGGATGCAGCCGGCGGTATTCTGCGCTGTCCTGCTGCCGGATGCTGCGATCGACAAGTCGCGTGTCGTACGGCTGGCCGAGCTCCTCGAGCGCGAGGCGCACGATCAGGGATGAGTTGTCGGGGGCGTAGTGAAGGACATACATCGGCGGGGCTCCGGGCTCCGCGTTCTTATCCTTCGGCTGCGCGTTGCGGGCGAGGCGGAAAGCGACGCTTTGCAGAGGAAACCGCTCGGTTCACGCGATGCGGCGGTCGAGTTCCATTGGATCACCGGCCTCAACCCTTCAGAATGCATCCACGCACTCTGCGAAAGTCGCGAACAGCCAGTTACCAGCAACGGAAAGAAGGGCCGGAGCGTCCGTGGTGATTTGATGGATGTACGACGGCATGATCGTCGCGCGCTTCCCTCCAGCGTTCGCCGATTGCGGATGCGAGAGGCCTTCGAAAGCGGCATGATTTGCCTCTCGCACCTCGGCGGCTTCTTCCCTATAACCGGGGCGCCACCGCTACGGAGAATGATATGTCCGCCGACCTTTCCCCCAACGACAAGGCGAAATTCGCGGCCGCCGAGCGCGCGGTGTCTTTCATCGAGGACGGCATGCGTGTTGGTCTCGGGACCGGGTCGACTGCGTTCTGGATGGTGAAACTTCTCGGCGAAAGGGTGCGGAACGAAGGGTTGAAGATCGTCGGCGTTCCCACTTCGTCGCGAACTGCGACTCAGGCGCGCGAAGAAGGGATCGAGGTGGTCACGCTGGATGAGGCGGGATGGCTCGACCTCACAATCGATGGCGCGGACGAGTTCGACCCGGATCTGAACCTCATCAAGGGTGGGGGCGGGGCGCATCTGCAGGAAAAGATCGTCGCGGCCGCCTCGGACCGCATGATCGTCATCGCCGACCCCGCGAAGGAAGTCGCACAACTCGGCGCCTTCCCCCTGCCTGTCGAGGTCATTCCCTTCGGCTGGCAGTCCACGAAAACGCTGATTGAGCGCATGTTGGCTTCCGAAGACGTTCAGGGGCATGAGATCACGCTCAGGATGAACGGCGACATGCCCTTCTTTTCGGACGAGGGTAACCGAATTCTCGATCTGCATCTTAAGCGGATCGGCGATCCGCGCAGGCTCGCTCACGTGCTCAATCAGATCCCGGGTGTCGTTGAGAATGGACTTTTCATCGATATCTGTGACCTCGTCATAATCGGCCACGGCGATGGCCGGGCCGAGACCCGCGAACGCGAGACCGCTTCAGCACGGGGTGACGCAGACAACGTGTTTGCGGATCTTGGGGACTGATCCGGCGGGGAAGGGGCACAATGGCCTTCGACTATGATCTTTTCGTCATCGGCGGCGGCTCGGGCGGTGTGCGAGCGGCACGTATCGCGTCTGGAGAGCACGGCGCTAAGGTCGGCCTCGCCGAGGAATACCGGATGGGTGGCACCTGCGTCATCCGGGGCTGCGTGCCGAAGAAGCTGATGGTCTTCGCTTCCTCTTACGCTGCCGCGATGGAAGACGCCCGCTCATACGGATGGCAGATCACGGCCGGTGAGTTTGACTGGACCGCCTTCCGCGCCAAGCTCGATGCGGAGCTTGATCGGCTTGAGGGCGTCTACCGTTCCGGGCTGACGAACGCGAAGGTGACGATCCATGACTGCCGTGCCACGGTAGAGGATGCCCATACCGTGAGGCTTTCCACAGGCGAGACGGTCACGACGAAGCACATCCTGATCGCCACGGGCGGGCGGCCATTCCTGCCCGAACTGGCAGAAAAGGC
>CBDUOT010000146.1:0-7262 GCA_965368915.1 uncultured Rhodobacterales bacterium | reverse complement strand
CCACGCACAGCGACGACGGCCAGCCAGATAAGCCCCTGTGCCATGAAGAAGAAAGCGCCGGTGAGATGGGTGAAGACTGCGGCGGCGAGGCAAAGGCCGTAACCGATCCACGTGGAGCGCCGTGGTCGTTCGATCCCTCGCAGGAAGAGGAGCATCCCGAGCACTGAGAAGAACGCAAGCCCGGTATAGCCGCGCGCGTTCTGAGAGAACCAGATCTGATGGTAGGACAGCGCGAGCAGAAGCGTCGTCACATGTGCAATCGTCGCGCCTGCGACGTCGCGGGCCAGGAACCACATCGCAGCGAGCGTGCCGAGTCCCAAGAGCATCGCGGGCAGCCGGATCGCCCAAGCCTCTTCGCCGAAAACCGCCATCGACGCCTTGGCAAGCATGTTGTGAAGGTAGTGATGGTTCATCGAGTAGCTCTGGACCATCTCTGCCCAGCCAAGGTCGAGATGGGTGACGACAGTTTGAATTTCGTCGTGCCACATCGGCGCGTTGAGTCCCCAGATCCTGAGGGCCGCCGCCAGCGCGAGGATCACGCCGAGCCAGAGGTAGTCTTGCTTGGTGTCGCGTTCCATCCCGGGCCTCAGGCGGCCATCGTCGCGCGTTTTTCGGCGACGATGTCGGCGATGATCTCGCTTAGCGGGCGACGCGGCCGGAAGCCGATCGTGCGTTCGAGTTTGGATACGTCGGGCAGGCGCCGCTCCATGTCCTCGAAGCCTTCGGGGTAGACGCTTTCATAAGGTATGAGCTTGATATCCGAGCTTGAGCCCGTTGCCGCGATCACTTGTTCGGCAAGCGAACGGATCGTCACTTCCTGATCGTTCGCGATGTTGAAGACTTGGCCCTGCGCAGCAGGCGTCGCCATGAGGCGCACCAGTGCCTCGACGACGTCGGCGACATGACCAAAGCAGCGCGACTGTTCGCCGGTGCCGTGCACCATGAGCGGTTGCCCGTCGAGCGCGGATTGCACGAAATTCGGTAGCACCATGCCGTAGCGTCCGGTCTGACGTGGACCGGTCGTGTTGAAGAACCGCAGGACGATCGCCGGCAGTTGCACTTCGCGGACATAGGCGAGGGTCAGGAACTCGTCGAGTTGCTTGGCCGAAGCATAGGACCAACGCAGGTTCTTGGTTGCGCCAATCGTCAGGTCGTCATCCTCGCTGAACGGGAACTTCTTCGCCTTGCCGTAGACTTCCGAGGTCGAGGCGACGAAGGTCAGTTTCTTGTCCTTCAGCGCCGCCTTCAGAACATTCTCGGTCCCGTTGATATTGGTCAGGATTGAGCGTGAGGGTTCGTCCATGATCAGTTTCACACCGACAGCCGCCGCGAGATGGAAGACCGCGTCGGCCTCATCTGTGAGGTCCTGCACAAGCGCGGGATCGAGGATCGTGCCTTCGACGAAACGGAACCTGTTATGACCCGCAAGCGCCGCGATATTCTCGCGCCGTCCGGTCGAAAGATCGTCCAAGGCAGTGACGGAATGGCCATCGGAGACAAGCCGTTCGGCCAGATGCGACCCAATGAAACCGGCGCCGCCCGTAATCAGAATACGCATTTACCCTCACCTGAATGACTGTCTCGAATGTGAGGCGGAGCCTAGCACGGGTGCAAGCCTGCGGCCAACTCGTTGTGCCGACAGGTCGCGGATAAGAAACAGTTTTGCGGGCTGAGTGCCTACGACGACGGAACCTGAACGACACTGACGAAAGATTGGGCGATTCCCGGTTCGCAGCCTTGTCGATCTGCTCGAAATGCGGGCGGACGCGGTCAAACGCGGCGCAGCTACAGTATTGTTCCCGCGCAGGGTACAACATTCCTGACTATTTGACCTGCGTTTGCTTGTCTTATTGTACAAGTGCAATTGTTGAGCGGGCTGTGTTATTCCGGCGCGGTTGCGCGCAGATTGCCAAGGGCCGATTATGACCAACGCATTTTCACTGTATTCCTCCCTTAAGGAGAGGATCGTCCGCAAGGAAGCGCATGTTGCGACGATCGGGCTTGGATATGTCGGGTTGCCTCTCGCGCTGACGATCAGTGAGGCGGGATTTCGCACGACCGGGCTGGATCTGAACAAGCAACGCGTCGACGCGATCAATGCGGGCGAACGCGTTATCTCTTATTTCCCCGAGGATAGGATCCGGACTGCGGTGTCGGGCGGCGTGTTCTCCGCGAGCTCTGAGCCAGCCGATCTGGCGGCCGCCGATGTCGTGCTGATCTGCGTGCCGACGCCACTTTCGGGGTCGCGCGAGCCGGACCTGAGCTACGTGATCGCCGCCGCCGAAGGGGCCGCCGCGTGGCTGCGGCCCGGGCAACTCATCGTTCTGGAAAGCACCGTTTGGCCCGGGGCGACCGCGACCGTGGTCAAGCCGATCCTGGAACGCGGCGGGTTGCGCGCGGGCGAAGATTTCTTCCTCGCTTTCTCGCCAGAGCGCGAGGATCCCGGTAACGCGAATTTCTCGACCCGCTCGATTCCGAAGATCGTCGGAGCGGACGATCACAGGTCGCGCGATCTGGTCGAGCAGTTCTATTCGCACATCGTCGAAAAGGCCGTCCCGGTAAGCTCTCTCGCCACGGCCGAGGCGGTCAAGCTGGCCGAAAACAGCTTTCGGACTGTGAACATCGCGCTGGTGAACGAGTTGAAGGTCGCGTTCGAGGCGATGGGCGTCGACATCTGGGAGGTCGTGAGCGCGGCAGCGACCAAGCCTTTCGGCTTCATGCCATTCTATCCGGGGCCCGGCATCGGTGGGGACTGCATTCCCGTCTCGCCGGTTTACCTTTCCTGGCGGGCGCAGGATGTCGGGTCTTCTTTGCCGATCGTCGATCTCGCGCGCGCGAACAACGATGGCGCGCCGGACCTGATCGCGGGCCGTGTCGATGCGGAGTTGAAGTCGGACGGCCGGGAAGGCGCCAACGGCGCGCGGGTCCTGATCCTCGGAATCTCGTACAAGAAGAACATCGAGGACACGCGCGAGAGCCCCGCTCTCGCTATCCTCGATCGCCTCGAAGCGATGGGCGCGCGCTGCGACTATCACGACCCTTATTTCCCCATCATGCCGGTCACTCGCGACCACCCTGCTCTGGCAGGCCGGAAGTCGGTGGAGCTGACGTCGGAAACGCTCGCAGAGTATGATGCCGTGCTGGTGACAACAGATCACTCGAAGGTGGACTACGCGCTCGTCGCCGACGTCGCGCGTCTGATCCTCGATACTCGAAACGTGTTCGACTCGCTTGGGCTGAAGCCCGGTGCGGGGCGAATCGTCAAGACCTGACAAGGGGATGCGAAATTTGAGAGCGAATCGTACGACAAGAAAGTTCGGAACGATTCGGTCGAAGTATCGCGCGTGGATATGGTGCGCGGAACTGCATACAACTTTAGGTTGATAGGATTTGACCTATTCTTCCTGCACTGCAGCATGACGTCAACTAAAGGGGTATAAAACGGTTGATTGGTTCCGCTTGTCGCACAGATATCGCGTGAAAGAGGCAAGATCGTTTTGAGGCCGTGGCTGGTATCTGTATAGTGCTGTGGGTAGGGTGGTTTTTTTGATTACGTGCATTGAAAGGGCGGTGGTAATATGCAGCAGGAGAAGACGTGTCCGGTCGTCGTAATCGGCGGAGGCCCCGCTGGCTTGACTGCCGCTTACGAACTTCAGAAGCGCAGTAGGCGGCACACACCGAAGGTTTACGAAGCATCCGATATGGTGGGCGGAATTTCCCGCACCGAGACCAATAACGGATACCGCTTCGATATTGGTGGTCACCGGTTCTTCACGAAAGTCCGGGAGGTCGAAGCCATGTGGCACGAGGTGCTGAAGGGCGACTTCATCACCGTGCCGCGGTTGTCTCGGATCTACTACAGAGGGAAGTTCTTCGACTATCCGCTCAAGCTCTTCAACGCGCTGGTAAACATCGGACCCTACGAGTCGATGCGCATCCTGCTCAGCTACTTCAAGTGGCAGGTTCTCCCCTACCGCAAGGAGGAGAGCTTTGAGCAGTGGGTCATCAACCGCTTCGGCGGGCGGCTCTACATGCACTTCTTCCGCAGCTACACACAGAAGGTGTGGGGCATCAGCCCGAAGGACATCCGCGCCGACTGGGCCGCCCAGCGGATCAAGAACCTGTCGCTCTTCAAGGCGGTCTGGAACGCGATCTCCGGCTCCAACGACACGACGTCGCTCATCGAGGAGTTCCAGTATCCGCGCCTCGGCCCAGGCATGATGTGGGAAAAGACCCAGGAGATCATCGAGGAGCAAGGCGGCGAAGTTCATCTTCGTTCGGAAGTGGTTCGCGTGAACCGCGAGGGCAACCGCGTAACCTCGATCGACGTGAAGCACTGGCACGAGGATGGCCGCGAGCCGGTTATCGAACGTGTCGAGGGCGAGCATTTCGTCAACTCGATGGCTCTGCGTGACCTGATCCACGCGTTCGATCCGCCGCCGCCGCCCGAGGTGGTCGAAGCGGCGAACAAGCTGAGGTATCGCGATTTCCTTATCGTGACGCTCGTGCTCGATCACTCCGACCCGTTCAAGGACAACTGGATCTATATTCATTCGCCCGACGTGCAGGTGGGACGGATCCAGAACTTCCGCGCCTGGTCGAAGGAAATGCTGCCGGACCAGAATACGGCCTCGGTCGGCATGGAGTACTTCTGCCAGAAGGGCGACGGGCTTTGGAATATGTCGGACGAGGAGCTACGGGAGCTTGCTTCAAAGGAACTCGAACAGCTCGGTCTCGCCAAGGCGGACGACGTGATAGGGGCTGCGATCATTCGCCAGCCGAAGGCCTATCCGGTCTACGATGGTGAGTACCGCGTGGCTCTCGATGCGCTCGAGGAGTGGCTTGTGACGCTGGAGAACTTCCAGACCGTCGGTCGCAACGGACTCCACCGCTACAACAATCAGGATCACTCAATGCTGTCGGCGATGTATGCCGCGCGGAATATCCTGGGCGAAAACAATGACGTGTGGAACGTCAACGTCGAGCGGTCGTATCACGAGGAATTCGAGGTCGACAAGAAACAGGCTACTCCGGTGAAGACAGCGCTCGCCGCGGAATAAGGCGGGCGCTGCCCTCCGGGGCCGCTTTCAAGAGTGAGACTGCGTTCGGGAGGAGGCGTGCGCCATGCGTACTGCCTTCGTACCGCACGCGTACATACACCCGTCCCGACAACGTCAGCTGGTGCCGCCCTCGTCCTCGTCGCGGATCACCTCGATCTTGACCTTGGTCACGAATGCGGCGAGCGCACCGATCACCGCGAGAAGGGGCGCAGCGAGAACGACCGCGCCGCCCGCGATGGCGCCGATGGTCAGCGGAACTTCAAGGACCAGATCGCCGTCCGGCTCGGTAATGCGGATGCGCTTGACCTGCGCATCGGCGGCGAGGCGTTTGACCGAGGCGACAAGCTGATCGCCGGCCACTTCGATCTCTTCGGTCCAGGAACGGTTCTTCGATGTGTTTTCTGGGGCCTCTGTCTTGGGGCTCGTATCAGTATCGGGCATCGGAGACTCTCCAAGTTTGGGAATGGTCGGATCATGAAGCGGACCGCCCGGTCGCGCGCTGATGTGAATCAAGGTGCGAATCGAACGGGGCGCACCGCACGAGTCGCTCGTGTCACGACGGCAAGCAGATCTTCTGGACGATATTGTACTGCATTAAGTGACCAATCCCAGTGTCGAGGTGGGGATCGTGCACGCAATCTGTGGTTGTCTCAAAAAGGACGTGTGAATGACACATTCCGGGCGCATGTGTGCCCTTTTTCGGACAATTCCTTGTCTGAAATTCAACCTAGGGTAGCAAATGTGGCGGTAAAGTCGAAAGACCACTCAGCGTTAAGGGGAAGACTGACATGACCAATCTCACCGAAAAAGCCCGTATCGGACGTACGAACGCACTGTCCAACCTGAAGACCGGCCTCGCTGGCACGTCTTCTCAAGCTCGCCACCGTTCGCAGGTGCGCCACAATGCGGTCACGTTCGTCTCTGCCCGCGCCCGCATGGGGGGCGCCGCAATTCTGGCGTAATCCGCCAGCACTAGCCAGCATGGGGATGAGAAACGGGGCGCGCCGCTGGGCGCGCCTTGTTCATTTCGGGCGCGCGGGACGCGGACGGGCCGACAGCGCTGGGACAGGGTCGCCCGATGCCGCATTTCTGGACGCTCGGTTCAGAGGCCGATCACACCCTTCTTCAGGATGATATTGCCATAGAGCCGCGTCTCGCCCGTCTGGATCACGGCGAAGGCGGCCTTGGCGCGGTCGTAGAAGGCGTGCCGCTCGATCCCTGTCAGGGGCACGGGCGTATCAGCCACCTCATTGACGATGTTCTGGAAGTCCCGGACTGCCTCGGGCACTGCGTCCGGGTCGCCCACGACCTGCATGGTGACGGCCGGATCATCGACGAAGGTGTCGAGTGGCATCAAAGACAGCAATGCGCGGAGCATGTCGCTGGCCGAAACCCCGTCCGACCGAATAAGCCGTTGGCCCATGCTCGTGCCGGGGAAGTTGGCGTCGGCGATGACGATCTCGTCCCCGTGCCCCATTGCGGCGAGCGTGTGGAGCAGGTCGGGCGAGAGGATCGGATCGATGCCGCGGAGCATTGGCGGTCTCCTTCAGTTCGGCTCATATGAGCGTGGCAGAGGGGGCGGGTCAAGCGAGCGTCCTTGCCCGTCCTATGTCAGATCAGGCGGCCCAATCCGGTCGATGCCCCCGCGGCGATTTCAAAGAAACGAGGGGTTGTTCATGGTAGAGCCAAGCACGCTCAAAACGAAACTTCGGCGACGA
This sequence comes from uncultured Rhodobacterales bacterium, assembly GCA_965368915.1. GTDB lineage: Bacteria > Pseudomonadota > Alphaproteobacteria > Rhodobacterales > Rhodobacteraceae > Albidovulum. The sequence continues at coordinate 484 of CBDUOT010000146.1, read as the reverse complement.
TCTGAGCGGTCGGTGCAGCGCGCCGAGACCTGGCGAACCCTCGGCGGAGGGCGAGGGCTTCCTCGACCTCCTTGCGGTGGGCCTCGGACACGCGGTCTTCAGTGCAGGCACCCTTGACGACCCAGCGATCATAGGAGAACGGGCCCGCGACGACGCCGGATATGACCCGCGGAGCCACGTCGTTTACGGTGACCTTGCCCGCATCGATCAGCGTCTTGATCGCTTCGGCGATCACCTCGGCGCTTTCCTGGAACTCCATCCGCGCGATCTCTTTTTCCGCTTCGGTTGGAGTGCCGTCGGTGAGGCAATGGCGTGCCACGAAGATCCAGTCATGGACCATGTAGGCCGGTGCGTATCCCCAAGGGGCAAAGCCGTTGAAGAGCTGCCCTGGCTTCGGAATGGATCCGCCGTCGGTGTACATCATCTCGGGTTTGATGACGGAGACCGTCGCGTCGGGGTTCTCGCGGCGGAACGTCAGCGGCCG
>CBDUOT010000145.1:0-7353 GCA_965368915.1 uncultured Rhodobacterales bacterium | reverse complement strand
ATCCCGCGCGAAGGCGCCAAGACCAAGGACATCACCGGGGGTCTTCCCCGCGTGGCGGAACTGTTCGAGGCTCGTCGTCCGAAGGACCACGCCATCATCGCCGAGATCGAGGGCTATGTCCGCTTCGGAAAGGACTACAAGAACAAGCGTCGGATCTCGATCGAGCCGATCGACGAGTCAATGCAGCCGGTCGAATATATGGTGCCGAAGGGCAAGCACATTCCGGTTCAGGAAGGTGATCATGTCCAGAAGGGCGACTACATCATGGACGGCAACCCGGCGCCGCACGACATCCTGCGCATCATGGGGATCGAGGCCTTGGCCGACTACCTCATCGACGAGGTGCAGGACGTCTACCGGCTTCAGGGTGTGAAGATCAACGACAAGCACATCGAGGTGATCGTTCGCCAGATGCTGCAGAAGATCGAGATCCTCGACTCGGGCGATACGACGCTTCTCAAGGGCGAACATATCGACAAGTCCGAATTCGACGAGGAGAACGACAAGGTCGCCGCTCGGGGTGGAAGACCGGCTTCGGGAGAGCCGGTGCTACTTGGCATCACCAAAGCCTCGCTCCAGACCCGGTCGTTCATCTCGGCGGCGTCGTTCCAGGAAACCACGCGCGTGCTCACCGAGGCTTCGGTGCAGGGCAAGCGGGATCGCCTGGTCGGCCTGAAGGAAAACGTCATCGTTGGCCGCCTGATCCCGGCGGGTACCGGTGGCGCGACCATGCGCGTTCGCAAGATCGCGCAGGAGCGTGACCAGAAGGTGATCGAAGCGCGTCGCGCCGAGGCCGAGGCGGCAGCGGCACTTACCGGGCCGACCGAAGAGGTCCTGGACGATGTGATCGACGTCGATTCCGACAGCGGCCTCGTGGACACGTTCGAAAGCCGCGAGTGATTATGGCGGCGTAAGGCCGTCCCAGACAACAAGACCCTCCGGCCCCGGCCGGGGGGTCTTTTCTTTTCCGTTGATTGACAACAAAAGCGGTGCTTCGCAGTCTGGCGCAAGGTATCGGTCTGGAAGGGCAGTCGTGAAGGTACAGGTTCTCGGAGTCTGCCGCTTCTCGCTTCTCGTGACCGAGGGCTTCCGGACGATGCCCAAATCGCTCGACGACCGCCGTCGGGCGCTATACGACGCGGCGCGGCTCGCCGCGCGGTTTCACTGGTTCGAACATGTCCTTCTGCCTTCAATCCGGGCGCAGTCCGATCCGGATTTCACCTTCCTTGTCGTGACGGGAGAAGACCTTCCGGAACCGTGGCTCGGCCGGCTTCACTCCCTGGTGGAGACCGTGCCGCAGATGGAGCTGGTTCAAGCGCCGCCCGCGGCACACGGTGAGGCATGTGGCAAGGCGCTTCGAGAACGGCGCGACCCGAGGGCGGATGTCGTGGCCGAGTTCCGTCTGGATGACGACGACGCCGTGTCGCTGGACTATGTGCGGCGTGTTCGGTCCGATTTTCTTGCCTACGTCTCGCCGATCTATGCGACCTGGCCGCTCGTGGCGGTCGACTACTGCAAAGGTTTCATGCTGGCCGGGATCAACGGCGAAGCATCGCTGCATGCGGTCACGGCGGCCAGCTGGGCATGTGCGATGACGCTTTACATGCCGCCGGGCCACGACCGTTCGGTCTTCGACTACCACCACTTCCGGCTGTTCCGTCGGATGAGCGTACTGAGCCTGCAGGATAAGGTGATGTACGTCCGTGGCGTCCATGACTGGAACGACAGCGGTATCCGCGACCGGGATATGTCGGAACCGCTCGAGATGGAACGTGCGCAAGACTGGATGGCGCAACGCTTCGGGATAGACCTGAACCGCTTCTGCGCGGGTCTTCGGGTGTTGGAAGAAGGCACCGCCAAGTGATCTCTGACACGACGCGCGGGGCGCTCTACATGAGCCTCGCCATGGCGGCCTTCACGGTCAATGACACCTGCATGAAATCGGTGACGGCTGAGATGCCGCTCTACCAGGCGATCACGCTTCGCGGCATCGTCACGATGATCGCGCTTGCTATCATCGCGCGCCAAAGGGGTGGACTGCGGTTAGGCATGGCGCGGGGCGATGCGCGGCTTCTCGGCTGGCGAACGTTGGGTGAGGTCGGCGGAACGCTAACTTTCCTCACGGCGCTTCGCCACATGCCGCTCGCCAATCTCTCGGCGATCATGCAATCGCTGCCTTTGGCGGTGACTCTCTCGGCTGCTATCGCCCTGCACGAACCTGTGGGTTGGCGTCGGATGGCCGCCATCGCGGTGGGTTTCCTGGGCGTCCTCATGATCGTCCGGCCGGGGACGGAAGGGTTCGACGTCTGGTCTCTTATAGCTCTCGGCTCTGTCGCGTTCGTCGTCTTGCGAGATTTGACAACCCGTCGGCTGTCGAGCGCGGTGCCCTCCGTTACCGTCGCCTTCCTCGCCGCTACTGCAGTCACGGCGTCAGGCGTCGCCCTGTCGCCGCTGAGCGGCTGGGTCGCCGTCCAGCCGGCGGCAGCTGTCCTCCTCCTCGCCGCGGGCGGGTTTCTGATCGTCGGCTATCTCTCGGTCGTTATGGCGATGCGGGTGGGCGACATCGCGACCGTCGCGCCGTTTCGCTACACGGCACTCATCTTTGCCATCGCGCTTGGCTGGATTATCTTCGGGCACCTTCCGGGGCCTATGACGCTGGCCGGGGCGGCGATCATCGTCGCATCCGGCATCTACACCTTCTACCGCGAACGAAAGCGCGGCCGCCCTCTCGCCGTTCCCGCAAAGGCACCGCTGCGCCTACGCTGAGGCTGCTGTTCCGCCGCCACATTTACAAAGCGTGGGTGGTGCAGTAGGACGCCGGGACGCGCCGCACCCTCATGCTAGACCGGAACCGGGCATCCCATGGTCACTGTCTCCATCGTCATTCCCGCCAAGAACGAGGCGGAGAACGTCGCGGGCCTGATCGAGGCGATCGCGGCCGCCTGCGCTCCGCACGCCGAGCATGAGATCATAATCGTCGACGATGGCTCCGAAGATACAACATCCGACGTCGTGACCGGGCTCATGGGAGCTTATCCCAATCTCAGGCTGGTACGGCACGACCAGTCAGGCGGGCAAAGCGCGGCGGTCCACAGCGGTGTCATGGCGGCGAAGAGCGGCATTGTCTGCACGCTCGACGCTGACGGTCAGAACCCGCCCGAGGAGTTGCCGAAGCTGTTCGCGCCGCTATTGGCCGAAGGCTCTGACGCGATCGGTCTTGTGGCCGGCCAGCGGATCGGTCGGCAGGACACGTTGTCCAAGCGGCTCGCCTCGCGCTTTGCCAACGGCATCCGGTCATGGGCGCTGAATGATGGCACCCGCGACACGGGCTGCGGGCTGAAGGCCTTTCGCCGCGACGCCTTTCTGCAGCTGCCTTTCTTTAATCACATGCACCGCTATTTGCCCGCGCTATTCTCCCGAGACGGCTGGCAAGTCGCCCATGTCGACGTCAGCCACCGCCCGCGCGCGGCGGGTCGGTCGAACTATTCCAACCTCCAGCGCGGGCTTGTCGGTGCGGTGGACCTGATTGGCGTTATGTGGCTGATCCGGCGACGCAAGCGCGCGCGTCCGGTCGGCCCACCCGAAGGACGAAGCTGACGATGGAAAGGCTTTTCGCGATACTTCACGTCGAAAACTGGGCGGAGTTCTGGTGGGTCGCCTTCGGGCTTTTCGGCCAGCTCATGTTCACGGGCCGGTTCCTCGTGCAGTGGATCGCCTCCGAACGCGCGCGGAAATCGGTCGTGCCGCTTGCCTTCTGGTACTTCTCGCTAGGAGGTGGCGTCATTCTTCTCGCCTATGCGATCTACCGGAAGGATCCCGTCTTCATTCTCGGCCAGTCGCTTGGGGTGTTCATCTATACTAGGAACCTCTGGCTCATTCATAATGAAGGACGGTCCAATGCCTGAACGCGCGGCGTGGCTGCCGCAGGCCGCGCTTGTCGTGGGCGCAGTGACGCTGTTCAGGATCGTCGCGCTCTGGTTCGACCGGACCGATCTTTTCGTGGACGAGAGCCAGTACTGGCTCTGGGGGCAACACCTCGATTTCGGATACTATTCGAAGCCGCCGTTGATCGCGTGGGTGATCCGCGCGGTCACGGATATCGTGGGAAGTGACTCTCCATTCTGGGTCCGCATGCCGGGTTCGCTTTTCCACGGCGCGACCGCGCTGGTGCTTGCCGCTCTCGCCGCCCGGCTGTTCAGTGCGCGGGCGGCCTTCTTCGTCGCACTCGGATACGTCACGCTTCCGATGGCCACCCTTGGAAGTATCCTGATCTCGACCGATACGATCATGGCGCCCTTTTTCGCTGGCGCACTATACTTCCATTTCCGCGCCGCAGAGGAGGGGCGCACACGCCACGCCGTGCTGGCTGGTCTGTGCCTGGGGCTTGCTTTTCTCGCCAAGTACGCGGCCGTCTACTTCCTGATTGGTGCGGTGCTCGCACAGTTCTTTGCACCTGATGCGCGCCTGACGCTTCGCAATTGGATCGCACTTCTGGCTGCCTTCGCCATCGTCATCCTGCCAAACGTACTTTGGAATGTCGCCAACGACCTGACCACCGTCGAACACACGATGGATAACGTGGGCTGGGTGCGGGGGGCATCGTGGATATCTTCGCTGAACCCGGCCGGTCTGGCCGAGTTCTTCTTCGGCCAGTTCGCCGTCTTCGGTCCGGTACTTTTCGCTGCGCTCCTGTGGTGCTGGTTCCGCCCGGGACGTGCGCGGTCGCTGGTATGGTTTTCGGTTCCGCCCCTCGCCGTCGTGTGCGTTCAGGCGTTGCTATCCAAGGCCTACGCCAACTGGGCGGTCGCCGCCTATTTCGCCGGTATCATCATCGTGGTGCCTCTGCTGCTTCAGCGCGCACCAAGGCTTCTCGCGCTCTCGTTCATCATCAACGGAGTGGTCGCGTTGCTTCTGCCCATTCTGACGATGCTGGCGCCCGCGCCGGAAGTGAACGGCCGGCCGCTCCTCGCGCGCTATCTCGGCCGCGCTGATCTCAGCCGTCAAATCCTGGCAGAGGCCGAGGCGACGGGCGTTAAGGCCATCGTGGCGGCTGAACGTGACCTCATGGCCGACCTTTTCTACACCGGGCGAGATGCGCCTTTCGACCTTTACGCATTGCCGCACAACGGCCGCGCCCGGAGTTATTACGAACAGAACTTTGTCCTGCCGAAAGAGGTGGGCCGAATTCTGCTGGTCGCTTCGCGCGCGCCTGTCTGTGACGGGCAAGAGGTCGCACCATCGCGATCTCTGGACACTGCGGGCGGGGCGTATGCCGGTCGCGTCATCTCTACCTTTGTCGTCCCGTCGGATTGTGTCGATGCCACCAACTAGCTACCGCGCCGCGACTATCGCGCTGAGCGTCGGGATCGCCGCCGCCTTCATATTCTTCGCGGTTTTTCCCGGCGTGGACCTGTCCATATCCGGATGGTTTTACCGGCCCGGGGAGGGGTTCTGGCTGGGCAAGTCGCTGCTGATTGAGATTCTGCGCGATGCGATCTGGTGGATGAGTATCCTGATCTTCGCGTTCTCGCTTGTCGCTCTGATTTTCGCGGCCTTGGGGCGACAGCTTCTTGGTGTCGAGGCGAGAGAGGCAGCGTTCGTTTTCCTGCTCTACCTTCTCGGCCCAATCCTGTTGGTCAACGGAATCCTGAAGGAATACTGGGGCAGGGCGCGCCCTGGTCAGGTGACGGAGTTCGGCGGTACGGCGCAGTTCACCCCCGCATGGATGCCGGCGGACCAGTGCGCTTCGAATTGCTCGTTCGTGTCCGGCGAAGGGTCCGCCGCGACGGCGCTGGCCATCGCATTCCTAATTTTCGCGCCCGAGGCGTGGCGACTCTTGCCTCGAAAGGGCTTTGTCATCTATGCGCTGGCAGGCGTGCTTCTGCCCTCGGCTGGCCTTGTTCTGAGGGTTATGACAGGGCGGCACTTCGTATCGGACACCGTCTTTGCCGTCCTCTTCGTTCTTGCCATCGCGCTTGCCCTTCACAGGCTTCTGCTCAAGGACGGCTGAGCGCCAGAGCGTCTGTTGACAACCCCTCCGACTCCCCCTATACGGCGCGCACTCGGCTTCGGGCTTTTGACGCTTGGACGGGTATCAAAACTGAAGTGGTCATGATCCGGGCCTTGATTGCCCCGATCCTCTGGAATTCCACCGCGTCGCCCCCGCGAAGGGGACGAATGCGGTTTTGGTGTTTTGCGGACGCGTAAGGCACGAGATGAGCGAAAGCCCCCGGGAACGTCGCTGACGGGCGATAGTCGATCGGGTTGCAAGATAGGGCGAGATATATGCCGACGATTCAACAGCTGATCCGCAAGCCGCGGGAAGCGAAGCCGCAGAAGTCCAAGTCGCAGCACTTGGAATCCTGCCCGCAAAAGCGGGGGGTTTGCACCCGTGTCTACACCACCACGCCGAAGAAGCCGAACTCGGCTATGCGTAAGGTGGCCAAGGTTCGCCTCACCAACGGTTACGAGGTGATCAGCTACATCCCCGGTGAAAAGCACAACCTTCAGGAACACTCCGTTGTCCTGATCCGTGGCGGCCGGGTGAAAGACCTTCCGGGCGTTCGCTACCACATCCTTCGCGGTGTGCTCGATACGCAGGGCGTCAAAGATCGTCGTCAGCGTCGTTCGAAATACGGCGCGAAGCGTCCGAAGTAAGGAGATCACCAGATGTCTCGTCGTCACGCAGCCGAAAAGCGCGAAGTTCTTCCCGACGCCAAGTTCAGCGATCGGGTTCTGACGAAGTTCATGAACAACCTCATGGTCGACGGCAAGAAGTCCGTCGCCGAGCGTATCGTCTATAACGCGCTTGATCGCGTTGAAGACAAGCTCAAGCGCGCGCCGATCGAGTGCTTCCACGAAGCCCTCGACAACGTGAAGCCTTCGCTTGAAGTTCGCTCCCGCCGGGTCGGCGGTGCGACCTACCAGGTGCCGGTCGAAGTGCGCCCCGAGCGTCGTGAGGCGCTGGCGATCCGCTGGCTCATCACCGCAGCGAAGAACCGCAACGAGAACACGATGGAAGAGCGTCTGGCCGGCGAGCTTGCCGACGCCGTCAACGGTCGTGGCACTGCGGTCAAGAAGCGCGAAGACACTCACAAGATGGCCGACGCAAACAAAGCGTTCAGCCATTACCGCTGGTAAGCGGAAGGAAGGCCCAGATGGCACGCGACTATCAACTCAACCGCTACCGTAACTTCGGGATCATGGCCCACATCGACGCGGGCAAGACCACGACGACGGAACGGATTCTGTACTACACCGGCAAGTCCCACAAGATCGGCGAAGTCCACGACGGCGCCGCGACCATGGACTGGATGGAGCAGGAGCAGGAGCGTGGCATCACGATCACCTCGG
>CBDUOT010000144.1:0-7372 GCA_965368915.1 uncultured Rhodobacterales bacterium | reverse complement strand
AGGGATCGGATCGTCGCCGGATCGTCGACATCATGGGCGGTGACATTTGCGACCAGCGACACTTTCGGCGCCTCGATATCAACCTGGCTCAGCGCATCGGCCATTGCGATGGCCGCCGGCTGCATCAGCGCGCAGTGGAACGGCGCGGACACTGGCAGAAGAAGCGCGCGCTTGGCACCCTTCGCCTTGGCGATCTCGACCGCCCGCTCGACGGCGCCTTTATGGCCCGAAACGACGACCTGACCCGGATCGTTGTCATTCGCCGCTTGGCAGATTTCGCCCTGCGCGGCTTCCTTGGCAACCGCAGTGGCAGCGGCGAAATCGAGACCCAGTAGCGCGGCCATCGCGCCCACGCCGACCGGGACTGCCTCTTGCATCGCCCGGCCCCGCAGCCTGAGCAGCCGCGCCGTATCCGCAAGCGTAAGGCTCCCCGCCGCGCAAAGTGCCGAATATTCTCCCAAGGAGTGCCCGGCCACATAGGCCGCCGATGAGACCTCGATCCCCTCGGACTCGAGCGCGCGCATCGCGGCGATCGACGTCGCCATGAGGGCGGGCTGCGCATTCTCGGTCAGTGTCAGGCTGTCCTGCTCGCCTTCCCAGATCAGCGCAGAGAGCTTCTCTCCCAACGCCTCGTCGACCTCGTCGAACACCGCTTTCGATGCCGGATAAGCCTCGGCCAGCGCACGGCCCATGCCGATAACCTGTGCTCCCTGACCTGGAAATACGAATGCGCGCATCGCTATGCCTCCCCCGACGATCCGTCCTGACCGATAACGCGGCTGGCACGTCATTACCAGACCGGATCACGGCCGGAGGAGGCAAACCAAAGCGCGGCGGTCAGTAGATCGCGTTCACTGGATCACCCAGCGCAATGGAACCGGCGTAAAGCGCGCCGATTTCCGGCCGCATCGGGTGATAGCGCGCACCCTGCACGTCGCGGAACCGCCTTTCGAGGCCGGTCGAGCGGTAGAAACCGGGCCCACCCGCCAGTTCCAGTGCGAGTTCAACCGCGCGGATCGCATTGTCGGCCACGAGACGTCGACCGATCATCACCTCACCAACGCTTTCGGCAGATGGCTGGTTCTTCCCCGCCTCAGCCAGCATGGACCGATGCGCAAGCTGTGCGGTGCGCAAGGCCACCTCCATCTCGCCCGCGAGGCGCGTCTGACGCGCCGGCCCGGACCGTTTCCGCGCGAGATCGAGCGCAATGTCCCGCGCGCTTTCGGCTACCCCCAGATAGGCCGCGTAGATCAGCGGAAAGGCCAGCGTCCCGATGATCTGGAACAGCGGATGCCATTCCCCGGCCTTGCGCCGCAGCGCAACCTTGTCCTCGGCGACGAAGAACCCGTCGATCTCCACGTCCTGCGAGGCGGTGCCGCGCATGCCGAGCGAGTTCCACGTTTCCCTGATCCGCACCTCCGGCGCATCCATCGGCAGGGCGAAGTGGATCACCTCGCCATCGCAGACGGCACCCGTGATCAGTAGCGTACCGGCGGGCGCGGCCGAGACGAAAACTTTGCGCGCATGAACGCGCCAACCGCCCTCGACCCGCTCGGCCCGGCCCGATCCGCCGACCCAGTCCGTCCCGCCACTGGTCAGCAGGATCGTGTCGCCGCCGGCAACCCGCTTCAGAAGCGGCTCGACGGCTGCCCTGCTCTGCGGTTGATGGTGCCAGCGCCAGGCGGGGATCACCACCTGATGGGTGTGCATCGCAAACGCCAGACCCGTTGAGCCGCAGCCACCGGCGATCTGCCGGATCACGTCGCACATCTCGCCGATGCCGGTGCCGCCGCCGCCCAGTTCCTCCGGCACGGCGGCCTTGAAGAACCCGGCGCGCATCAGCTTGCCGTAGTTCTCTCCGACGAAACTTCCCTCGGTATCATGCTGCTCGGCGCGGCTGGCGAAATCCGCCGCAAGTCGCGCGGCTCTTTCGACCAGATTGCGTCCACCGGACTCGTCCCCGGCAGTCTTGGTCATCACAATATCTTCCATTGAAATAAATCCTCTCCTGTCCGAATCGACCCGAACAGGTTCGGCCTTGGCGCGCGTTCTCTCTAGTTCAGGAAGTGAACCGCGAACGTGACGCCAACCCCTTGCCGTGATAGAGTCCGGATTTGCGCGACAGGGGACTCGTTCCATGAACGACAAGGCCGGCTACGGCCAGTTCTGCCCAATCTCGATGGCGGCCGAAATCGTCTGCACACGCTGGACGCCCTTGGTTTTGCGTGAGTTTTTCTGCGGCTCCTCCCGCTTCAACGATCTGAGACGCGGTGTTCCCAAGATGTCACCCGCCCTCCTGTCGAAACGCCTGAAGGAACTCGAAGCGGCCGGTGTGATTGCGGTTGATATTCGCCCGGACGGCAACCCCGAATACCGACTGACCGAAATGGGGCGAGAGCTTGAGCCGGCTGTCATGTCGCTTGGAACGTGGGGGCAACGTTGGATCGAATCCTCGGTTTCCTTGAAGAATCTCGACCCTTCGCTCTTGATGTGGGACATGCGGCGGCACCTGAACCCGGTGCCGCTGCCGGACCGCCGCTGCACGATTCAGTTTCTGTACCCCGAACTCGCAGAAGGTGACCGCAATTGGTGGATAGTCGTGGATCACGGTGCGGTGGACCTGTGCAAACTGGACCCGGGACACGAGGTCGACCTGCTTGTCGAGGGCTCGCTCAGAAGCATGACAGCGGTGTGGATGGGCGTGGCCACGATGGCCGGCGAAGTCGAAGCCGGCCGGATCCAGGTCGACGGCGAACCCGCGCTCGCACACTCGATCGCCAAATGGCTTGGGCTAAGCCCTTTTGCCGCGGTTCCGCGCAACGTCGCTTGATCACCCGGATTCGCTTGCATCCGGTGGGCGCCTCTGTATAAGGCCCCATCCTTCCGCAATCATGGGAACCGGCGTAGCCTCTCGTGGCGGGTCGCGGAAGGTCGATCCCCGCCGTTGAAGCCGCCTGAGACAACAGGAGTATGCATGCCGCTATATGAGCATGTCCTCATCTCGCGTCAGGATCTTTCCAACGCGCAGGCCGAAGGCCTTGTCGAACATTTCTCCACGGTACTGGCTGACAACGGCGGCAAGGTCGTCGACAGCGAGTACTGGGGCGTCAAGACGATGGCCTACAAGATCAACAAGAACCGCAAGGGCCACTACGCCTTCCTGCGCACCGACGCTCCGTCGGCTGCCGTTCAGGAGATGGAACGCCTCGCCCGTCTGCACGACGACGTGATGCGCGTGATGTCGATCAAGGTCGACAAGCACGAAGAAGGTCCCTCGGTCCAGATGCAGAAACGTGACGAGCGCGGTGATCGCGGTGACCGTCGCGAGCGTCGCTGATCGTAGCCTGAGGAAAGGAACCTAACACATGGCGAACAAACCGTTTTTCCGCCGCCGCAAGGTCTGCCCCTTCTCGGGCGATAATGCGCCGAAGATCGACTATAAAGACGTCCGTCTTCTCCAGCGCTACATCTCCGAGCGCGGCAAGATCGTGCCCGCCCGCATCACCGCCGTTTCGGCGAAGAAGCAGCGTGAACTGGCCCGCGCCATCAAGCGCGCCCGCTTCCTCGCGCTTCTGCCTTATGCCGTGAAGTAAGGAGACACGTCTATGCAAGTCATCCTACTCGAACGCGTGGCCAAGCTTGGCCAGATGGGCGAAGTCGTCAAAGTCAAAGACGGCTACGCGCGCAACTTCCTCCTGCCCAAGGGCAAGGCGCTCCGCGCTTCGGAAGACAACATCAAGAGCTTCGAAGGCCGCAAGGCACAGCTCGAAGCTCAGAACCTCGAGACCCGGAAAGAATCCGAAAAGGTTGCCGAGAAACTCGACGGCCAGACCTTCGTCGTGATTCGTTCGGCATCTGATGCCGGCGCGCTCTACGGCTCGGTCACGACGCGCGATGCGGCTGACGCCGCGACCGCTGAAGGCTTCACCGTTGATCGCAAGCAGGTCGTCCTGACCCGCCCGATCAAGGATCTCGGCCTTCACGAGGTCGAAGTCGTCCTGCACCCGGAAGTTTCGGCAACGATCGTCCTGAACGTCGCCCGCTCGAACGAAGAGGCGGAACTTCAGGCAGCCGGCAAGTCCATCCAGGACCTCGCCGCCGAAGAAGAAGCCGCAGCCGAATTCGAGATCGCCGAACTGTTCGACGACATCGGCGCTGCAGGTTTCGACGAGGACGAGCAGGAAGAGCCGAAGGCCACCGCGGCCGAAGCTCCGAGCGACTCGGACGACTAAGCTCGAAAGGTTCGGGCAACTCGCCCGGCCGCATACAGAGCAAAAATCAAAACGCCGCCCTCCCGGGGCGGCGTTTTTCTTTGGGTAAGTCCGCAAACCGTGCTGGTCCGCTTTGCGAACCTAGCGGACCTCTAGCCCGATTGGTACACTGGACGACATGACCCAAGGCTCCATCTTCAGTGATCTTGATGTAGACGAACTAGACAGACTGGCGAGGCAGCATGGTTTCCGCAAGAAGGGGAGCCGAAATTGGACACGACGGACCGCGGAGTTCGTCCAGGTGGTCAACCTCCAGCGGTCGCAGTGGTCGAAGGCCACTCACTATCTGAATTTCGCCCTTTGGCCGCTTGCCTTGGGTGAGCCGATATCCTTTGCAGAAAGCAAGTTTCATTTCAGAACTCGAGCGGAGAGTATGGCGGCGCGCAACCTGAGGGATTTCTTCGTTGAAGCCGACAAACTGACAACGCTTGTGGAGTTGGCTACGGCGCTCGACACGAAACGCATATCGGGCCTCGTGTCAAAGAATCTCCGTCCTCTCCTTGCTCCTCCTGCCTGACTTGGCACGACAAAGTGACCGCTAAGGGCTCGAAGCAGACCACAAGGCTTACGAACATGCTCCTTTCTTTTGCCTGAACGGAACTTGTAGAACGGCGGCAAACACGGTGCCTCCGCTCTCGCACTCGGGACACCAAGACTGTCCTCCCGCCCCCGAACATGAGCGGTCTGCCCGTCGGAATCCGTCTGGGACATGACGTGAAAGAAAGCGTGGCACTACCCGAAGCCGAAGAAGAAGCCGAGCCGATGTACGACCTCGTCAAGACGGGCAAGTTTGCGGGCTGAGCGGGTCGCGTTCATTACGGCTAATGCAAACAAAAAGGCCGCGCTCTCGCGCGGCCTTTGATCGTTCCGAAGCCTGCGCCCCGATCAGAGTTCGTCGAGCGCCTCGACAGCCTTCTGGAGCTTGTCCTTCGAGATTTCCTTCTCGGTCACCTTCGCGCCCTCGACGATCAGGTCCACGACCTTGTCCTCGAAGATCGGCGCGCGAAGCTGCTGCTGCATCTGCGGGTTCTTCTGAACGAATTCGAAGAACGCCCGCTCCTGCCCCGGATACTGCCGCGCCTGGTTCATCACCGCCTGCGTCATCTCAGCGTCGGTGACCTCGACTTCCTTCTTGCGGCCGATCTCGGCCAGCAGAAGCCCAAGACGCACGCGACGCTCGGCGAGCGCCTTGTGCTCATCCGTCGGCGTGATTTCCGGGTGGTCGTGACCGTGATGATCCGGGTTCTCGTCGTGCCACAGCTGGTGGGCGATCTGCCCCGCCTCTGCCTCAAGCAGGCTCGGCGGCAGATCGAACTTCACCAGTTTGTCCAACTCGTCGAGAAGCGCGCGCTTCATCACCGAACGGGCCGCGCCCGCATATTCGGCCTCAAGCCGCTCCGAAATCTGGCCCTTCAGCGCTTCGAGGCTCTCGGCCCCGAACTGCTTGGCCAGTTCGTCGTCGATCTCGGCGGGCTTCGGGCCCTTCACGGCCTTCACGGTGCAGTCGAACACCGCTTCCTTGCCGGCCAGATGCTGGGCGCCGTATTCCGCGGGGAAGGATACCTTGACCGCGACCTCGTCGCCCTCCTTCACGCCGACAAGCTGCTCCTCGAAACCGGGAATGAACGACCCCGAGCCAAGCTCCAGCGGGTAATCCTCACCCGCACCGCCTTCAAAGGCTTCGCCGTCGATCTTGCCGACGAAGTCGATCACGACCTGATCGCCGTCCTTGGCTTTCGTGCCCTTCTTCTTGTCCTCGAAGTTCTTGGCCGACTTCGCGAGGTTTTCGAGCGCTTCCTGAACAGCCTTGTCGTCCGCCTTCACGACCAGCTTCTCAAGCTTGATCTTGGAAACATCGACTTCCGGGATATCAGGCAGCGCCTCGTAGGACATCTCGACGACGACATCGTCGCCTTCCTTCCAGGTCTCGCCGTCCTGCATCTCGACCTTCGGCTGAAGGGCGGGCCGGTCGCCGGTCTGTTCGAAGTGATCTTTCATCGCGCCGTCGATGGCATCCTGCATCGCATCGCCGAGGATACGCGGGCCAAACTGTTTTTTCAGAAGCGCCATCGGCACCTTGCCCTTGCGGAAGCCCTTCAGCTCGACTTCAGGCTGCGCCTCGACGAGCTTCTCGTTGACCTTCGCGTCCAGATCGGCGGCCGGCACGGTGATTTTGTAGCTGCGCTTCAGGCCTTCTTTCAGGGTCTCGGTGACCTGCATTCCTTCGTCCTTTTATCAATGGTGCGGGTGGAGGGACTTGAACCCCCACGCCTTGCGGCGCCAGAACCTAAATCTGGTGCGTCTGCCAATTTCGCCACACCCGCAACGCCTGAGAGCGGCCCTTTCCAGGGACCGCTCCCGAAATCCGCGCCCTTCTAACAAGGTTCGCCCAGCGATGCGAGAGGAAAAAGCGCCGTTTTCGGGGTCCGCGCGCATCGTTCAGCGCGATGCCCGGCCCAGCTGCGGCAACGGCATCCCGACTGCCTGAAAACTGAAGCGCTCAAAGCCCCAGATCGCGGAAAACCGCCGGCAACTGCTCTGGCAGATCCTCGGCGATCAGCCCCGGCCCGAACTTGCGCGCGCATTCCACATGCAGCCAGGCGGCGGTTTCGGCGGCCTGCATCGGCGCGAAGCCGCGGGCAAGGAAGCCGGTGATGAAGCCCGAAAGCACGTCGCCGGACCCGGCCGTGGCGAGCCAGGGCGCGGCGCGGTCGTAATGGGCTGAATTGACCGAGCACCGGCCTGTCGGGTCGGCGATGACCGTATCCGGCCCCTTGAAGAGCACCACGCAGCCCGCCCGCTTCGCTGCCTCCCGCGTTGCATCGACCTTGGAATAGGCGGGGCCCCCGGCCGCCGTGGCTGCAAGCTTTTCGGCGATGTCGGGGAAGAGGCGGTGGAATTCTCCGCCGTGGGGGGTGAGCACGCAGTGTTCGTGGAGGCGCGCAAAGAGTTCAGGGTCGCGCGCCAGAATGGTCAGCGCATCGGCATCGAGAACCAGGGCATTCGGGTGATGGACTTCGGCCCGGCGCTCCAGGGCCGTGGCCAGCAGCTCTGCCTCCCGCTCGCCGGTCCCCAGGCCCGGCCCAAGGCAGAGGGCGTTG
>CBDUOT010000143.1:0-7523 GCA_965368915.1 uncultured Rhodobacterales bacterium | reverse complement strand
TCACTCGGCCGCGACCGCCTTCGGTTCGGCGAGCGCCACGATGTCGAACATGATCCGGTTCAACTCGAAGTCCTTGGGCGTGTAGACCCGCGCCACGCCCATCTCGGTCAGCCGCGTCGCGTCCTCGTCGGGGATGATGCCGCCGACGACGACCGGAACGTGCGAAAGGCCCGCGGCGCGCATCCGGTCCATGAGTTCCTCGATCAGCGGCAGGTGGCTGCCCGAAAGGATCGACAGGCCGACGACATGCGCCTCGGAGTCCGTCGCCGCCGCGACGATCTGTTCGGGCGTCAGGCGGATGCCCTCATAGGTGATGTCCATACCGCAGTCGCGCGCGCGCGCCGCGATCTGTTCAGCGCCGTTGGAATGACCGTCGAGGCCCGGCTTGCCGACGACGAATTTGAGCCTGCGGCCGAGGCGGGTTGAAACGGCGTCAACGGCCTCGCGGATTTCGTCGAGACCCTCAGTGCGGTTCGAGGGGCTCTGCGACACGCCGGTCGGACCGCGATATTCGCCGTGGACCTGACGCATGACGCCGGCCCATTCGCCGGTCGTGACGCCGGCCTTCGCACATTGGATGGAGGCGGGCATGACGTTGCCGCCGTCCTGCGCGGCAACGCGCAGCGCGGCTAGCGCGGCCTCGACGGCCCGCTGGTCGCGGGCTTTCCGCCAGTCGTTGAGCCGCGCGATCTGGTCGGCCTCGACCGACGGATCGACGGTCAGGATCGAGCCGTCGCCCGAGGTCAGCGGCGAGGGTTCGCCCTCTTGCCAGCGGTTGACGCCGACGACCGTCGTCTCGTTCGTCTCGATCCGGTTCAGGCGTTCGGAATTCGACTCCACCAGCCGCGACTTCATGTAGTCGATCGCCGCGATGGCGCCGCCCATTCCGTCGAGCGTGGCAAGCTCGGCCCGCGCGCCGTCCTTCAGCGCTTCGACCTTGGCGGTCACGGCGGGGTTGCCGTCGAAGAGGTCGCCATATTCCAGAAGGTCGGTCTCGTAGGCGAGGATCTGCTGCATCCGAAGCGACCACTGCTGGTCCCAGGGCCGGGGCAGGCCAAGCGCCTCGTTCCACGCAGGCAGCTGCACCGCGCGGGCGCGGGCGTTCTTGGAAAGCGTCACCGCCAGCATCTCAAGCAGGATGCGGTAGACGTTGTTTTCCGGCTGCTGCTCGGTCAGGCCGAGAGAGTTGACTTGAACGCCATAACGGAAGCGGCGGAATTTCTCGTCCTCGATGCCGTAGCGGTCGCGGCAGATCTCGTCCCAAAGCTCGGTGAAGGCGCGCATCTTGCAAAGCTCGGTCACGAAGCGGATGCCCGCGTTCACGAAGAACGAGATGCGGCCGACCATGGCGGGGAAGGCTTTCGGGTCGACCTTGCCCTTCAGGTCGTCCAGAACCGCGATCGCGGTGGCGAGCGCGAAGGCCAGTTCCTGTTCGGGCGTCGCGCCGGCTTCCTGCAGGTGGTAGGAACACACGTTCATCGGGTTCCATTTCGGCAGGTGTTCCTGCGTGTAGGCCGCGACGTCGGTAATCATGCGAAGCGAGGGCTTCGGCGGGCAGATATAGGTCCCGCGCGAGAGGTATTCCTTCATGATGTCGTTCTGCACGGTGCCCTGCAGCTTCGACACGTCCGCCCCCTGTTCCTCGGCCGCCGCGATGTAGAGCGCCAGAAGCCACGGCGCGGTCGCGTTGATCGTCATCGAGGTGTTCATCTGTTCAAGCGGGATGTCCTTGAACAGGGTGTGCATGTCGCCGAGGTGACAGACCGGCACGCCGACCTTGCCGACCTCACCCCGTGCGAGGGTGTGGTCGCTGTCATAGCCGGTCTGGGTGGGCAGGTCGAAGGCGACCGAAAGGCCGGTTTGCCCTTTGGCGAGGTTGGCCCGGTAGAGCTCGTTCGACTTTTCCGCCGTCGAATGGCCCGCGTAGGTGCGGAAGAGCCAGGGACGGTCGCGCTCTGATTGGTTGGGCATGGCGGCACCTCGAAGCAACATAATTCCTTGAGGCGGAAACTATTCGGAATAAAGTTGCGCGTCTAGATGCTGCACTGCAAAAAGATCGGGCCGCAGCGCAGCACTGCGGCCCGAATTGGCGTCAGTTCGCGGCGAAACAGTAGAGCAGGCCGTCTCCGCCGGTGCCTTGAAGGGCCTCGAGCCCGCAGCCGCCGCGCGACGCGTGCGACGAATTCCACGATTTGGAGGCGTCCGATTCGTCGAGGCCCATGCGGTCGTGGTGGCCGACCATGCCGGCTGTCTCTGCCCCGTCGCTTGTCCAGTCCTCGCAGGTCATGCCCTCGGCGACCGTGCCGTCGGGCAGGGACCCGGTGAGGATGTCGTGCCGGTTGGGGCTGTCGCCGCGGCCGTTCACGACCTCGCCCATCTCGTTCAGCGCGGTGTCCTTGGTCAGGTTGTTGTCGGCGCTGTGCAACTGGTCGACGCTTTCGGCGACCGTGACCCCGGCTGCGTTGACCCAGGGGCCCGAGCCGATCCGGTCGCGGGCGTTTTCGGTGCTTGTGGACAGATAGGCGCGCCATGTCGCCCCGGCGACGCCCGCCGCCTCGGCAAGCGAAGCGCAATGCGCGTCGGCGCCTTCGATCCCGCCGAAATTGCCGCCGCTTCCGGGATTCGCGCTGGTAACGAAGAAGCTCATCGTGCCGTCCTGCGCGTTGGCGGCATAAGCGGTGAATACGAGTGCGGCTGTAAAGAGTGTTTTCGAAATCATGGCCATTTTCTCCCGGTGGCTTGTCGAACCCATTGATACGTGCCGCAAATCTAGCATGACCTAGGCGTGGCCCGGCTCACGCATGCGTGAGTTTTCATGGGGTCGGCGTGCCGTGGGCGATTTACCGCGTACGCTTTTTTTGCGACCGTCTGGCGATGTTCCAGCCTGTGACGCTGCCGCTTTGGCTATTCGTGCTGATCCTCGCCTTCGCCGGGGTGACCTTCGCGTCGCATTTCCTGTTCCCTTCGGTGCGCTGGTTCTTCCGCCACCGGATGGAGCGGGTGGTCGCGAAGCTGAACGAACGCCTCGACCGGCCGATCCAGCCATTCAAGCTGATGGCGCGGCAGGACATGATCATCCGGCTTGCCCACGATCCCAAGGTGGCCGAGGAAATCGCGGCGGAAGCGGTGGCAACAGGCATTCCGGAAACCGTGCACCACGAACGCGCGCGCCGCTATGCGCGCGAAATCGTGCCCGCCTTTTCCGCGACCGTCTATTTCGGCATCGCCGCGCGCGCGGCCAAGTGGCTCGCAAGGCTTATCTACCGGGTGCGGATCGGCAATTTCGATGCGGGTGCGATCGCCGCGATCGACAAGGGCGCCACGGTCGTCTTCGTGATGAACCACCGGTCCAACATGGACTATGTGCTTGTGACCTATCTTGCTGCCGAGCGTTCGGCGCTTTCCTACGCCGTCGGTGAATGGGCGCGCGTCTGGCCATTGTCGTGGCTGATCCGGTCATCCGGCGCCTACTTCATCCGTCGGCGGTCCAACAACCCGCTCTACCGCCGGGTTCTGGCCCGCTACGTGCAGATGGCGACGGAAGAAGGTGTGACACAGGCGATCTTTCCCGAAGGCGGGCTGAGCCTGGACGGACGTGTAGGAAAGCCGAAGCTCGGCATCCTGAGCTACATCGTCGACAGCTATCACGATGACGGCCCGGATGTCGTGTTCGTGCCCGTGTCGCTGGCCTATGACCGCATCATCGAGGACCGGGTGCTGACCGCCGCCCACGCGGCGGGCGTGCGCCGTTTCCGCGCCTCGATCTGGTCGATCATCCTGTTCATATTCCGCCAGCTGAAACGCGTGCTGACCGGCCGCTTCGAGAAGTTCGGCACAGCCTCTGTCAGCTTCGGTACGCCTATGTCGCTTGCCGAGTTCATGAAGGACCCGCACCAAAACGCAACGGCGGAGCTTGCGGAGGCCTTGATGGAGCGCATCGCGCGGAACGTCACCGTTCTGCCCGCGCCGCTCGTCGCCGCCGCGATCGGCGAGGACACCGATATCGAGCGGACGGAACTTCTGAAGCGCGCGGAGACGCTTGTGGACAGGCTGACGGCCGAAGGTGCGACCCTCGACCTGCCGGATGGGTCCGTGCCGGAGGCGGTCAAGCGGGGGCTATCGATTCTCGGACTGCGCAAGGTTGTCCGGATCGAGGGAGACCGCGTCACGGTGCCGGTCAAGGACCGCGCGCTGATCGGATTCTACGCCGCCGCTGTCGAGCAGCATTTTACTGCAATTGCAGCATCGCCCCACGAGAAAATGCCCGTTTCGTCAGCAGATACCCCTTGAGTGAGACATAAAATTACAAAATAGACTGCCCAACCTATTGCATTGTTACTTCGCGAACCCTATTCCATGCCAAGAGACCGCGTTGATTCTGCGTTGCGGCAAGAGTTCAGGAGAAGTTGATGGCATTGGACACGAATACAGAGATTGCGCCCTACGATGCGCCGGAGAAGGATCTGTACGAGCTCGGCGAGATGCCGCCCCTCGGCTATGTGCCCAAGCAAATGTATGCATGGGCGATCCGGAGGGAACGGCACGGCGAACCTGATACCGCGATGCAGGTCGAGGTCGTCGATACGCCTGAAGTCGATAGCCACGAAGTGCTCGTCCTCGTGATGGCCGCGGGCGTCAACTACAACGGCATCTGGGCCGCGCTCGGCCAGCCGATCAGCCCCTTCGACGGCCACAAGGCACCGTATCACATTGCCGGTTCCGACGCCTCTGGCATCATCTGGAAGGTCGGCGACAAGGTGAAGCGCTGGAAAGTAGGCGACGAAGTCGTCATCCACTGCAACCAGGACGACGGCGACGATGAGGAGTGCAACGGCGGCGACCCGATGTTCTCGCCCACCCAGCGGATCTGGGGCTACGAGACGCCGGACGGCTCGTTCGCGCAGTTCACCCGTGTGCAGGCGCAGCAGCTCATGCATCGTCCGAAGCATCTGACCTGGGAGGAAAGCGCCTGCTACACGCTGACGCTCGCCACCGCGTACCGGATGCTTTTCGGCCACCGGCCGCATATCCTGAAGCCGGGCGACAATGTGCTGGTCTGGGGCGCCTCGGGCGGCCTCGGTTCCTATGCGATCCAGCTTATCAATGCGGCCGGCGCGAACGCGATCGGCATCATCAGCGAGGAAGACAAGCGCGACTTCGTGATGGGGCTGGGCGCCAAGGGCGTCATTAACCGCAAGGACTTCAACTGCTGGGGCCAGATGCCCAAGGTCGGCACGCCCGAATACGGCGCCTGGTTCAAGGAAGCGCGCAAGTTCGGCGCGGCGATCTGGGAGATCACCGGCAAGGGCAACAACGTCGACATGGTGTTCGAACACCCGGGCGAGGCGACCTTCCCGGTCTCGGTCTTCGTGGTGAAGCGCGGCGGCATGGTCGTGATCTGCGCGGGCACCACCGGCTATAACCTGACTTTCGACGTGCGCTATCTCTGGATGCACCAGAAGCGCGTGCAGGGCAGCCACTTCGCGAACCTCAAGCAGGCGTCGGCGGCCAACAAGCTGATGCTGGAGCGCCGGCTCGATCCCTGCATGTCGGAGGTTTTGCCGTGGGCCGAGATTCCCGCCGCGCACATGAAGATGCGCCGAAACGAGCACAAACCGGGCAACATGGCCGTATTGGTGCAAGCTCCGAGAACGGGTCTTCGCACCTTCGAGGACACGTTGGAGGCGGGCCGGTCGTCCTGATCGGGTCCCACTGAACGCACAAGGCCCGCGCAGCCGAAAGGTCGCGCGGGCTTCTTTTTTAACGAATCTAATTAAATCAATGACTTGATATGTTCGACCCCGTCAATTTCGGGGAGTTGAACAGAAACGTTCCGGAAACGAACATCGTACATGCTGGGGTTGATGGGCGACGCGCTTTTGCGCTTTTCGGGAGATTCAAAATGCAATACGAGTGGATCCTGGATGTACTGACTGATCTCAAGGCCTTTGCCAACAGCAACGGGCTGTCTGCACTGGCCGAGCAGCTTGACGACACTTCGCTCGTGGCCGCTGCCGAGATCTCTCAGACGACAGGGGCGACGGCCGGAGGACTGGCTCTGAATGCGACGAAGTCTGACGGCCTATATCGAGACGCTTCAGCAGGCGACCACTCTTGACGATCTGAGATCCGAAATCATTGGCCTGCGCGACCACTTCGGCGTCGAGCATCTTGTCTATCACTCCGTCAATTCAACCGGCCAGCAATATGCCGTTCTGACCTACAAGGATGACTGGGTCGACCGGTATCTCGATCAGGATTATGCCCGCGTGGACCCGGTGGTGCAGGGCTGTTTCCGCCGCTTTCATCCCGTCGACTGGAAGAACCTCGACTGGTCCGGCAAGCAGGCCCGTGCCTTCCTGTCCGAGGCGCTGGATGCCGGCGTCGGAAATCAGGGCTACTCGGTCCCGATCCGCGGTCCGAACGGGCAGTTCGCGATGTTTACCGTCTCGCACCGCGCCAGCGATGCCGAATGGCAGAAATTCACGACCGAGCATGTCGCCGATCTTCTTCTCGTTGCGCATTTCGTGAACCAGAAGGCGCTCGAGCTTGAGCGCGGCACGGATTTCCACGCGATGCAAAGCCTCAGCCCACGGGAAATCGATGTGCTGACCATGCTTGCGATGGGCTTCAACCGCGCCCAGGCGGCCGATAACCTCGCCATTTCAGAGCATACGGTGCGGGCCTATGTCGAAAGCGCGCGCTTCAAGCTTGGCGCGAACAACTCGACACACGCGGTGGCGCGCGCCGTTGCGGAAGGTTTCGTGATGATCTAGGGCGCGCTTTCGCCCTGTTTAGAATCATTCCAATCCTTGACTTGGACCCCTCTGAAGCGCATATCGGATCGGCAACGGAGGCGCTCCCATGTTCATCCAGACCGAATCCACGCCCAACCCGGCGACGCTGAAATTCCTTCCGGGCCAGACGGTGCTCGACGCCGGCACGGCCGATTTCCCGCAGCCCGACGCGGCAGCGAAATCGCCGCTCGCACGCCGGATCTTCGCGGTCGAGGGCGTGACCGGGGTATTCTTCGGCAATGATTTCGTGACGGTGACGAAGTCCGAAGAGATTCAGTGGGAACATGTGAAGCCCGCGATCCTCGGCGCGATCATGGAGCATTTCCAGTCCGGTCAGCCGGTGATCGAAGGCGAAAACCAGACCCAAAGCGGTCACGCGAGCCATGACGGGCCCGATGCCGACATCGTGAATCAGATCAAGGAATTGCTCGACACCCGGGTACGTCCCGCCGTCGCGCAGGACGGTGGCGACATCACGTTCCACGGCTTTGACCGCGGCGTCGTCTACCTGCACATGCAGGGGGCCTGCGCCGGCTGTCCGTCCTCGACCCTCACGCTCAAGATGGGGATCGAGAACCTGCTTCGGCACTACATCCCCGAAGTGATCGAGGTTCGCCCCGTCGCTGCGTGATGGGCGTCTTCGAACCTACCATTCTGGCTTTCGACACGTCGGCCGCGCATTGCGCGGCCGCGATCCTGCATGGCGACGCGATCGTGGCCGAGAAG
>CBDUOT010000142.1:0-7551 GCA_965368915.1 uncultured Rhodobacterales bacterium | reverse complement strand
ACATCCTCCGGCCCCGTCACGATCCCGGCGAGGCGGGCGAGCATGAAGGTCCTCAGCACCGCGTTCATCCGGCTCAGGTGCCCCATCCCCATCGCGCGGAAGAAGGCGATCACGTCCTCGTCCAGCCTCAGCGTCACCTTGACCTTCCGGGGGATCGCCGGGCCCTCGGCGATGGCGCGCCAGCCCTGCGGGATGCGCAGGCTGTCGTTCAGCCCCCAGCGCAGGTCCGCCTCCAGCCCGCGCATCGTCTCGGCCAGTTCGTGGTAGCGGGCGGCGCGGTCCTTCTCGGCGCGGGTCTGTCTGGTCATTTCGGTCTCCGAACGCAGGTCGCCCCAAGGCTCTCAGACAGGGGTTGAAAAGCCGTGTCGGCACCGCGCGCCCTGTCGGGACGGATGCCATACGCAAACGTGACGGCGGCGGGACGCCGATAACACGCCGTGGTTATGGCATAACGCCCGGACCTGCCCTAAATGGGGGGCATGAGATACGCACAGCTTTTCGCCCCCGTCCTCGTCGCCGTCATGGCGCTTCCGGCCCATGCCGAGAAGCTGTCCCTGAACGCGATATCCAATTATTTCAACGGGATGAAGACCGCCGAGGCGGGGTTCCGGCAGATCAACTCCGACGGCTCCACCTCATCGGGCAAGGTGTTCATCCGCCGCCCCGGCCGCATGCGCTTCGAATACGCCGCCCCCGACCGCACCGTGGTCCTGGCCAGCGGCGGCCAAGTCGCCATCTTCGACAGCAAATCCAACCAACCCCCCGAGCAATATCCGCTGAAGAAAACGCCTTTGAATCTGATACTTGCGAACCGCGTGGACCTCTCTCGCGCGAAGATGGTGGTCGGTCATACCGAGGCGAACGGCCTGACGATCGTCACCGCGCAAGACCCGGAACACCCCGAATACGGCACCCTTCAACTGGCCTTCAGCGCCAATCCGGTCGCCCTGCGGCAATGGGTCGTGACCGACGAAACCGGCGGCCAGACGACCGTCGCACTGGAACCGCTCAAGACCGGCCAGTCCTACGCGTCCTCGCTGTTTTCGATCAACGCCGAAGCCGACAAGCGCAAACGCCGTCGGAACTGACGGCTTACATCTTGTCGCAGGCGATGAGCTGAAGCTGATACATCTCGGCCCTGTTCTCGACCTCTGCCGCGACTCGCAGAAGCCAGCTTTTCTGCAGATGGCTGCCGCGTGAATAGCCTCCCTGCCCCTCGTGATACGCGAGGTACTGGCTCTTCGCGTCCCATTTCGACAGGCCGAGCTTCTTCTCGGACTGGTCCATATACCAACCCATGAAATCGGTCGCGTCGGTGATCTTGTTGCGCCGGGCGCCATAGCGCCGGGTTGCCCGTTGGTAGTCCTCCCACGTGCCGTCCAGGGCCTGAGAGTACCCAAACGCCGAGCTTTGCCGGCCTCTCGGGATGACGCCGAGCGCAAAGCGCTGAGGCGTGCGGGCGTTTCCGATGAATTTCGATTCCTGGTAGATCGTCGCCATCTGAACATGGACCGGCACGCCCCACTTGCGTTCGGTCCGCTTCATCGCCGACAGGTACTTCGGCCGCTGGTCGACGATCGAACACGCGTTGTCCAAGTTCCGCGGCGCCGAGTACTTTCCGCCGCAGGAAACAAGCAACAACAACAGGGATAACCGCAAAATCCTGCTCATACTGCCTCGCTCGATGTTCTTTTTTTTGGCAGTTTACGCAAATATTCTCGTCGAGGAAATCACAAACCAGCGGGCGCCCACTTCAGCGACGCGTAGCCCGAGCAGCTGCGTCAACCGCATCTTTGGGCTGGTTCTTGGCGCGTGCAAAGGCAACTCTTGGAATTTACTGTAAATTTTATGTTCACAGACTGTTTCCGTCTGATTCGGCCCGAGCGATGGACTTCGGCCTGGTCAAAGAGTAAAAAAAGGTAGGCGGAAGTGGGTCCAATGTTGAAGACATGCGCAAAATATCATCTCGGGCAGGTGGTGCGTCATCGCAAGCACCCGTTCCGTGGTGTGATCTTTGACGTGGACGCAATGTTCTCGAACACGGATGAATGGTATGCGGCCATTCCCGAAGACAGCCGTCCGGTCAAGGAACAGCCCTTCTACCACCTTCTGGCCGAGAATGACGAAAGCTACTACGTGGCTTACGTGTCGGAGCAGAACCTCATCGCGGACTATTCCGGCGAGCCGGTGGGCCATCCGGATCTGCCCGATCTCTTCGGTGATTTCGAAGACGGCTGCTATCCGCTGCAATACCACTTGAACTGACGCGCCTGGCAGCGGTCCTGCGCGTTCAATAGCCCAGCGCTATGCCGTCCTTGCGAGGGTCGGATGCCCCCCACAGAATCCCGCGGTCGTGGTCGATCAGGATCGCCTGCCCACCGCCGAGCGGATCGTCCGGCGTCTTCACGCTGTGACCAAGCGCCGCCAGCGCGCGGCGCGTCGCCTCGGGGTAGCCACGTTCTAGAAGAACTGAGCCCTCCTTGGTAAAACACCTCGGCGCGTCCAGCGCCTCTTGCGGGTCCATCCCGAAATCAAGCAGGTTCGAGACGACATGCGCATGACCGGCGGGCTGGTAGGCGCCGCCCATCACGCCGAATGGCATCACGACGCGTTCGTCGCGGCAGAGCATCGCGGGAATGATCGTGTGCATCGGCCGCTTTCCCGGCGCTGCCTCGTTCGGATGGCCGGGTTCCAGCGAAAAGCCCGCGCCACGATTCTGGAACAGAATGCCGAACCGGTCCGAGGCGATGCCCGAGCCAAAGCCCCAGTAGGTGGAATAGATCAGCGAAACGGCCATCCCATCGCGATCAACGACGCTCAGATAGACGGTGTCGCGATGGATTGCCTCGCTTGCGGTTCTCGCATCGGGCAGTACCCGGTCGGGGGCGATCAAACCGGCGAGGCGGCGGGCGGTGTCGTCGGCCAGCATGTGATCCAGCCGCGAAGTGTAAACGGCATCGGCAATGAACCGGTCCCGGGCGTCGTAGGCGAGCTTCGCGGCCTCGATCTCCAGGTGCGCGCGTTCCGCCCCCAACGGATCGAGGCTTTGCAGGTCGAATTCCGCAAGGATCTTGAGCATCAGGATCGCTGTCGCGCCCTGTCCGTTTGGTGGGTGTTCGACCAGTTCATACCCGCGATAGCCGCCCCGGATGGGGTCCACCCAATCGCATGACACGGCGGCGAAATCCTCCATCGTGTGACTGCCGCCCGCAGCGCGGAGCGACCGTACCATGTCCTCGGCAACCTCGCCTTCGTAGAAACCAGCGCGGCCTTTAGACACGACTCTGCGCAAGACCTCTGCCTGACCCGGCGACCGGAAGATGTCACCGGTCCGAAGTGGCCGGTCCGCATTCAGGTAGAAACGCCGCGCCGCGCCGGTCAGCCGCGCACCGTCCTCGGGCCAGTCGAAGGCGACGCGTGGGGCGACGGGTATGCCCTCTTCCGCGTAGCGAATGGATGGGGCGAGGCAGTCAGCAAGCCCGAGCCGTCCCCAATCCGCTGACAACCGGCAGAAGGCGTCGATAGCGCCTGGCAGGGTGACGGAATGGATACTTTCGGTGCCGATGGATTTCGCGCCGCTGTTGCGTAGCGCATCGGCCGAAAACCCCGCAGGTGCACGGCCCGAGCCATTGAGCGCAAGAATGCGATCTTCGCCAGCAGGTTTCACGAGAACGAAACAGTCACCCCCGATGCCGCAGCTCTGAGGTTCGGCGAATCCCAGAAGCACCGCGCCGGCGATGGCAGCATCGACGGCATTGCCACCCGCCTGAAGGATGTCGATCGCTGTTTTCGCGGCGAGCGGGTGCGAGGTCGCACAGATCGCATTCTGGGCAAGGACCGGGGACCGGCCCGGCAAGTGGAAATCGCGCATGACACCCTCCGTTCCGGAAGGCCAAGCTAAGTCGCGATATCGGGAAAAGGAAGACCTCGGCGCCGCGCGTTGGGTGGGGGCTGTTGAACGCGACGCCGAGGGAAGCCTTGAGCAGCTACGTGTATCAATCTGTCCTCCCAATCGGGCCGAGTTTGGGAGGCAATGAGGCATATTTGCGGCGCTGTGAACGGGCGTCGAAACGCCAAATCACTGCTTTGAAAGCAGTTTCCGGAAGAGACCTGCACTCGGGCGGCCGGCGGTCTTCTTGAAATGTCGCGAATGTGCTGCACCCGGCGAATCCGCCGCGTGTTGGAGTCGGTTCGGCCGTTACGTTTCGGCCAACGTCAGACGGAAGGACAGCGCGTTGCGTCCGTCCGCGCGCACGTAGTGAAGATCCGAGGCCAGCTCGCGGATGATCGCCCAGCCCCAGCCACCTTCCGCCAAATCCGCCGCGGTTTCCGCCATGGGATGCATCCGACCCTCGGGCAGGCGCAGATCGGGCATGGGGCGCCCCTCGTCCTCGATGCGGCAGAGAAGCGACTTCCCCTCATGCGTAAGGTCGATTTCGACGGCGCCCGATCCGGCGCCATCGTAACCATGTTCGACAACGTTGTTCAGAACCTCGGCGAGTGCGAGTTCCAGCCGGCCCGCCTCTTCCTCGCTCAGTCGCCGGGCGAAGCACGCCACCGCGTCATGGAGCGCCCTGCGTACCGCACGAGGATCGGCCCGGAACGTGTCCCGGTATCTGTCCTGCGACGGCACGCAATCCGGTCCGGACCCGGCGCCGCAGCTCCCTCCTGTGTCGATTTCAGCCACCATTCCCTGGGTCCTGCGCGCTGATGGGGGCGGCCTCGTGGATCGGAAAGATGCTGTCCATCCGTGTGAGGCGGAACACCTTGTCGACATTCGGTGTCAGCGCGGCAAGTTCAAGCTTCGACGCAGGCGCGAGAAATTTCATGACCGAGACGATGGCTCCAAGCCCCGAACTGTCCACGAACTTGACTTGCGAAAGATCCAGGATCACGCGGCCCGGTTCTTCTTTCGTCAGTTCGCGCATGCGGTCCTTGAACTGGATCGAAACCGCCGCGTCGATCCGGTCTTCGTGGACGCGCACCGCCAGCGCATCCGCCACGCGTTCGGATGAGAGATTCATATCGGCATCCTCCTTGAGATCACGAGGAGGCTAGACGCCAATCCTTACTATTCGGTATGCCTGCCCTCGAGGTGCAACGGGAGGGATCGTCGCATGGAAGAAGTTGTGATCGCAGGTGCCGCGCGAACCGCGATGGGCGGATTTCAGGGCGTGTTCTCTGGTACCGATGCCCCGACGCTTGGCGGAGCGGCGATCGCGGCTGCGATGGCCGATGCCGCGGTAACGCCTCAGCAGATCGAAGAGCTTTTGATGGGCTGCGTGCTGCCTGCGGGGCAGGGTCAGGCCCCGGCACGGCAGGCGGGGTTCAAGGCGGGGCTTTCGGATGCCGTTCCTGCGACGACGCTGAACAAGATGTGCGGATCGGGCATGAAGGCCGCGATGATCGCCCATGACCAGATCGCGCTCGGCTCGACAGGGATAATAGTGGCGGGCGGTATGGAGAGCATGACGAATGCGCCCTACCTGCTGCCAAAGATGCGCGGTGGTGCGCGTCTGGGTCATGGACAGGTCATCGACCACATGTTCCTCGACGGGCTGGAGGACGCCTACGACAAGGGACGCCTCATGGGCACGTTCGCCGAGGATTGCGCCTCTGCCTTCCAGTTCACGCGATCCGACCAGGACGACTATGCGCTGGCTTCGCTGTCCCGCGCGCTCGACGCGCAGAAAACCGGCGCATTCTCGGGCGAGATCGCATCGGTGACGGTCTCGACCCGAAAGGGTGAGAGCGTCGTTGATGCCGATGAACAGCCTGCCTCTGCGCGGCCCGAAAAGATCCCTATGCTGAAACCCGCCTTCCGCAAGGACGGAACTGTGACGGCGGCGAACAGCTCGTCGATCTCGGACGGTGCCGCCGCGCTCGTCCTTGCGTCGCGCCGCGCGGCCGAGGCCGGAGGGTTGAGAATTCGCGCCCGCATTCTCGGCCATGCGAGCCACGCCCATGCCCCGGCCGATTTTCCCACGGCGCCGATCCCGGCAGCGAGGAAGCTTCTGGAAAAGCTCGGCTGGGACGTGAAGGACGTGGACCTTTGGGAAGTGAACGAAGCCTTCGCGGTCGTCCCCATGGCCTTCATGCGCGAACTCGGCTTGTCGGGTGACATCGTGAACGTCAATGGTGGCGCATGCGCGCTTGGTCACCCGATCGGCGCGTCGGGCGCTCGGATCATGGTGACGCTTCTCAACGCCCTCGAAAAGCGGGACCTCAAGCGCGGCATCGCCGCGATCTGCATCGGCGGCGGCGAAGGTACGGCGATAGCCATCGAGCGCCTCTGATCTCGTCAAACCGAACCGTGACCCCTTCCGCCCTGAAAAGAGAAGCACTCATGACCGTCAACTACGCCGAACTCGCATCCGTGATCGAAAGCCTGACCGCGGGCGAAACCGACGAAGTCGCGCTCATGGCCACTCTCGCTTGCGAGCTTCACCATTCCGACGACCGCTTCGATTGGACGGGCTTCTACCGCGTCACCGAGCCTGAACTTCTCAAGATCGGCCCGTATCAGGGCGGGCACGGCTGCCTGGTCATCCCTTTCAAAAGGGGCGTTTGCGGCGCGGCCGCGCGCACGGGAGAGATCCAGATCGTCGCCGATGTCGATGCCTTCCCAGGTCACATCGCTTGTGCATCGAGCACACGGTCGGAAATCGTGCTTCCCGTCTTCGGCAAGGAAGGCCGTCTGATTGGCGTGCTGGATATCGACAGCAATCAGCCCGACGCCTTCACCGAAGCGGACGGCGAGGGGCTTTCGGCGATCCTCGCGTCGGTGTTCGGCCGCCTGTAGAGGGGCGAAGCAATCTGACGACCGGAAGGGCGTCAAAGCCGCCGGCTCGGCACCCACGCATAACCGTTCTCGCAAAGGATGTAGCATTCCCGCAGCCCGTGCGGCTTGTCCGTCGCAGGCTGCAGGATCACGGCGTCAGGGTAGGCGGCGGCGCGTTCGGCCGCCTCGTCCGGGTCGGTCTCGTAGAGTCTGATTTCCAGCCCCGCACCGCGCGGACCCGCCTCGGGCAGCAGCGCGGGCAGCGGATGACTGTGGTAGGTGCCGTCCGCATGAAGCTGAAAGACCTGGCCCTCATATGCCATGATCGCGAAATCCGCCGACAGCCGGTGTGGCTCCATGCCGAAGACGTCTTGCAGAAAGGCTGCGAGCCGCCGCACGTCGCGGACCAGAAGGTTGAGACCGATCCCCTGTAGCGACCGGCCGAAATCTTCCGCCTTCACCGACTCGTAGTCCATGCGCGCCTCCGCTCTGACCGGCCAAGCAACGCTCGCAATACAAGGCGGCCACGTCAACGTCGCAGCAGGACTTGACCCTGACCGCGCTTTCGGTCAGCGCTATCGGCAACTTTGAGGGCGCGCCATGTGGGACATCGTTCAGAACTATCCGTCTGCGCAACTTCTGACATTCTTGCTGGCGGGACTTGCGCTCAACCTCACACCGGGGGCGGACGTCCTGTTCGCCACAGCCTCGGGGATGCGGGGCGGGCCGAGCGCGGGAATGGCTGCAGGCCTTGGCGTGGGGCTCGGCGG
>CBDUOT010000141.1:0-7587 GCA_965368915.1 uncultured Rhodobacterales bacterium | reverse complement strand
ATGAATCCGAGATAGTGACGGCGAAGGAGGGCGCGCTGATTGCGGTCGAGATTGGCGACTTCGATTCCATTGAACAGGTAATGGCCAGAGGTTGGGCTGTCGAGGCAGCCAAGGACGTTCATCGCGGTCGATTTGCCCGAACCGGACGGTCCCATGATCGCGACGAACTCACCCTTGGTCACCTTGAAGCTGACCCCGTCCAAAGCGCGCACCTCGGCTTCGCCCTTGCCGTAGATGCGCCTGATGTCGTTCAGTTCGATCAAGGGGGCATTTGCGTCACTCGGCATCGATCCGATCCGTGATGACCTTGTCGCCCTCGGCCAGTTCGCCATCTTGAACCACGGTGACGTTGCCGTCTGTTTCGCCGATTTTGACAGCGACCTCGTCGGCAACGCCATCGCGCATGACCCAGACCGATTTGCCCTGAGAAGCCGAAGTGCCACTGCCCGCCGGCATCTTCGGCATCACCATTCCCAAAAGTCCGCTGCCACCGTTTGAGGCTTCCACGTCATCTTGGGGTGGCAAGTAACGCAACGCCGCGTTGGGCACGACCAGCGCATCCTCGACGGAGGCCACGACGATGTCCGCGGTCGCCGTCATGCCTGGTCGAAGCGCCATGTCGCTGTTGTCGAGCGTCAGAATGCCCTTGTAGGTCACTACACCGTCTACCGTCTCTGACGCGTAGCGCAGTTCGGAGATCTCGGCGGGAAACTCCCGGTCGTCATAAGCCTCAACTGTGAAGATCGCGGATTGCCCGATCTTGACCTTGCCGATATCGGCCTCGTCGATGTCCACCTGCAGTTCCATCCGGGTCAGGTCGTCGGCGATAGTGAAAAGCGTCGGCGCCGAAAGCGATGCGGCGACGATCTGCCCTTCATCTACGTCCCGGTCCAAAACGACGCCCTTGATAGGGGAGCAGATGCAGGACTTGTTGAGATCCACCTGAATGACATCAAGGTTCGCTTGCGCCAGATCCCGCGCCGCTTTCGCGGCCTCAAGCTCGGCTTCGGCGCGCTCATAGGCGGCCTGCTCAGCGTCGAGATACTGAGTGGACTGCACGCCACGTTCCGTGAGTTGAAAGGCGCGTTGGTAGTTGGCGCGCGCTTCCTTCAACGTGGCCTCGGACTGAGCAAGTTTCGCTTCGGCCGATGCGAAGGACGCTTTTTGCACCGCCAGCTGGGCCTCAAGCTTTGTCGTGTCGAGGGTAGCCAGCTGAGTTCCGACTTCGACCAAGTCATTGAAGTCGACGTTCACCTCCTTCACCGTCCCAGACAGTTCGCTGGAGATATCCACCAGTTCGGTCGGCTCTACCGTGCCGGTCGCCGAGACGGTTACCCTAACGTTCGAGCGCGAGACTTCGGATGTGACGTAGATGAATTCGCCGCTTGTGCCGTTGGACGTCACGAAAAGCCAAACCGCAGCCGCCGCGAAAAGAGCGCCGCCGCCCACGAGCCACTTCCAAGGAAATCGTTTCCGACTTCGGAGCCCAAGCTTGTCAATCATCTCGTCTTTGTCGGTGCTCATCAGGGGCTGCTCCGGGTTTTTCCAAAGGGCGGTCGCGTCGTGCGTATGCATTGAACGTGCGCCGGGGGCGAATCCGTCACGACACGTCAATGCTTGGCTAGACTTTGTCGTGTTTCCATTGGGCTGATGTGCTGCCAGATGACCTTGCGCTGCATCAAGAACGGGAAAATTTGCCTGTGCGAATGCAAGCTGCGTGCGCGCGCCATGGCTGAATTTCCTTGCGCGAAACGCTAGATGAAGGCGAGGCCTGTTTCATGCCAGGATGACCTCAATCGCTTGAACGACCTCCGCGGATTTGCGGTCGTCGAGCCCATCAGGGTGCGGGCGAGAGAAGCGGCCCGCATCGTTGTCGAAGTACTGTCCGGACGCGTTCGCGAACTCGTCTGAGACGGCCGCGCGGGTCAGGATGTCGCCGCCGATTCGAATATCGCCGCCCGCGACGCCGAAGAGAGATTGATCGCGCGGCCCGTCCGATCCATCAGTGGCATCAGTTCGTCGTGACGACATAGTACGCAACCAGGCTTGTCAAAAAGACCACGAGGACAGCGGCGGAGTCGAAACCGATCACGCCAATTCTCGGCTTCCGACGGACAAGAAGACCGACGAGGTAAATGGCGGTCACCAGCATGCCGAAGGATATGGCCAGCGGAACAGTGGGCCCCGGATCGCGCAGGATCGGGCCGCGGATGAACAGGAAATCGGCCGGAAAGACCAACACGAGCATGATCAGGTTGCTTCCGAAGATGTTCGAGATCGCCATCGTGTAGGCGCCCATCCGCACGGCCGCGATCGTCGTGGTGAGTTCCGGTAGCGACGTCGCGGCCGCCAGCATTGTTACCCCGACGAAGCCAGTGCCGAGTCCCGTCTGAAACGCGATCCCCTCGGCTGAAATCACGAGGCCGATCCCGAACACCAGAATGGCGAGACTCGCGAAAGCCGACTGCACGTAAAGAGCGCGTGGCGTGAGCGTTTCGGCAGGACGCAATGGTGCCGCCGGCAAGTCCGCGAGCGACTCAGGTTGGTCGACAGGAATCCAGTCGCCGGTCTCGTCGTAGCGACGCAGGAGCCAGATCGATGCCGCATAGCAAAGCGCGATCAGAACCGAGCCGAGTCCAACAGGGCCAATGGCGATCGGCTCGCCGAGCAGGAAGATGACCAACGTTAGCGACAAAAGCCCGACCAGCAGCACGCCTTCCAGCGTGTGATTGGCTTTCCGAGGATAGTTCGTGATTGATCCGCGGGCCCAGAAGTCGGCAAGGGCGAGAACTGCGGTCTGCAGCGCAATTCCACCGTAGAGGTTGTTCAGGACAAGTTCCTGCCGTTGCTCGAAGGCCGCGCTGAGCGTAGTGGCGATCTCGGGCAGCGACGTTGCGACCGCTAGGATGAGTAGGCCGGCGAGAGACTTGGCGAGCTTCAGATGCTCGGAGAGGCTGTCGACCAAATAGGCGAGCCGCGTGCCCGCGATCCAGATAACCAACGCCGAAACCGCGAAGAGCGCAAAGTTCTGGGGCAGGGACAGAATGAAGTCGCCGTTCAAGGGATCACCCCACTCGTGATTCGGACCGAATGAAACCTTGTGCCCGCACCTTCGCGCGGACAAGCGTTTGGGGCTTGAGGTCGCTGGAACCCGTTAGCGATCCGGTCAGCCGCCGGTGCCAGCTTGGAGATAGGAAACGAGATCGTCAAAACTGCGCATCTTGGGATAATCCGCCTCGGGCATCGGTAGCGACAATGCCTTGCCGAGCGCGGTGACGAGATTGAGGAAATCGAGCGAGTCGATATCGCACTCTTCGCGCAAATCACCTTTTCGGTCGATATCGTCCACGTCGATATCTGGCGCGATGCGGCCGAGTTCCTTGCGCACAAGCTCTTCAATACGATCCGATGTCATGACGCCTCCGGTTCTTGAAAGTTCTGGTGTGTGGCGCGCAGAAAATGCTCACCTCAATATCCTTTACTGATGCGATCGCACGACGACAGCGGGACTGTAGCGGCAGTGGCGACGCCGACAGCGCAGTCATTTCTCGTCGCTTTCGAGGGTGGAGATATCGCCTTCGGGCAACCCCAGTTCGCGCGCCTTGAGAAGGCGCCGCATGATCTTCCCAGAGCGCGTCTTGGGCAGGTTCTGGCGGAATACGATCGCCTTGGGCGCCACTGCGGGACCAAGACGCTTGCGAGCGTGGCCAAGAAGTTCGCGCTCAAGTTCCTCGCTCGGGACGAAATCTTTGTGCAGCGCTACATAGGCTTTCACGACTTCGCCCGCAGTTTCATCCGGAATGCCGATGACGGCGACCTCAGCCACGGCGTCATGCTCAATCAGAGCGCTTTCGACTTCGAAGGGGCCGATCAGATGACCTGAGCTTTTGATGACGTCATCCGCGCGGCCGACGAACCAGTAGTAACCATCGCTGTCGCGCATCGCGAGATCGCCGGACAAATACCAGCCGCCCTGAAAGCATTTGTTGTAGCGGGCCTCCTCGTGAAGATAGGCGCGCATCATCGACGGCCAGCCTGGGCGCAGCGCCAGTTCGCCAATTGCCTGCGGCTTCGTGAGCTCCTTTACGCCCTCTCCGGTCACCTCTACGATTCCAGCCTCGATCCCTGGCAGGGGTTTCCCCATCGAGCCAGGTTTGACATCCATTGAAGCGTAATTGGCGATCATGATCCCGCCGGTTTCGCTTTGCCACCAGTTGTCGTGGAAGGGCATGCCGAAAACCTCCTGCCCCCACAGGACGGCTTCGGGATTCAGAGGTTCGCCGACGCTCGCCATGAAGCGCAGCTCCGGGAATGAACGATTTCCGATAAGGTCCGTTCCCGCGCGCATGAGCATGCGGATTGCGGTGGGCGCGGTGTACCAGACGTTCACGCGCTCTTGTCCGAGAATGTCGTACCAGCGGTTAGGATCGAACTCCGCTTCGTCCACGATCATCGTCACCCCGATCACAAGGGGGGCGATGATGCCGTAGGACGTGCCCGTCACCCAACCGGGATCGGCGGTGCACCAGTAGACGTCCTCGGGCCTCAGATCGAGCGCAAGCCGCCCCGTGACTCTGTGCGCCACAACGGCCTCGTGAACGTGCTGCGCACCTTTGGGACGCCCTGTCGTGCCAGAGGTGAAGTGCAGAAGTGACGGATCCTCGGGCTTCGTCGCCGCGGTCTGATACTCATCGCTTGCCGCGTCCATGAGTGGGCCGAGTTGGGTGCAACCTTCCGCCTCGCCGTCGATGAGAAGGACGTGCGCAAGTTCCGGCAGGCGATCGCGGATACTCGCTACCTTGCGGCGATATAGGCTAGCCGTGGTAACAAGCACTTTTGCCGATCCGATTTCCATTCGCGACTGAACAGGCTCCGGTCCGAAGGCGGCAAACATCGGGCAAAAGACGCAGCCGGATTTAAGTGTGCCGAGCGCGGCGAAGTACAGTTCGGGCTCTCGGCCGAGCAGCGAATATACCGCATCGCCCCGCTTCACGCCGAGCGATGCAAGAACGTTCGCAAAGCGGTTGGCTGCGAGCGTCAGTGCGCGGTAGGTGAAATCCTGCCGCGTCCCGTCGCGGCCAAGCCAGCGGATCGCAATCTTTTCGCCGCGCCCTGCCGCGAGTTGCGCATCCAGCGCTTCATGCGCGATGTTCAGCCCGCCACCCGGCAGGCCTGCAAGTGCGTCACGTTCCCGGTTCCAGGAAAACTCGGCGCAAGCCGCGGCGTAGTCGGGCATGTTGGCTTTGACGGCGGCTGACTTGTGCTTGCGCAGAATCTCCTCGGTCATGAACTCCTCTCCTCCGCGTCGTTGCTGGCGTTCGGCTTTACGGATGTGCTCCGTGAAGGCTACCTCCGCGAGGTGCGCGACCGTTGATCCAAATCAGCATTGGATAGCGACCGCATGACCTAGATCAGCGACAGCTCCGGCGCCACGGGTCAGCTTGAGATGGCCTAGTAAGCGGAGGGATGCATGCTTTTGTTCGCGCTGGATGCGAGCCGTGGCTTCGGCCAAGCAGTCGCCGATTGCCTCGGGTCGGAGCTTGCCCGTCACGAAGAAAGGGAATTCGAGGATGGCGAACACAAGGCCCGGCCCCTGGTAAGCGTGCGGGGAAAGGATGCCTACGTCATACAAAGCCTTTATGGAGACGCGGGGCAGAGTGCCAACGACAAGCTGGTGCGCTTGCTCTTGTTCCTTGCGACCTTGAAAGACAACGGGGCGGCAAGGGTGACGGCGGTCATTCCATACCTCGCCTACGCGCGTAAGGACCGACAGACGAAGTCGCGCGACCCGGTCGCCACGCGAACGCTAGCGCGCCTGATCGAGGCTGTGGGTACGGACGCAGTGATGACGCTAGACGTCCACAACTTCGTTGCCTTCCAGAATTCGTTCCGTTGCGCGAACTGGCATCTAGACACGCGGGTCCTGTTTGCGCGGCACTTAGCGCCGCAATTGTCCAAGGGAACGCTTTCCGTCGTGTCGCCCGATGCGGGCGGTGTAAAGCGCGCGCAACTCTTTCGCGAAACGTTCGAGGGCATCGTGGGCCGACCGGTAGGCGCGGCTTTCATGGAGAAAAGGCGAAGTGCGGGCGTCGTCAGCGGATCGCATCTGGTAGGCGACGCGAAAGGCGCAGTGGCCGTTGTTGTGGACGACATGATCGCATCAGGCGGAACGATGGTGCGGGCGGCTAAAGCGCTGAAGGATCAAGGCGCTGTTGAAGTGATTGCGATCGCAGCACATGGGCTCTTCACTGAGGGTGCAGATAAGGCAGTGAAGGACCCCGCTATCGACCGTTGGATCGTGACGGACACGGTCCCTCGACGGCACCTCGATCCTGACCTTTTCGCGCGGCGGGTAGAAGTGATCAGTGCCGCCCCGCTTGTCGCCGAGGCGATCCACCGGCTGCATTCGAACGGGTCGTTGGTGGAGCTTATTGAGTTTCCAGGATAGCGGCTGCCCGCGCGGCTTGGTCCAAATACCTTCGGGTCAGCGGCTCCCATCTTTCGGGAGTTCTCGGCTTTGGCACCAGAAGATGCGCGAGCGCTTGGCGTGCGCGCAGCGTCGCACGGTGAGCCGTGTAAAACGCAACCACGCGGGGATCTGGTTCGTCGTCGAGCGCACGTCTCACATGTTCGAACAGCTCTTCAGAAACCCAGCTCGCGCCGAGCACCGCGCATTCCATCGCCAGTGTCGCATATTCCTCGAACGGGTCGAGCAGTCGCAGCGGCCGCGATGACTCGAGGCAATCGATGATAAGCACGGGGGGACCGAGCCATACGTGCTCGGGCCGAAGGTCGCCGTGACCTTCGACGATGCGGTGCAACTCGAGACGTTTGAAGAGAAGGCCGGACCTTCGGTCGACAAATGTACTCATTGCTTCGAGAAGCTTTCGGAATTCGCCTGCGAACGGGACGAAAGTGGGGTTTTCAAGAATTTCCGAAGTTTCTCGCATGTCTTCGCGGTAGCGGCCAAGGAGCGCGCCGCGCGACAATGAAACGGCTGGCGCGGCCTTGTGAAATGTCGCCAGTCGCGCACCAACACCGGCTATGTCTGACCGGGTTGCGGTGCCTGCAACAAGCGCATGATCCAGAAAAAGCGTCTCCTCGAGTCGCCGCATGCGGACGAGCCAATCCACAGTCTCACCCTCGCCATCGAGGGTTAGCGTGCCGTCCGATGCCCTCGTCAGCCGTGAAAGCCCGAGATAGACGTCAGGTGCAAGCCGGCGGTTCAGACGCAGTTCCTCGACACAGGCGTGGTGTCTTTGTTCAAGTCGCGTGAAATCGAAGATTCGTCGGCGGACGGGCTTTTTCATCTTGTAGACGCGATCGGCGGTCAGGAAGACCCACGCCATGCTGGTTTCGCGAAGCTCTACCGATGCTTTTGAGGCTTGTCGAAGACCCGCATCCACCGCAGCGATCTTCGCGGCGGATGAGGGTGAATTGGGCTGCTCCGCGCATACGGCTCTCATTGGCGAATACTTTCGACGACTCATCCAAACCGCATTGACGTGAATCAACTTTGTCCGACCGCGGTCGTCTAAGTTGTCAGCGTGGCTGCGCAGTAGTGGGCCGCAGAGGTTGTGATGTGGG
>CBDUOT010000140.1:0-7777 GCA_965368915.1 uncultured Rhodobacterales bacterium | reverse complement strand
TGTCGCCGAGGACACGATCGAAGAGGAAATCGCCGCGCTCGAGTCCGAGGCTGATGCCGAAGAAACGGCCTTCGAAGTCGTCGCGGAAGACGAGCCGGTCTCGGAAGACGCATCCGACGACGAAGACAGCGCGATCACCCGCATTCTTGCCGTAGATGACGCTGAGACCGCTTCGGAAGAGGAATGGGATGAAGAAGAAGAAGCCGAAGACGGTATCGCGGCGCTGATCGCCGAGACCCGCGCCGATCATTCCGAAGAAATCGCCGACATGTCCGAGGAGGCAATCGAAGACGCCTTCGCCGACGAGGCGGAAGAAGAGGCTGAAGAAGTTGCGGCATCGGCGCTCGACCTCAGCGCCTGGCGCGTCGAAGAAAGCGCGCCTGCTGTTGAAGACGAAGTGGCTGAAAATGCGGCGGCCGAGACCGAAACGGCCGGATCCGAGCCTCGCTCGAGCTTCCTGACCCGCGCCGCCCGCGTCGTACGTCTGCGCCGCGCCACGCCCGAAGCCGAAGAGGCTGAGGCCGAGCACGCCGCAATGGACACGCTCTCCGACGCTGATGAGACGGATTTCGACCTTGAAATGGCCGACGACTCGGACGTGGGTGACGACGATGACCGCGATATCGCGGCCGCGCTCGACGACGCCGTCGGAGCGGAGGCCCGCGAAATCGAACTGGACGCCGAAGAGGCGCTCGAGGACTTCGATGTCGCCGCGAGGGACGAAACCGAAGAGCGCCTGCTCGCCGGAATCGACGAAGCTATCGGTTCGAGCGCGTTCGATCTCGACGACGACGGCAAGCTGATGGGCGAACTGTCCGAGATGGCGAAAGAATCGCGCCGCAACAGCCATGAAGGTCGCGCGCTTCTCGAAAGCAGCTCTACGGACGAAGACGGTTCGGTAGAACGCCTGATGGAAGAGGCCAAGTCGAAGCTCGAGGGCGACGAAAGCCGCCGCCGCTTCTCGGCCATTTCGCACCTGAAGGCCGCAGTCGCCGCGACCGTCGCCGACCGTAAGCTGAAGTCGAAAGAAGCGCCGTCAGAAACGGGCGCATCCGCTCCGACCAACATCGACCGCTACCGCGAAGACCTGTCGAAAGCGGTCCGCCCGCGGCGTCCGGCCTCGGAAAGTGCGTCCTCGACGCCGCGCCCGACACTCGACCAGCGCCCTTCCCCGCTCGTGCTGGTTTCCGAACAGCGCATCGACAAGTCGGCGGAAGCGCTGGAAGATGGCAGCGCCGTTCGTCCGCGCCGCGTCAGCGCCTCTCGTCCGGCGCGCGCCCGCGTCGAAGAAGACACGGAGAGCGAGCAAGGGTTCCTGTCGCCCGAAGACGCGAGCAGCTTCGCCGAATTCGCAGATCGCCTTGGCGCAAACGGCCTTTCGGACCTTCTTGAAGCGGCCGCCGCCTATACCGCGACCGTCGAAGGACAGCCGCATTTCTCGCGTCCTCAGATCCTGAGCAAGATCGCTTACATGTCTGAAGAAGAAGAGTTTTCTCGCGAAGACGGCCTTCGGTCGTTCGGTATGCTGCTGCGTGAGGGCAAGATCCAGAAGATCAGCCGTGGCCAGTTCCGCATCACCGACGCATCGCGCTTCATGAGCGAGGCGCGCCGCGCCTCTCGCTAAGCATCGCCCAACTGTTCACGAGTAGTAACGGAGCGGACCCTCACGGGCCGCTCCGTTTTCTTTGCTCAGCTGTCGCGTTCATCAGCGCCCGGATCGGCCTTGCCGACCCCTCGGAAGACGAAGCGGAACGGTATTGCCCAGAGAAATCCGAGCACCACGTAGATGAGCGCCTCGATCCAGATGGGCTGACGTCCGAAGCGCATATCGAGCCAGTTCACCGCGCTGACTGCGACGATGATATAGAGCGGCAGCCCGACCAGCAGGATCAGAAGCGAAAGCCGCCGACGTGTCTTGTAGGCGAGCATCAGTCCGCGAACGGATCGGTGACGAGGATTGTGTCGTCGCGCTCGGGGCTCGTCGACAACAACGCCACCGGGCATTGGATCAGTTCTTCGACCCGACGGACGTACTTGATCGCGGCGGCTGGCAGATCCGCCCAGCTTCGGGCTCCGGCAGTCGATTCCGACCAGCCTTCCATCTCTTCGTAGATGGGCCGGACTTTCGCCTGCAGTGCCGCAGCGGTCGGCAGGTAGTCATAGGTCACGCCATCGATCTCGTAGCCCGTACAGATCTTCAGCGTCTCGAATCCGTCGAGCACATCAAGCTTTGTCAGCGCAATTCCGTTCACGCCGGAGATTGCGCAGGTCTGGCGGACGAGCACCGCGTCGAACCAGCCGCAGCGACGCTTGCGCCCCGTGACGGTGCCGAATTCGTGGCCCCTCTCGCCCAGTCTCTGACCATCGGCGTCCTCGAGCTCGGTCGGGAACGGCCCCTCGCCAACCCGCGTCGTGTAGGCCTTGACGATTCCAAGCACGAAATCGATTGAAGACGGCCCCATACCGGTGCCAGTTGCGGCCATGCCCGACATCGTGGTGGACGAAGTTACATATGGATAGGTGCCGAAATCGATGTCGAGAAGCGCGCCTTGCGCGCCTTCGAACAGGATTCGCTTACCGGCCCGGCGCATCTCGCCCATCACTTTCCAGACCGGCTGGGCATAGGCCAGAAGCTTCGGCGCGATTTCCATGAGCTTCGCCTTCAGCTCGGCCCGGTCGATCGGCGTGGCCCCAAGTCCCTGACGAAGCGCGTCGTGATGCGCGAGAAGCCGGTCGATCCGCGCATCCAGCGTTTCCTCATCGCCCAGATCGGCGACGCGGATCGTGCGGCGGCCCACCTTGTCTTCGTAAGCAGGGCCGATACCACGCCCGGTCGTGCCGATCTTTGCCTTGCCGGCGGCCTCTTCGCGCAGCCGGTCGAGATCCTGGTGCAGCGGCAGGATCAGCGGCGTGTTCTCGGCAACCATGAGATTTTCTGTAGAAATCTCAATACCTTGAGCTGAAAGCTTCTCGATCTCGGCAAAGAGGGCCCAAGGGTC
The DNA here is from genome assembly GCA_965368915.1 of uncultured Rhodobacterales bacterium. GTDB lineage: Bacteria > Pseudomonadota > Alphaproteobacteria > Rhodobacterales > Rhodobacteraceae > Albidovulum. The sequence continues at coordinate 4,778 of CBDUOT010000140.1, read as the reverse complement.
GAGCACGACACCGTTGCCGATGACAGCAAGCTTGCCCTTACGTACAATGCCGGATGGCAGAAGCGACAGCTTGAAAACCTTGTCCCCGATGACGAGCGTGTGACCCGCATTGTGACCGCCCTGAAACCGCGCGATCACATCAGCGCGTTCCGAAAGCCAGTCGACAATCTTGCCCTTGCCCTCGTCGCCCCACTGCGCGCCCACAACAACGACGTTGGCCATGCGATCTGCTCCTTATCCGGCAAACGGGCTCCGTATAGCGGGGCGGCGCGCCGTGTGAAACCGAGAAATTGATTATTGCCTCAGTATGGCGCCGCATCGACGCCGTGAAATCGTCGTTCAGACCTGTTTGCGGGCGCGCAAAGCGGCCTGAATCGTGCCGTCGTCGAGATAGTCGAGCTCTCCACCGATCGGTACGCCCTGCGCAAGCGAGGTCACCGCGATCCCCGAGCCTTCCAACGCGTCGGCAATGTAATGCGCGGTCGTCTGGCCGTCGACGGTCGCATTCAGCGCAAGGATCACCTCGCTGACACCTTCATCGCTTATACGCGCGAGAAGCTTCGGAATTCCAAGCTCCTCCGGCCCCACCGCGTCGAGCGCGGACAAGGTGCCGCCCAGCACGTGGTAGCGGCCCTTGAAGGCCTGGCCCCGTTCCATCGCCCAAAGATCGGCCACGTCCTCCACCACGCAGATCTCACCCGTCGCGCGGCGCTCATCGCGGCAGATGTCGCAGATATCAGCCGTGCCGATATTTCCGCAGTTGGCGCATTCGCGCGCCGAAGCGGCGACCTGCGCCATCGCTTGCGCCAAGGGCGCCATCACCGGCCCGCGCTTCTTGATCAGGTGCAGCACCGCGCGCCGCGCCGAGCGGGGCCCAAGCCCCGGCAACCGGGCCATCAGCTCGATCAGTGTCTCGATGTCTCGGGTGGCTTCGCTCAAGCGCGCCTCAGAACGGAAGTTTCATGTCGGCGGGCAGGCCCATCGACTGCATCATCCTTTGCTGCTCCTCGCGCATGCGATCTTGCGCGCGCTTCTGCGCGTCCTTGATCGCGGCAAGGATCAGGTCCTCCACCACTTCCTTCTCGGAAGGCTGGAAGATCGACGGGTCGATATCGAGCGACTTGAGCTCGCCCTTCGCCGTGCAGACCGCCTTGACCAGTCCCGCGCCGCTTTCGCCGGTGACGGTGATGCTGTCCATCTCCTCGGTCAGCGCGGCCATCTTTTCCTGCATTTCCTGCGCGGCCTTCATCATCTTGGACATGTCACCAAGACCGCCCAGGCCACCCAAACCCTTCAACATCATCTTCTCCTTAATTGTCCTCGAACGGGTCCCATTCGTCCTCGACCTCTGGCAGGGCATCGGCCTCTGCCTGGGCCTCGGTTTCCTCGGGCGTTCTGATATCGGTGATCTTCGCGTTCGGAAAGGCGGCGAAGACGGCTTTTACGATCGGATTTTCCATCGCCACCGCCTCGGCCGTGATCCGGTCGGCATCGCGTTCCTCTGCGATGGTCGCGCCTCCGCCCTCGGCGACAACAGAAACGCCCCAGCGTACGCCGGTCCAGCTTTGCAGCCTTTGACCAAGCGTCTGCGCAAGATCAGACGGCGCCTCCGGCGTCGGCTGGAATTCGATCCGTCCCGGAGCATAGCGGACAAGTCGAAGATGGTTCTCGACCTCGATCAGAAGCTTCACGTCGCGGTTGGAGCGGATCAGTTCGACGACCGCTGGAAAGGTCGCGTAACGAGCCAGCGCGATATCCGGCTGGGTGGCAAGCGCCGTTGCGGTTCCTCCCGGTCCGGACGACGAAACGGTCGTGGCCCGCGGAGCGCTGTGCGTCACGCCGGCTGAAGGCACAGGGCCGCGTCCCTGCGGCGCAGGTGCGGTCGGTCCGGGTCCATCCGACAGGCGGCGCAGAAGTTGCTCAGGATCTGGCAGTTCCGCGACATGCGTCATGCGGATCACCGCCATTTCGGCGGCCATCATCGCGTTCGGGGCAGCTGCGACTTCTTCCAGCGCCTTCAGAAGCATCTGCCACAGGCGCGTCAGTACACGCATCGGCAGCGCATCCGCCATGCCAAGCCCGCGCGCGCGTTCATCTGGCGGAACGGTCGGGTCGTCGGCGGCCTCGGGTGTGATCTTGATAACGGAAACCCAGTGCGTGATCTCGGCCAGATCGCGCAGAACCGCCATTGGATCGGCACCGTCGGAATACTGCGCGCCCAGCTCGTTCAACGCCCCGGCCGCATCGCCCTTGAGGATCAGGTCAAAGAGGTCGAGCACGCGGCCCCGGTCGGCGAGCCCCAGCATTGCGCGGACCTGCTCGACCGTGGTTTCCCCGGCACCATGCGAAATCGCCTGATCGAGAAGCGACGTTGCATCGCGTGCCGAACCTTCCGCCGCCCGCGTGATCAGAGCGAGCGCGTCGTCTGTGATCTCTGCCGTCTCGCCTGTCGCGATCTTTCGCAGAAGCGCGATCATCACTTCCGGCTCGATCCGGCGCAGGTCGAAACGCTGACAGCGCGACAGAACCGTGACCGGAACCTTGCGGATCTCGGTCGTGGCGAAGATGAACTTTACATGGGCGGGCGGTTCCTCAAGCGTCTTCAGAAGCGCGTTGAACGCGCTCGTCGACAGCATGTGAACCTCGTCGATGATGTAAATCTTGTAGCGGGCGCTGGCTGCCCGGTAGTGCACGCTCTCGATGATCTCGCGGATGTCGCCCACGCCCGTACGGCTGGCGGCGTCCATCTCCATTACATCGACATGACGTCCTTCCATGATCGCGACGCAGTGTTCGCACTTGCCGCAAGGATCGGTCGTCGGCCCGCCATTGCCGTCCTCGCCCACGCAGTTCATCCCCTTGGCGATGATCCGCGCGGTGGTCGTCTTTCCGGTCCCCCGGATGCCGGTCATGATGAAGGCCTGCGCAATGCGATCCGCGGCGAAGGCGTTCTTCAGCGTACGAACCATCGCCTCCTGTCCGACGAGATCGGCGAAGGTTTCAGGGCGGTATTTACGGGCGAGGACCTGATATCGGGTCCCGGTCGTCTCTGACATTGGCCATCTCGGGATTCGGGATCGTCCGTCAGGTTATGCCGGGGCGAGGACGGCGTAAACCGCAACCGGACTTTCGATCTGCCGCTTCCCAACGGCATCGCGTTCGGGTTTAGTTCGAACGGCCCCTGCGACGAGGACATAATGACCCCCGAAACGATTCTGACGAATGCCCGCATCCTGACGATGGATCCGTCTCGCCCGACCGCCGAAGCCATCGCATTGGCTGCGGGACGGATCGCGGCGGTCGGACCCCGCTCCGAGATCGAGGCACTTGCCGGGTCGCTGACCGAGATTATCGATTGCGGCGGCGCGACGCTGCTGCCGGGCTTTTTCGAAAGCCACCTCCACCTCGTGCTCGGCGGCGCCGAACTCGCCCATCTTCAGCTTGGCCATATCGAGGGCGCCGAGGCGATAGCCCGCGCCTTCCGCGACTTCGCCGCCCGTCATCCCGAACACCCGCTTCTCATGGCGCAGGGCGGTCACTACGCGATGCTCGACCATCCGATGACACGCCACGACCTCGACGCGGTCATTGCCGACCGGCCCATCGCCATCGGCGCGCATGACCACCACACGGTCTGGGCCAATACAGCCGCCCTCAAGGCCGCTGGCATCCTCGAAGGCGCTGCAATGCCCCATGGCCATGAGGTCGTGATGGGCGAGGATGGCCTCGCCACGGGCGAATTGCGGGAATTTGAGGCGTTCGCCCCGGTCATCGCGCTCGGCGGCGAGGCGCGGCTCAACCTTGGCATCGCGACGGGCGAGGAACCCGATCCCTGGCCCGATGCCGCCGCCCGCGCCATCGACCGCCGGAAGATCGCCGCGGGGTTTGCCCATGCGGCAAAGCACGGCGTCACCTCGATGGTGAACATGGACGGCAACCGCTACACGCTCGAGCTTTTGCGAGAAATGCAGAAGGCGGGCGAACTGACCCATCGCATCAAGGTGCCCTTCCACTTCAAGCCGCACATGGACCTCTCCGCGCTTGATCGGGCCGAGGCGATGACGCGCGACTTCGATGATGAATGGCTGACCTCGGGTTTCGTGAAGATGTTCATGGACGGCGTGATCGATTCCGGCACCGCCTTCCGGATCGACGATTATCCCGGCCGACCGGGTCACCACTCAGAGCCGCTTTTCCCCGGCCCCCGCTTCAACGAAATCGCGACCGAGGTAGACCGGCGCGGGCTTCAGATCGCGGTGCACGCAATTGGCGATGGCGCAGTCAGGACCACGATCGACGGCTACGAAGCGGCGCAGATCGCCAATGGCAAGCGTGACAGCCGCCACAGGATCGAACATATCGAGATGATCGACCGGGCCGACATCCCGCGTCTCGGCGCGCTCGGGATCACCGCCTCGGTTCAGCCGCCGCACGCACCGGGGGCGATGGATTTCGACATGTTCCCGACGCTGGACGTGATCGGACGGAACCGCTGGTCCGACGCCTATCTCTGCCGGACGCTGGCCGAAGCTGGCGCGCCGCTCGCCTTCGCCTCGGACTGGCCGGTCACCGACATCTCCGTCCTGCGCGGTATCCATGCGGCACTGACCCGGCCGACCTACGAAGGCGGAACCGACCAGCGCGTGCCCTTGCACGATGTCCTGCACGCCTACACCGCCGGAGGTGCATGGGCCGCGCACCGGGAACACGTGACCGGCACGCTACGACCCGGCTTGGCGGCGGACATCGTGGTGCTGTCCGGCGACATCGAAACGACA
>CBDUOT010000139.1:0-7870 GCA_965368915.1 uncultured Rhodobacterales bacterium | reverse complement strand
TGAGACCGGTGTCTCTCACCTGCTCGCCCTTCCACGGCTTTGGTCCGCCCTGCTTGCCGCAGTACCCGTTCCCCCCACGCTCGACACCGTCATCGTCGCAGGCGAGGCAGTACCGCAGGACCTGCCCTCACGGCACCGCGCCCACGCGCCGGGCGTGAGACTGTTCAACGAATACGGGCCAACCGAGGCCACTGTCTGGTGCGCCGCTGCCGAGATCACTGAGGTGGATGGCCCGGTGCCCATCGGACGCGCGCCCAAGGGCATGGCAATCGAGGTCTGCGATGTCGACGCCCAGCCCCTTCCACCGGGCATTGAAGGTGAGCTGATCGTGCGCGGCCAAGGCATCGCGGCGGGTTATCTGAATCAGCCCGAGGCAACGGCGCGCGCTTTCCTAGACGGGCCCGAGCGACGCTATCGCACCGGCGACCGTGGAGTCATGGCGACGGACGGTACCTTGCTCTATCTGGGCCGCGCCGACACCCAGGTGAAACTGCGCGGCCATCGTGTTGAACTGAGCGAGGTTGAGGCGATGGCCCGCGACGCCGGCGCACCCGCGGCCGCTGCGGCACTGACCGACGGGCGTATCGTCGTGGCCGTCACGGGCGCGGCGGATGCTGTGCGAGCCGCCCTGCCCGAGCGCCTGCCGCCCGCGCTGATGCCAATTCCGGTGCACGCGATCGACTGCCTGCCGCTCTTGCCCAACGGCAAGATCGATCGCGCCGCGATTGCCGCGTTGGGGCACGGCACAGACCGCGAAGGCGGCAGTGCCACCGGCTTTTTCCAACGGCGTCTGGCTGGGCTTTGGTCACGCCTGCTCAAGATCGAGGCAGGGCCAGAAACGCACTTCTTCGACGCCGGTGGAGACAGCCTGGCCAGCATCGCGCTCATCGCCGCCGCAGAAGAGGAAGGCATCGCGCTGCGGCCCGGCGATATCTTCGATCATCCGGTTTTGCGCGACCTCGCGGCCGTGCTGGACGATAGGGCGAACCAACCCGTAGCGATAGAGCATGACCGTCTGGTGGCTACCTCCCACGGTGAGGGCCGCCGCCGCCCGTTCTTCATGATCCACGGCAGCCAGCGCATGAACGCCGCGCTCGCCGCTGCCCTGGGCCCGGACCGCCCTCTTGTCTTCCGCTATTCTCACTACCTCGGGGGGGATCTGCCGCGACATATCAGGATTGAAGATTTGGCCGCCGAGGCAGTTGACACGATACGCGAGATTCAGCCTCAGGGCCCGTATCTAATCGGCGGCTATTCATTGGGCGCGATCATCGCCGTCGAGGCAGTTCACCAGCTATCCGCCCAGGGTCACGAGATCGCCGGTTTGTTCCTGATCGACCCCAGCTTCGCGGGTGCGCCGCCACACGGCACCCATGAAACTCTGGCACGCAAACTGCGAAGAACCGGCAGCGCCGGGCTGGCCGCTCTTCGCCTGTTAACTGGTCGCGGAAAGTCGACCTCCGCCAAAGTGGGGGCCATCTACGCTCGGGTCCTGATGCGATACCGGCCTACGGTTTGGAACGGACCGGCGACGCTGATCCGTTCAACCTCGGGTCGAGCCGACACGCTATCGATAGACGCCACGCTGCCCAATGCGCGCGCAATTGATCTGCCCTTCGGACACTTGGAATTGCAAAACGACAATGAAGCTATAGCCGACTGGACAGCTCGCCTTGCCGCCGACGTCCGCCAAGTGGAAGGGGTGACATGACCAGCGACGATCTAAACGAACGGCTATTCGCACTAGGCCGCGACACCCTCAGCCTTGAGGTGGAGGCGCGCGACCGGCGCGGTGCGAAGGATCCGGCCGACTGGCGACCTCTCTGGCAAGCCGCCGCGGATGCTGGGGTGATGCGTCTTGTATTGCCGACGGCGTACGGCGGCTTGGGCCTGAAGGTGCTGCCGGCAGTGCGCGCCCTGCACAGGCTTGGCGAAGGCTGCCGCGACAATGGGATGCTTCTGGCGCTGAATGGTCAGCTTTGGGCGATGCAGATGTCGATACTGGAGTTTGGCGACGAAGCACAGAAACGATCCTGGCTGCCGGGGCTGGCTGACGGCTCCATCCTGTGCGCCCATGCCGTGACTGAACCCGGCAGCGGATCCGACATCAGCGCGATCCGTTCGCGGGCAGAACCTGTCGCGGGCGGTTACCGTCTGAACGGAGAAAAGATCTGGGTCGGCATGGGGCCAGCCGCGGATGTGGCGCAGGTCTTCGCCGTCACCAACCCCGACCACGGGGCATGGGGGCTTTCGACGTTCCTGGTGGAACTGGACCGGCCGGGTGTTGTGCACGATGAAATATTCGACAAGGCCGGCCACCGCACGGTGCCCGCAGGTCGCATGACTTTCTCAAATGTCGAGTTGCCGGAAAGCGCGCTATTGGGCCGCGAAGGTGCCGGCAACAGCATCTTTAACCGTTCGATCGACTGGGAGCGGCGCTTCATCTTTGCAAGCCATGTCGGCGCGATGAAGCGGCAACTGGACGAGACTGTCGCTTTCGCGCAGCAGCGCGCGCCCGGCGGCGTACCAATCGCCACCCATCAGTCGGTGGGCAACCGTCTTGCCGACATGCAACTGCGATATGAAACCTCTCGGATGCTGATCGAACGGGCTGCGCAGGAGATCGACGAGGGTGTCGTCAACCGGATGACCGCGCCGCTCGTCAAGCTCCATGTGGCCGAGGCTTTGCTCGCAAACGCGGAAGACGCGCTGCGCATACGCGGTGGCGCGGGTTACCTGACAGGAGAAACTGAACGAATGCTGCGCGATATGGCCGGCACCGTGACGCTGGGCGGCACCTCGGACATCCAGCGTCGACTGATCGCGGCGATGCAGCGGGCCGACAGTTAGCCGACCCTTTTCAGACCGGTTCGACAAGTCGCGTCCAAAGACCTTCCGCTCTGACCGCCTGCCGTGACACAACCGGTGACCGCCGCGTCGTCCGCAGGCCGGTGAGGGAGATCTATTTGCGCGCCGTGGACACTACGGTTTCTTTCGTTCGGTTACTTCTGAAGATAGGCACGCAAAGCCGCTTCGGTCCCGTCGCTCCAGATCAGGCCTAGCCAGCGTGCAAAGCTTTCACTGAAGCGCGCATTTTCACCGAGATCACCGTAGAGGTCGCGTTGGTCCAGCCAGGACTGAGGGCGATCCTTGGCCGCCTTGGCAGCCGCGGTCAACTTGTCCCAGATCGGATCATTGGGTTCGATGGCCGTACCGTCTTCGCGCGTGCCTTCGCACATGCGCGCCCAAAGCGCCTCTGTCAGAGCCAACCCCTCGATCGGGCTGCCTGCCTCTAGCGCGTCGCGAAGCACCGGCAGGATGAACCCGGTATGGCGGGACGAGCCGTCGAAGGCCACACGGCGCACGGTGTCGACGATCTCGGGGTTGGAGAACCGCCGGTCGATCAGCTCAACATACGCCTGCGGTGTCATCCCCGGCACAGGTTCGACCTGCGGTACGATTTCTTCACCCGCGACCTTGCGGAAGAACGGCCCGATCAGAGGATGCGACATGCAGCCCGAGATGAACTCGACCGTCAGGATCTCGCCCGGGTTCGAGATCACCTGATGTCCGCCGTTGAGGATGCGGATTTTCATCGCCTCGTAGGCGTGCACATCGTCGGAGAAGGTGGCGCCTGCCTTGTCCCATTCGGGGCGGCCCGCACAGAAGTCGTCTTCGATCACCCACTGGCGATAATTCTCATGGGTCACAGGAGCGGCATCGTCTATGCCGAACTCCTTGACCAGCGCCAGCTCTTTCGGCCCGGTCGCAGGAACGATGCAATCGACCATCGAATTGGGGAACGTGCAGTTGGCGTCGATCCAATCCGCCAGGTCAGGATCCGACAGCCGCGCCAGCGAGACCATGGTTTGGCGCAGGATCGTACCGTTGCCCTGAAGGTTGTCGCAGCTTTGTCCGGTGAACGGACCAATGCCTTTTTCGCGGCGCTGCTTCAGCGCGGCAATCATGGCACCGAAGGCGGTGCGGGGCCTTTCGGGATTGGCGGCGTCATGCTGAATATCCGCGTGGCCGGCATCGAAGCCCTTGGTCGCGGGGTCGATGTAATAACCACCCTCTGTCACGGTCAGCGCAACGATCCTGATCGCGGGATCGGCCATCTGGGCGATCAACGACCCGTTGCCCTCCTCAACAGGAACGTAGCCGATCATCGAGCCTGTGACCTCGGCCGAGCGGCCTGCGGGGTCGAGTTCGATCAGCGTGGTCAGGTAATCCTGCGCAGCCAGTCGCTTGCGTTGCGCTTCGTCATTGGGGCGCACGCCGGCGCCGATGATGGCCCAATCAAGCGCGAGCCCCTGCTGCATCAACCGATGCAGATACCACGCCTGATGACCGCGGTGGAAATTGCCGAGGCCAATGTGCACGATTCCAGGCGTCAGGGCCGAGCGATCGTATTCCGGTCGCTTAACTCCGTCAGGCAGGTCGGGTAGTGTTGCGTTAGAAAGTTCCACTTAGCTCATCCATTGCCCGCCATCGACGTTATACGTCTGGGCCACTATGTAATTGGCGTCGTCCGAGGCGAGAAAGACAGCCATTGGCGCCAGATCCTCTGGCACCGCGAAACGCCCCGCCGGCACACCGGCGGCCACCTCGGCCTTCTTCTGGCCGAGCTTCTTGCCCTCCAGCTTGGCGAACATGGCGTCGACATGCTCCCAGTGTTCGCCGTCGACGACGCCGGGGGCGATGGCGTTCACGTTGATCCCGTGCTTGATCAGGTCCAGCCCTGCCGATTGCGTCAGCGAGATTACCGCAGCCTTGGTCGAGCAATAGACCGCGACCAGCGCCTCACCGCGCCGACCGGCCTGCGAGGCCATGTTGATGATCTTTCCGCCATGCCCCTGTTTTACCATCTGGCGCGCTGCGGCCTGCATGGTGAACAAGGTGCCCGCAACATTTACGGCATAAAGCTTGTCGTAACTGTCTCGGGTGATATCCACGGTGCGCGACGCATCGAACAGGGCGGCGTTGTTGACCAGGATGTCAAGCTTGCCCGCCCGCGCGATCACGGTGTCGATGGCGGTATCAATGCTGTCCTGCTTGCTCACATCCAGTTCCACGGCATAGGCCGCGCCGCCAATTTCGTCCGCCGTTTTCTGTGCGGCCTCAAGGTTGATGTCACCGATGGCGACCGTCGCGCCTGCACGAACGTAGGCCTCTGCAAAGCCCTTGCCGATACCCCGCGCTGCCCCTGTGATCAGAGCCGACTTGCCGTCCAGTCGGCTCATTCGATGCGAAGCCCTTGCTGATCAAACTTGTGAATCTGATCGGGCTGCGGCGTCAGGAAAACCTTGTCTCCGTGTTTCACATCGACTTCACCACCGGACCGCACAGTCAACGGATCGCAACCCGGGATGCCGTGGATATGCATGAAAGTATCCGACCCGAGATGCTCGGCGACACCGACGGTGCCTTGCCAGGCGCCCTCGGTTGCCGAGAGCGAGATGTGCTCGGGACGGACGCCAATGGTATGCGCGTTGTGTTTGGCGGCTTCGGGCCCCTCGAGAAGGTTCATCCTCGGCGAGCCGATAAAGCCCGCGACGAATTTGTTGCGCGGTGTACGGTACAGTTCCAGCGGGCTGCCCACCTGCTCGATCACGCCGGCCTGCAGCACCACGATCTTGTCAGCCATGGTCATGGCTTCGACCTGATCGTGGGTCACGTAGACCATCGTGGTGTCGAGCTTTTTGTGCAGCTCACTAATCTCCATCCGCATCCCGACACGCAGGGCCGCGTCGAGGTTCGACAGCGGCTCGTCGAAGAGGAACGCAGCAGGTTCGCGCACGATGGCCCGGCCGATGGCCACACGTTGGCGCTGACCACCGGACAGTTGGCCGGGGCGCCGGTCAAGGTAATCGGTCAGGTTCAGCGCCTTGGCGGCGGCCTCGATCCGCTTGTCTTGTTCCTCCTGGCTGACCTTCGCCATCCGCATCGGAAAGGCGATGTTCTTTCTGACGGACATGTGCGGATAGAGCGCGTAGCTCTGGAACACCATCGCAAGGCCGCGTTTGGCGGGCGGCAGGCCCGTCGCGTCTTGCCCATCGATTTCGATGGTGCCAGAGGTGGTGTCCTCCAGACCTGCAATCAGGCGCAGCAGGGTCGACTTGCCGCAGCCGGACGGGCCGACAAAGACCACGAACTCGCCGTCCTCGATCTCCAGGTCCAACGGCGGGATAACGTTCACTTCACCGAAGGATTTCTTGACCTGCTTTAGCTGTATGCGTCCCATATTTCGTTCCTCACTTAACAGCGCCGAAGGTCAGGCCTCGGACGAGTTGTTTCTGACTGAACCAGCCAAGGATCAAGATCGGCAGGAAGGCCATGACCGAAGCGGCCGACAGCTTTGCGTAAAAGAGCCCCTGCGGACTTGAAAAACCGGCGATGAACTTGGTCAAGGGCGCCGCGTTGAACGCGGTCAGGTTCAGCGTCCAGAAGGATTCGTTCCACGCGAGGATGACGTTCAGAAGAAGCGTCGATGCGATCCCCGGCACCGCCATTGGCGTCAGCACATAGACGATCTCATTGAACAGGCTCGCCCCGTCCATCCGCGCTGCTTCCAGAATGTCCACCGGGATTTCCCGGAAATAGGTGTAGAGCATCCAGATGATGATCGGCAGGTTCATCAGCATCAGTACGATCATCAGCAAGAACTGGGTGTCGAGGATCTTGAAGTAGACCGCGATCAGGTAGATCGGAACCAGCACGCCGGCAGCCGGCATCATCTTCGTCGACAACATCCACATCAGAAGGTCCTTCGTCCGCCGACCATGGACGAAGGCCATCGCCCAAGCGGACGGGATCGCGATGATCATGCCGAGGATCGTCGAGCCGAAGGCGATCACTACCGAGTTCCAGAAGTACTGGCCGTAGCCGCGTTGACTGATGACGGTTTTGTAGTTCTCGAAAGACCAATCGAACCCCAGGAACACCGGCGGCGAGGCGACTGCGACCGGCTCGGGTTTGAAGCTCGTCAGGATCGTCCAGAGGATCGGGAAAAAGATGAGTAAGGCCACGATCCAGGCGGCGGCGGTGTTTATTGTCTTACGGGCGGGCGTGATGGCACGTGCCATGTCTCTACTCCCTCAATCCAGGTTCTTGCCGATCGCCTTCATCAGGAAGATGGCGACGATGTTGGCGAGGATAACGGCGACCACTCCACCCGCGGCGGCAGTACCGACGTCGAAGTCAAGCAAAGCTTCCTTGAAGATCAGGAACGGCAGCGTGGTCGAAGCGGTGCCCGGCCCCCCGGCGGTGGTCACGAGGATCTCGCCGAAGATGCCCAGAAGGAAAATGGTCTGGATCAGGATCACCACGGTGATTGCACGGCTCATGTGCGGAAGCATGATGAACCAGAACCGCTTGAGGGGCGGTGCTCCGTCCATCTCTGCCGCTTCCAACTGCTCCCCGTCGAGCGATTGCAGTGCGGTCAGGAGGATCAGCGTTGCGAACGGCAGCCACTCCCAAGCGACGATGGTCACGATCGAGGCGAGAGGCGCCTGGCCGAGGAAATCGTAAGGCTGCAACCCGATATACTTGAATAGCTCGCCGAAAAGGCCGTTCGAGGGGTTGAAGAACATGTTCTTCCACACGAGCGCCGAAACCGGCGGCATGATGAAAAACGGTGAGATCACGAGGATCCGGACAAATCCCTGCCCCCAGATCGGCTGGTCGATCAGAAGCGCGATCAAAATGCCGAGAACGACGGTGATTATCAGGACGCCAAGTACAAGGATCAGTGTGTTCACGATAGCGCCACCGAAGTCGGGCGAGAACACGAAGTTCGAGTAGTTGTCCCAGCCAGCCCATCCTGCCCGCTCGGGATTGAGCAGGCGATAGCGCCGGAAGGAATAGTAGA
>CBDUOT010000138.1:0-7919 GCA_965368915.1 uncultured Rhodobacterales bacterium | reverse complement strand
CTCGTCGCCTACACGAACGATTTTCTCGATTCGGCCGACATGGCGGCGGCTTCGGCGGGTCTGATCTTCATTAATGGCGTTGGGGCGATCGGCGGCCCGATCCTCACGGGCTGGATCATGGCGCAAATCGGTCCTAGCGGCTTCTTCCTGTTCATCGCCGTTCTGTTCGGCATGATGGCATTTTATGCCGGATGGCGCATGACGCGTCGCGCGTCGCCTGCGACAGAAACGACTGGCGCCTATACGGCGCTTGCGCCCACCGCCGGCTTTGTCGCCGTCGAGGCCGCCATCGAAGAGGCGCAGCACCACGATCAGCAGGAAGCGCCCAAAGACTGAGGCATCAAAGACTGGCAATTCTTTCCGCTTCCTGCAACTCTTGCATGCAGACGATCCAGAACGCGGGAGGATGCCATGTCTGAGCCTGAAGCGGTCGTTGAGTTCTGGCTGCACGAGGTCGGCCCCAAGGGTTGGTATGTGGCTGCCGATGACCTCGACGAAGAGATCCGATCCAGGTTCGGTGATGAGTGGCGCGCGGCGAAAGCGGGTGAACGCGATTTCTGGTGCAATGGTCCGCGCGGGACACTCGCCTTCCTGATCCTGACCGACCAGTTCCCACGCAATATGTTTCGCGGGAAGGCGGACGCTTTTTCCACGGATGCGAGCGCCCTCAACGCCGCTCGCAAGGCGGTGGAACGCGGGTTCGACCTGGAAGTGAAAGAGCCTGAGCGCGTTTTCTTCTATATGCCCTTCGAGCATTCTGAGACGATGGAGGATCAGGACCTCTCCGTCGACCTCGTTCAGCGCAAGATGCCCGATACTCGGGACGAATACCTGCCACATGCGCGCGCGCACCGAGAGATCATCCGGCGCTTTGGCCGCTTTCCGTTCCGCAACGAAGCCTTGGGCCGTGAAAGTACCGCTGAGGAAGCTGCGTTCATGAAAGAGGGGGGATATCGCAGCATTCTTAACGCTCTGGATGATGTGTGAAGCAAGGTATGCGCACGCCGCATGCCGGCACTCCGCTGGGCGCATTGTGTGAAAGTCAAAAATAGTTTAATGCCAAACCACTTTTTTGAGGGAGAGGACGAATGGCTGCCAAGAGCTTCGACATGATCGTGATCGGCGCCGGACCCGGCGGCTACGTGGCCGCTATCCGGGGTGCGCAACTGGGCCTGAATGTCGCGATCGTCGAGCGCGAGCATATGGGCGGCATCTGCCTCAACTGGGGCTGCATTCCAACGAAGGCGCTCCTGCGCTCGGCCGAGGTCTTCCACCTCATGCACCGCGCTAAAGACTTTGGATTGAAGGCTGATGGCGTCGGCTATGATCTCGATGCGGTGGTGCAGCGATCGCGCGGCGTCGCCAAGCAGCTTTCGGGCGGCGTCGGCCACCTGATGAAGAAGAATAAAATCACCGTCCTCATGGGTGAGGCGTCGTTGCCCAAGAAGGGCACCGTCTCGGTCAAGACCGACAAAGGGACTGAGGAGTTGACGTCCAAGGCCATCATCGTTGCGACGGGCGCGCGGGCGCGGGAGCTTCCGGGGCTGGAAGCGGATGGCGACCTGGTCTGGACCTACAAGCACGCGCTGGTACCGAAGCGGATGCCGAAGAAGCTTCTCGTTATCGGTTCGGGCGCTATCGGCATCGAATTCGCGTCCTTCTTCAATACGCTCGGGGCCGATACGACCGTTGTCGAGGTTATGGACCGTGTGCTTCCGGTCGAGGACGCCGAGATCTCGGCCTTCGCGAAGAAGCAGTTCGTCAAGCAGGGCATGAAGATCATGGAGAAATCCACGGTCAAGAAGCTCGATCGCGCAAAAGGCAAGGTGACCGCACATATCGAGGCGGGCGGAAAGACCGAAACGATGGAGTTTGACACCGTCATCTCTGCCGTGGGCATTGTCGGCAATGTCGAAAATCTCGGGCTGGAAGCGCTTGGCGTGAAGATCGACCGCACCCATGTTGTCACTGACGAATTCTGCCGGACCGGTGTCGAAGGGGTCTATGCGATCGGCGACATCGCCGGCGCACCGTGGCTGGCCCACAAGGCGAGCCACGAGGGGGTGATGGTGGCCGAACTGGTCGCAGGCGGGCACCCGCACCCGATCAAGCCCAACTCTATCGCCGGCTGCACCTACTGCCAGCCGCAGGTCGCCTCCGTCGGCCTGACCGAAGCGAAGGCCAAGGAAGCGGGCTATGACGTCAAGGTCGGCCGCTTCCCGTTCATCGGCAACGGCAAGGCCATCGCGCTTGGCGAGCCGGAGGGGATGGTCAAGACGGTCTTCGACGCCAAGACCGGTGAGCTTCTGGGTGCCCACATGGTCGGTGCTGAAGTGACGGAGCTGATCCAGGGCTATGTCGTAGGCCGGACGCTTGAGACGACCGAGGCGGAACTGATGGAGACGGTGTTCCCGCACCCGACGCTTTCCGAGATGATGCACGAATCCGTGCTCGACGCCTACGGTCGCGCGATCCATTTCTGAGGCTGCCGTTTACGCGTCTGAGCACACGGCGCAGCCATTCGGAAGGGCACTTAAAGCGCTTCAGGAATAGCCGATCATGCGCCCGCAGATCAAAGCTGCGGGCCAAATCGCCAATGAGATCGTTGCCACTGCAGCCCTGCGCAGGTCGCCGAATTGCATAATGTTGCGATGCGCAAGTGCGTTCAGGGTCGCCAGAACGACGAGGGCGATCTTCGCCTGAAACCAGCCGTTCGCGACATAGTCAGTTGCTTGAGTGATGAATAGCATGACGCCGCAGATGACGGCGAGGGCAAGTCCCGTTGCCGCGACGGGCCTCAGAAGCGCGATTGTGTCATCGAGGGCGGGGCGCCTGAGGATGAAGAGAATACGCAAATCCATTGGCACGACCGCCCCGACCAGAAGGGCGATGCCCAGGATGTGCCCCGCGTTTACGAGCGGATAGACCCAGCGCGACGCTTTCAGGAACTGCGCGATCGCAGAGGCTTCCAGGGAAGCGGCAAACTCGTTCACGCGCGGTCCGGATAAAGGTCGTAGCGCTTGCCCGCGATGATGATCCGCTCTGCCTTCATCACGAGTTTTTCCGGGTCAGCAGACCTGTGCCCCAGAAGCGTGATCTCCGTTCCGGGAGAGAGCATGTCGTCCGACAGGCCAGCGCGTTCGTTCCGCCATGGCTGTCCCACCTCAGCCGTCCAGATCTCGCCTTCGGCGTCGATCGTCAGGACACCGTGCGGGTTGCCCAGTTTCGCCTTGGTGATGATGCCCGTCAGTTCAAATTCGCCGGTGCTGGTCCAGCGCCAGCCGTGATGAGCAAGGGCCGTCGCTGGCACAAGTGCCGCGGCAAGAGCCAGTAAGCTGCGCCGAGTGATCCGCATGTCGTCCTCCATTGCTTCCGGAAGGATCATAGCGCGTGGGTTGATGATGACGGAGTGAAGTCTGTGTGAACGGCGACCTAGGGCGAAATTTGGCGACGTTTTGGTGTTCCAGCGCCAAGCCTGCATATACGGCGAGCAATCGGCCGCGCAGTGCGCCGTATGTTCCTATATTGTTCTCACTTTATGGTTGGAGACTCGGGGTGGATGCACTATCTGTTAACCTCTGATCCCCGGGGGCAGGCATGGCCGAGCAGAAGTTCATCGAAGTTCGCGGTGCGCGCGAGCACAATCTGAAGAACATCGACGTCGAGATTCCTCGTGATCAGTTCGTCGTGATCACGGGATTGTCCGGCTCGGGCAAGTCTTCGCTGGCGTTCGATACGATCTATGCGGAAGGCCAGCGCCGTTACGTGGAATCGCTGTCCGCCTATGCGCGCCAGTTCCTCGACATGATGGGCAAACCGGATGTCGATCACATCTCGGGCCTGTCGCCCGCCATCTCGATCGAACAGAAGACCACCTCGAAGAATCCGCGCTCGACTGTGGGTACGGTGACCGAGATCTATGATTACCTGCGGCTTCTCTTTGCACGCGTGGGCACGCCTTACAGCCCCGCCACCGGCAAACCGATCGAGGCTCAGCAGGTGCAGGACATGGTCGACACGGTCATGGCGATGGAGGAGGGGACGCGCGGCTACTTGATGGCGCCGATCGTGCGCGACCGAAAGGGCGAGTACAGGAAAGAGTTTCTTGAGCTTCGAAAGCAGGGCTTCCAGCGCGTCAAGGTGGATGGGCAGTTTTACGAACTGGAGGAACCGCCCACGCTCGACAAGAAGTTTCGCCACGACATCGACGTCGTCGTGGACCGGATCGTCGTCCGCGAAGGTCTCGAAACACGGCTGGCCGACAGTTTCCGCACCGCTCTGAATCTCGCGGATGGGATCGCGATTCTCGAAACCGCTCCTGCGGAAGGCGAGCCCCAGCGCATCACGTTCAGTGAGAATTTCGCCTGTCCGGTCTCGGGCTTCACCATCCCGGAGATTGAGCCGCGGCTCTTTTCGTTCAACGCTCCCTTCGGCGCGTGCCCTTCGTGCGACGGATTGGGCGTAGAGCTGTTTTTCGACGAACGGCTCGTCGTGCCGGACGTGACGCTAAAATTGAAGGACGGGGCGCTCGCGCCTTGGAACAAGGGCAAGTCGCCCTACTTCATCCAGACTATCGATGCGCTCGCCAAGCACTATGGCTTTGACCCCCGCAAGCCGTGGAAGGACCTGCCCGAGAAGGTGCAGAACCTGTTCCTTTACGGGTCCGGCGAGGAAGAGATCAAATTCCGCTTCGACGAGGGCGGTCGGGTTTACGAAGTGACGCGCACGTTCGAGGGCGTCATTCCGAACATGGAGCGTCGCTACCGCGAAACCGACAGCGCCTGGGTCCGCGAGGAATTCGAGCGCTATCAGAACAACCGCCCCTGCGGGACCTGCGACGGCTACCGGCTGCGCCCTGAAGCGCTGGCTGTGAAGATCGCGGGGCTGCATGTCGGCCAAGTGGTGCAGATGTCGATCAGGGAGGCCCATGACTGGATCGGCACGGTTCCTGAAAAGTTGACGAAGCAGAAGAACGAAATCGCAAAGCTGATTCTCAAGGAAATCCGAGAACGTCTTGGTTTCCTTAATAATGTCGGGCTTGAATACCTGACGCTAAGCCGGAACGCGGGCACGCTTTCGGGCGGCGAAAGCCAGCGTATCCGGCTTGCGTCGCAGATCGGTTCTGGCCTGACCGGCGTGCTCTATGTGCTTGATGAACCCTCGATCGGGCTTCACCAGCGCGACAACGGTCGGCTTCTGGAAACGCTCAGAAACCTTCGTGATCAAGGCAACACCGTGCTTGTCGTGGAGCATGATGAAGAAGCGATCCGCACCGCCGACTACGTCTTCGACATTGGGCCCGGCGCGGGCGTCCACGGCGGCCAGCTCGTGGCTCAAGGCACACCGGAAGAGATCGCCGCCGACTCAGCCTCGATCACCGGGCAATACCTGTCCGGCAAGCGCGAGATCGAGGTGCCGAAGATGCGTCGCGAGGGCAATGGCAAGAAGCTGACCGTCGTGAAGGCCACGGGAAACAACCTCAAGGACATGACGGCGGAGTTTCCGCTGGGCAAGTTCGTTTGTGTCACCGGGGTTTCGGGTGGCGGCAAGTCGACCCTGACGGTCGAGACGCTATACAAAAACGCAGCGCTGCGCCTGAACGGCGCGCGCGAAACGCCGGCACCCTGCGAGACGATCAAGGGCTTCGAGTACCTCGACAAGGTCATCGACATTGACCAGAGGCCGATCGGCCGCACGCCGCGCTCGAATCCCGCGACTTACACCGGGGCCTTCACGCCGATCCGGGATTGGTTCGCCGGGCTGCCGGAATCGAAGGCGCGGGGCTATCAGCCCGGTCGGTTCAGCTTCAACGTGAAAGGCGGACGCTGCGAGGCGTGCCAGGGCGACGGCGTCATCAAGATCGAGATGCACTTCCTGCCCGATGTCTATGTCACCTGCGAGACCTGCAAGGGGCATCGCTACAACCGTGAAACTCTGGAAATTCTATTCAAAGGCAAGAGTATTGCCGACGTTCTCGATATGACGTGCGAAGAGGCGCGAGAGTTCTTCCAGGCAGTTCCGGCGATCCGGGAGAAGATGGAGGCACTTTGCCGCGTCGGGCTTAGCTATATCAAGGTGGGCCAGCAGGCGACGACGCTTTCGGGCGGCGAGGCGCAGCGGGTGAAGCTTTCGAAAGAGCTGTCGAAGCGGTCTACGGGCCGCACGCTCTATATTCTCGATGAACCGACGACGGGGTTGCACTTTGAAGATGTGCGCAAGCTCCTCGAGGTGCTGCACGAGCTGGTCGAGCAGGGCAACACTGTCGTGGTGATCGAGCACAACCTCGACGTCATCAAGACCGCCGACTGGATCATCGATATCGGTCCTGAAGGCGGTGATGGGGGCGGGAAGATCGTGGCGACCGGCACACCTGAGGACGTGGCCGCGGTTGAGCGCAGCCACACTGGCCAGTACCTGCGGCCGATGCTGAAACCCAATCGGGTCGCGGCGGAATAGCGTTCAGCGCGTGCGCGCGTCGCGGATGATCTGCAGAACGGTGTAGTTGGCCGCGTCCACCCGGTAGATATCGTAGCCAGACTTGTAATAGCGCCACGATCCATCGACGGGCGGCAGGCCGTAGCGATCGATGTCGATCAGCATGTTATGTTCGTAGATCGGAAAGACGTCGCCCACGACAAAGTCTGGCTGAACGCGTTCGCTGGCGGGAACGAAAATGCACTTTCCAGTGTCGACGTGAATTCGGCAGTTCTCGGCGAATGCCGTGCCGCTTGAAGAAGCGGTCATCGAAGTTGCAGCGACAAGCGCCGCGCAGGCAGCTTTAAAATTCATCGGGACCCCCCCGGGTTTACTCGTTACCAACGCTCCTTATAGCAGAAAGTTCCGCTTCGCCGAAGTGGTGAAGACACACGTTTTTTCCCCCCTATTTCGCTGGGGCGCTGCTTTCTTCGGCGTGTACCAGATAGCCGGGCCGGCGTACGGACCGCCGGCACCGGGACATGCGTGTCCGCAGCTAGTGCGGGTTCGGCGCTCAGGCCTTCTTGATGGGGCAGGTGTTGAAGCCCAGAAGCGAGTAGAGCGGGCAGGTCGACATTAGCCCGGTGCCAAGTGCGATCACACCAAGAAGCGCGAAAATCCACCGGTAGCCCGCGCCGGGCAGCAGGAAGAATGCCGCGAGAAGGACGATGCCCGCGATGATACGGATGACCCGATCTGTATTGCCGACATTGGTCTTGAACATGGTGTCTCTCCTCTGAAAGGGCCGGATTGGCCCATTTGTTTCAGAAGCATTATGCCACGAGTCTGCACCTGCACTCTGTGACCTCGTCACACAACTCTCCCTCTGCGGCGAGATGCCACGGGTGCAAGGTTACCGGGTCTTCCGCTGTCCGCAGGCGGCGGGTGTCAGCCTCTGTGCCGGTGTTCGAAACGGGGCAGCATGGCCGAGAAGTCCATGCCCTTTCCGTCCTCCCGCTCGACGAAGGTTTCATAAAGAAGCGCCGCAAGCTGGCCCATTGGCGTGTCTGCGTCCACGGCCTCTGCCGCTTGCTGGGACAGTCGCAGGTCTTTTAGCATCAGCTCCGCGGCGAACCCTGGTTTATAGGCGTTGTCGGCCGGAGAAGTTGGCCCAACCCCCGGGGCAGGGCAGTAGGCGTTCATCGTCCAGCTGTAGCCTGATGACGTGGACACCACGTCGAACATCTTCTGCCGGTCGAGACCCAGCTTGTCGGCCAGCGCGAAGGCCTCGCAGGTCGCGATCATGGTGACGCCGAGGATCATGTTGTTGCAGATCTTCGCGGCCTGTCCGGCCCCAGAGGCGCCACAATGAACGGCCTTCTGCCCCATGACATCGAAAAGCGGATTCACGATCGCGAAGGCCTCGTCCGAGCCGCCCGCCATGAAGGTGAGCGTTCCGGCAGCAGCGCCTCCGACCCCGCCCGAGACGGGGGCGTCGATGGCCA
>CBDUOT010000137.1:0-8001 GCA_965368915.1 uncultured Rhodobacterales bacterium | reverse complement strand
CCCCCCCCTCAGTGGAATGAAGCAGGAGCTAAAGGGCCTGATCAAAAGCATCGCACAATTTGAATGTATTGGCGAAATGATCCAGATCAAAGTCCCTCGCTCGGCACGACGAGTAGATGGTTCCTGATCAGGATATCGGACTGCACCCCTCTGCCCATCGCGTTCATAGTGTGCGTGTGAGGATAGAGGTGGCAGGTGCGGATCCGACGGATGGTTTTGGTTTCGGGAACGGTATGGCCTCCAAGCACAGCAGACGCGACTTTCTTCGCGGAGAACTACGAGATTCCCGTGGTTCGATCATGCGCCCGCCCGGAGCGCAGGGTGATTTCGAACGCCTGTGCGACGACTGTGGCGCCTGCTCGCAGGCCTGTCCTCAGAAGATCGTTCGCCGGGCGGATCGCGGCGGTCCGATTCTCGACTTCAGCCATGGCGCATGCACCTTCTGTGGCGAGTGCGCGCGCGCCTGCCCGACGGGCGCGTTGGTTGTCGAGGATGTGGAAGACTGGCCGTGGCGGGCCACGATCCTTGAAACCTGCCTGTCACACCAAGGTATTTCGTGCCGCACCTGCGAGGACGCCTGCGAACCCCGCGCCATCCGCTTCCGCCTGCAAACGGGCGGGCGCGCGCTTCCGGTGCTGGATCAGAACCTATGCAATGGCTGCGGTGAGTGCGCATTCACATGCCCGGCGCAAGCGGTCGCCTTCGAGCGCCGCCAACCCGTCAATACGGAGATGACAGCATGAATATTTGCGGATGCCTCGTCCATGTCGCGCCGGACGCTATGCAGGCGGCCCGCCCCCGGATCGAAGAGATGAACGGGGTCGAGATCCACGCCGGGACCGAGGACGGACGGCTTGTCGTAGTCGTCGAGGACACCGACGAGGCCTATGCCTCGGACACCATCATGGCTCTGCACCAGATCCCTGGCGTCATCTCGCTGACGCTCAACTACCACCATTTCGAAGACCTCTCGCCGCGGGCCCCGCTCGCCGCTACTCAGCCGGAGAACTGACATGACCATCTCGGAATCGCGCCGGACGTTCCTAAAAGCCACTGCCGCGGCCAGCACCGCCGCAGCCATTGGTATTCCTCTTGCCACCGGTCCAGCCGTTGCCCAGGGCGCAGGGGCCGGCATCCGCTGGGACAAGGCGCCCTGCCGTTTCTGCGGTACGGGCTGTTCGGTCCTCGTGGGCGTCAAGGACGGGCGCGTCGTCGCCACGCAAGGCGACCCGGATGCGCCGGTGAACCGCGGCCTGAACTGCATCAAGGGCTATTTCCTGTCCAAGATCATGTACGGCGCGGACCGCCTGACCATGCCGCTGCTGCGCAAGACGAACGGTGTCTACGACAAGAACGGCGAGTTCGAACCGGTCAGCTGGGACGAAGCCTTCGATATCATGGCGCAGAAGTGGAAAGAGGCGCTTGCCAAGAAGGGCCCGACCTCGGTCGGCATGTTCGGCTCAGGCCAATGGACCGTCTGGGAAGGTTATGCCGCGGCCAAGTTCATGAAGGCCGGCCTGCGGTCGAACAACATCGACCCCAACGCACGTCACTGCATGGCCTCGGCGGTTGTGGGCTTCATGCGCGCCTTCGGCATCGACGAACCCATGGGCTGCTATGACGACCTCGAGCATGCCGACACCTTCGTGCTGTGGGGCTCGAACATGGCCGAGATGCACCCGATCCTGTGGTCGCGCCTGACCGATACCCGCCTGACCAAGCCGGGCGCCGAGGTGCACGTCTTGTCCACCTTCGAACACCGGTCATTCGAACTGGCCGACAATGGCATCGTCTTTAACCCGCAGTCGGACCTCGCGATCCTGAACTATATCGCGAACTACATCATCCAGAACGACGCGGTGAACTGGGACTTCGTCAACAAGCACGTCAACTTCACCAAGACCGACACCGACATCGGCTATGGCCTGCGTCCCGAGCACGAGTTGCAAGTGGCCGCCGCCAACCCGGACTCGGGCAAGCTGAGCCCGATGACCTTTGACGAGTACGCAGCTTCGGTCGCCGAGTACACGGTCGAGAAGGCATCCGAGATTTCGGGCGTGCCGGTCGACCAGTTGGAACGCCTGGCACAGCAATACGCCGACCCGAACCGGAAAGTCATGTCGCTGTGGACGATGGGGTTCAACCAGCATACCCGTGGGTCCTGGGTGAACGGACTGATGTACAACGTTCACTTGCTGACCGGTAAGATCTCGGAGCCGGGCAATTCTCCCTTCTCGCTGACCGGCCAGCCTTCGGCCTGTGGCACCGCGCGCGAGGTTGGCACCTTTGCCCACCGTCTTCCCGCCGACATGGTGGTGATGAACGAAAAGCACCGCGAAATCTGTGAAACGGCCTGGGGAATCCCGGCCGGGACGATACCGGAAAAGCCCGGCTTCCACGCCGTGCTGCAGAACCGGATGCTGAAGGACGGCGTGTTGAACGCGTACTGGGTGCAGTGCAACAACAACATGCAGGCCGCGCCCAACATGAACGAGGAAGGCCTCCCCGGCTATCGCAACCCGGAGAACTTTATCACGGTGTCGGACCCTTATCCGACTGTGACTGCCATGGCCGCCGACCTGATCCTGCCCACCGCAATGTGGGTCGAAAAGGAAGGCGCCTACGGCAACGCGGAACGCCGCACCCAGTTTTGGCGCCAACAGGTTGACGCCCCGGGCGAGGCGCGCTCGGACATGTGGCAGGTCATGGAATTCGCCAAGCGCTTCACCGTCGAAGAAGCCTGGGGCGAGGAACTGGTGGCGCAAAAGCCCGAACTGGCCGGCAAGACGCTGTTCCAGGTGCTGTTCGAGAACGGCAAAGTCAACGCTTACCCGGTCTCTGAAACCGCGGAAGGCTTCGAGAACCAGGAAAGCAAGGACTTCGGGTTCTACGTCCAGAAGGGCCTGTTCGAAGAATACGCCGACTTCGGGCGTCATCACGGGCACGACCTGGCCGATTTCGACACTTACCATCAGGCCCGTGGACTGCGCTGGCCGGTCGTGGACGGTAAGGAAACGCTCTATCGCTTCCGCGAAGGCTATGACCCCTATGTGCCCGAAGGCGAGGAGGTCCGTTTCTACGGGAACGAGGACGGCAAGGCCAAGATCATCTTTGCGCCTTACGAGGTCGCTGCCGAGGAACCGGACGATGAATTCGACCTTTGGCTCTGCACTGGTCGGGTGCTGGAACATTGGCATTCGGGCTCAATGACGCGCCGCGTGCCGGAACTACACCGCGCTTTCCCGAACGCGGTGGTCTTCATGCACCCTGACGACGCGCAGGTGCGCGGTCTGCGGCGCGGCCAAGAGATCATGATTTCGACCCGCCGGGGCGAGATGCTGAGCCGGGTGGAAACCCGCGGCCGGAACAAGCCGCCGAAGGGCTTGGTGTTCGTGCCGTGGTTCGACGAAGGGCAGCTGATCAACAAGCTGACGCTCGATGCGACCTGTCCGCTGTCGAAGGAAACCGACTACAAGAAGTGCGCCTGCAAGGTCGAGCGCGCCTGATCTGAAGTCACAGGAACAAGCGATGCCCGCCACCGGAAACCCCATGTCACCTCAGCGCCGCCGGTTCCTGACGGATACCGCGCGGATGGCGGGTGGCTGCGTGGTGGCGGGCAGCGCGCTGGCCTATCTGGCCCGCGACGCAAGGGCGCTTCCGGCCGAGGCGCTGCGCCCGCCAGGCGCGTTGCCCGAAGACGATTTTCTGGCCGCCTGCATACGCTGCGGATTGTGCGTTCGGGATTGTCCTTACGACACGCTGAGCCTTGCGGAACTGGGCGTGGACGGCGCGGCCACCGGCACGCCCTTTTTCACGGCGCGAGAAGTTCCCTGCGAGATGTGCGACGATGTTCCCTGTGTCGCCGCATGCCCCACCGGGGCGCTGGACCCCGACTTGACGGATATCGACGACGCCCGCATGGGCACCGCTGTCCTCGTCGATCAGGAGAACTGCCTGAATTTTCTCGGCCTGCGCTGCGATGTCTGTTACCGGGTCTGCCCGGTAATCGACGAGGCGATCACGCTTGAACTGTCGCACAATGACCGTTCGGGTCACCACGCGATCTTTGCACCTACGGTCCATGCCGACCATTGCACCGGCTGCGGCATGTGCGAGAAAAGCTGTGTCCTTCCAGAAGCGGCTATCAAGGTGCTTCCCGTGCGGCTTGCCCGCGGAGCTTCGGCGGAACACTACCTGAAGGGTTGGGAAGAGAAGGACGCCAAAGGCGCTCCCGTGGTCGAGGGCATTATCGATCTGCCCGACAGACTCCCCGGACCGGGAACTGACAACCTCGCCGCGCCGGGCGGCTTCGAACCCGCCTTCAAGCTGCCGGAGGCGGGCCAATGAGCGCCAAGACCAAACTTCCTACCGGTCAGGAAGCCATCCAGGTCAAGGGATGGCTGGGTGCGCATCGATACCTGATCCTGCGCCGCCTCTCGCAGGCGTTCTTTCTGTTCCTCTTCCTGATGGGGCCATGGTTTGGCATCTGGTGGGTGGCCGGAACGCTTGCAGGATCACGCACATTCGGGGTTCTGCCGCTGACCGATCCATTCGTGCTGCTACAGGGCGTGGTAGGCGGGCATTGGCCCGAACTCACTGCGATCACCGGCGCGTTGATCGTGCTGGCTGTCTACGCCATGATCGGCGGGCGGGTCTATTGTTCCTGGGTCTGCCCGATAAACCCAGTCACGGATGCCGCGCATTGGCTGCACGAAAAGCTGGGCCTTCAAAAGGGTTGGCAACCCAAGCGGTCGACCCGGTTTTGGATCCTCGGCACGGCCCTTGCCGTATCGGCCTTAACTGGCACAATCGCGTGGGAGATCATTAACCCGATCACCATGCTGCATCGCGGGCTGGTCTTCGGTATGGGTTTCGCCTGGGCTCTCGTTGCGACGATCTTCGTCTTCGATCTGCTCGTCGCGCGGCGCGGCTGGTGCGGGCATGTCTGCCCTGTCGGAGCCTTCTATGGGCTTGTGGGCATCAAAAGTCTTCTGAGGGTTTCGGCCGTGGACAGGGCTGCGTGCGACGACTGCATGGACTGCTTCGCCGTCTGCCCGGAAAATCAGGTCATTTCCCCCGCGCTGCGGGGCAAGGCGGGTGAGACGCCGCTGATCCTTTCACCCGACTGCACAAATTGCGGGCGATGCATCGATGTCTGTTCTGTCGATGTGTTTGCCTTCACTCACCGCTTCGACAATCACGTCAAGGACGACGACCAGGCAGGCAAATCCCGGGTCGCCGAAAGAGCTGCCTGAACGATAAACACGGAGAAAACAAATGAAATTTCCGGCCATAGCGGGTATCTCCACCCTCGCTGCCTCCCTGCTGATCGGCGGGTTGGTTGTAGCGCAAAGCACAGCACCCGTTCAGACGCTCCGGGGCGCTGACCTCAACGCGACACTCCCCGCTGACGAGGTACACCAGCAGATGGAAGGGCGCGAGGCGCGCAATTACCGCCAGCAACCTCCGCTGATCCCGCATTCAACGGATCAGTACCAGATCGATCTGCGGACCAATCAGTGCCTGACCTGCCACGACTGGACGAACGCGGGCGAGCGTGGCGCGCCCACCCTATCGATGACTCACTATCTCGATCGCAACGGCACCCAGCTTGATACCGTTGCCGGCACCCGCTGGTTCTGCAACCAGTGCCACGTACCGCAAGCGAACGCCCCGGCACTTGTCGGTAACACGTTCAAGCCGTCCAACGGCTCCAACTGACACGGTACTTGGGAAGGACGACATCATGGCTGATCCAAAGGATGAAATGCCCGGTCGCCGCGGCCTGCTGCGCCGTGTTTGGGATGCGTTTTGGAGCCCGACTGGGGTTCTGAGCACAGGTTTTTTGCTCATCGCGGGATTTCTGGGCGGCATCTTGTTTTGGGGTGGTTTCCACTGGTCGCTGGAACTGACCAACACCGAGGAGTTCTGCACATCGTGCCACACGATGGAAACGAACCTCGGCGAGTACCGCGAGACGGTTCATTACAACAACCACTCGGGTGTTCGGGCCATCTGCTCGGATTGCCACGTTCCGCATGAATGGCAGTACAAGATGAAAGCCAAGATCATGGCCGTGAAAGATGTCTATCACGAGGTCATGGGCACCATTTCAACCCCTGAGAAATACGAAGCACGCCGTCTGGAGATGGCTGCCGCCGTCTGGAAGAAGATGAAGGCCTCTGACAGCCGTGAGTGCCGCAACTGCCACGCCTTCGAGTACATGGACTTCACCATTCAGGAGACGCGCGCGGCAGAGAACCACCAGAAAGCCATCGACGACGGCATGACCTGCATAGACTGCCACCAAGGCATCGCGCATGACCTGCCGACCGGTTATCTGGAGGAATACCGTCACGTGGTCGAAACGTTGACGGTTGAAGAGCACGCCCGGGCGGAGCGCGCTTCTGCTTTCGACTTGGCCCAGATCAAATCCTACCTCAGCGGCAAGGCCGACTGACACTGTCGGGGGCAGCGCCGGACGCGCCTGTCCTCGACCTACCTCGGAGACACAACGATGATCAGCACTCTTGACCTGCTCGGGACCATCGGCGCCAGCGTGCTTGGCCTGCCGGGCATCCTTGGTGTGGCACTGGGAATGACGACGCGAAACTGGATACTGGCCGCCGTGATGGGGGGAGCTGTCGGGCTGATCACTCCGGTATTGCTGGGCGGGTCGCACTCGACGCATGTCGCCGTATCGGTAACGGAATACGCCATCGGGATAGCCGTGGGCGTTCTGGCCGGCCTGATCGGCAGCGCCATCCGACACAAGGGTGCGACGGTCTAAGTCCCGCAAATGAAGAGACGCCTCCGGAAGTTCTGCTTCCGGTGTGTTTCTTTTTGGCGGCCTCAGATTTCAGGCTGGCACTGTTTCGGTCAGCCAGGCAAGGATGTCATCGCGATCAGGGTCAAGCTGCGTTTCCAACCCTCCCGCGAAATCTAGGAATCTCTGCAAGTTCATCGAATTCACAGCGGTAAGAACAGGAATGCCCCGTTCAATCGCGAGCTCGAAGGCCGAACAGAAACCGCGCCCTCTGCATTCCTGGGCTCCGAACTTGTTCACGATGAGCACGTCGGCACCCTGCAGCAGGCTTTGCCGCACAGCCTCCGAAGCATCCTCAAGTGAAGCAGGGTCAAGGCGACACCCGCGTGACGCCGTGCCCAGTTGCTGCGCGATTGCGATCTCGGGTCCGTCGGGCAACACCACGAGGTCCATGTCGCAGGGGTGGTCCCTATTCGTAGGTGCCCGTGACTGGACTATGCCCGCCACGACGCGCCCTTTGGAACTTAGCCGCGATACGATATTCACAAGAAACGGATCGGCGCTGCCACGGCTTTTCGACAGAATGTACCCGAGCTTGACCATCGTCGTCATATCCCTTCCGCAACTCGATCTGGACTCTCACGGCCCGCCTCTCTGGTGGGGCAGGAATCACGACGTAACCTTCTGCTTAGGCTAAAGGAGTCATTTCATGCGAGAATATCGCCCCGGCGACCAGCAGGCGCAAGCGACGGATATCCTTTCGTCCATTCGGCTTGGTGGATCCGCATTCGTAGTGACTGATTGTGAACCACTCCAACTTGAATGGCACAACAACCCTGATCAGACTGTCCGCTAGTCGGATCACACCAGTCGCAACCAGATCGGCCGCCAATTTCCGGCACTCGGACAGAGCACCCGCCACGCCCGCACCTGAGGAGAAGCTCGACTCTCGGCCATCGTGTCCGAGCAGGGCATCGCGGCGAAACGCTTCCCATGCGGCACTTTTTGGTTTGCGCGCAGAGCGGTCCATCGGTTCTCGGAAGTTCTCCACTCATCGTACAAGCTCCGTTTTCGGGAAGCTGCGTTGCAGCGTGATGGATGGGGGCCAATTTTCGGAAAGGGCCGGGGAACGAGTTCCGCTCTGTGGGAGAAAACTGCGCTCTTCGACCCGCATAGGTTGCCAGCTTCGAGCCCAACTTGACTGATGCTGCATCGCGCTAAGATGACGGTTAGGG
>CBDUOT010000136.1:0-8017 GCA_965368915.1 uncultured Rhodobacterales bacterium | reverse complement strand
CGCTTCCTTTCCAGACATATCGACCAACGAGATCGGCGCGAGGCGTATCTGCCGCCGCGCCAGCCAACATCATGACAGCTGCTGCGATCAGTCCGATGCGAGGACAGCGCGGCATTGACCCGGAAGATCCGCCATCGTGTAGTCTCTGGCGCCCTTTTTGCGCGGCCCCTTCTTCTTGGGCTTGGCCGTCGTCTTCGGCGGGTTGAGGTAATCGGTCACCCACCAGTTCAGCGTGGAGTCGCAGCCGTTTCCGCCCTTGGACAGTTCCGCGACGGTGGGCTTTTGCGTCACGCAATTGCGTGATCCCTTCGGGCATTTCAGCCGGACATGGAAGTGGTAGTTATGCCCGTAGATCGGTCGAATCTTCTGGAGCCAGGCCTTGTCAGACCCGCGGGCCGACTTGCACATCTCGATCTTGACGGCCGCGGCGACGAAGATGCGGTCGACCCTTGGATCGGACGCAGCTGCCTGCAAGAGCCTGTGATGTGTCGGCGTCCAATTGCCAGTCACGCGTCTCTGATCTTTGGATCGGACCGAGATCGAGCTGATCTTTTCACGTTCGCTTCGGCTCAGATTCAGCCGCTTTGGCGGCAGCATCCAGATATCGGCGTCGAGTCCGACCTGATGGCTGGAATGGCCTGAGGTCATGGGCCCACCGCGCGGTTGACTCATATCACCGATGTAAAGCCCAGCCCAACCGAGTTTGCGCGCGTGTGCGGACAGGTCCACCACGAACTGGACAAGCTCTGGATGCCCCCAGTTTCGGTTGCGCGACAGACGCATCGCCTGCCAGGTGGGCCCGGATTCGGGAAGCTCCACAAAACCCGAGCCGCAGCCTTTCGAATAGAACCCAATCGCCTGAGGCGCTTGGGAAGAGGCCGCTCGCTTCGCGCCGAAAAGCTGGTTGGCCCGGGGTTCGGCCCCGGCTGGCGCGACTGCTACAGCCAAACCGGCTGCGATCAACAAAGCACGTATCACACTCTTCTCCCTTCAGGATCAACTGGCAGGAGCAATATGAGCCCCAGCCCGAACAGCACTATCAGGGGGAGGATACCAAGCTGTTGGCTTCCCGTCATGTCCGTAACGACCGCAATCGACAGAGGCGCGAGGAAAGAGGTCGCCTTGCCTGCCAGAGCGTACAGGCCGAACGCCTCGGTCATTCGTCCGGGCTCTGCCTGGCGCACCATCATCGACCGGCTCGCCGACTGCATCGCCCCGCCTGCCGCGCCGATCCCGGCGCCGATCACGTAAAAGACCGTGTCGGGCAGAGAGCTTTCCGGTCCGACCGGCATCCCGAACACGCTGTCACGCGAGACGAACACGACCGCGAGCGCGAGAAGCGTCAGTACTACAACACACAGCGTGATGACCGGCTTTGGCCCGAAGCGGTCATCCGCCCGTCCCCCGAGCCAGGCGAAAAGCGCGCCCGTCACGATCGCCAGCAGCCCGAACTTTCCCGTATCGGTGATCTGCCAGTTGAGAACGCCCGCCGCATAGAGGCCCCCGAAGGTGAAGATGCCATTGAGCGCGTCGCGGTAGAACATCGACGACAGGAGATAGGCGGAAAGGCTGCGATTGCCCGGCAGCGCCCGCAAGCTTCGCTTCAGGTCTGGTATCGCGCGTCTCACCGCCTCTCCTATCGGCAAAGCCGACGCGTCACGCGGCTCTCGCACCCAGAGGAAGAAGGGAATCATGAAGACAACGTACCAGATGGCCGTCAGCGGCCCGACGATCCGCGTACCCTCACGCGTTTCGGGGTCAAGCCCGAACAACGGCGGCAAGCCGACAAGCGTCTTCCCAGTCTTGAGGTCGATCTGGAACACCGCGAGCATCAGGATCAGCGCGAGCAGCCCGCCGAGATAGCCGAAAGCCCAGCCAGAACCGGAAATGCGCCCGATCTCTTCACGCGTGCCGAGATCGGGCAACATGGCGTTGGTGAAGATCGTCGCGAACTCCATCCCGATCAGCCCGATGGCGAATGCGAAAAGGGTGAGAGTCAGATTGAAGTTTTGCGGAACGGCCCACCAAAGGAGAAACGCCCCCAAGACGTACATCGCCGAGAAGAACCAGATGAACTTCATCCGCCCGCCTGCCTTGTCGGCGATGGCACCCAGCACCGGCGCGGAAAGCGCGATGATGATGCCCGCTATCCCGACGCCATAGCCCCACGCGGCCTGCGCGCGCGAGCCGTCACCCAGGATTTCCTTGATGTAGGGGGCAAAGATGAACGTCAGAAGCAGCGTGTTGTAAGGCTGACTGGCCCAGTCGAAGAAGAACCAGCCCCAGATCCGCTTCTTCGCCGATACCGCCATGCCTGCTGCCTCGCCGCGTTTTCCGGGATCAAGCCCGAAAAGTCGGAACAAAGCAAGCCGAGCGTCACGGCAGCGACTATGCCGCGTGGCGGTCCCGCTGACTTTCGGCCGGGACTTCGCGCAAAGGCGGCCAGGGCCGCTTCGCATCCGCCTCGATCCAAGCCTGCACCCAATCGGGCAGCGCCGGGCTTTCGACGGATTGCCCGAGTGCTGCCAACACTTCGGACGGCGGCACGATACCCTTGGCGGAGGTCACGGCCGAGCGGAGGAGCATGTGGCTCGTGCATTCGTCATTCCGCCACATGCTTTGTTCCATGTAGACGAACTTGTCGTCCCAGCCGATGCAGCGACTGTGCATCTCGAAACGTTGAAAAGCGCGCACCCGACGACGGTAGCGCACCGAGTTTCCGGCGACCGTAATGCCCCAGCGGTTCTTCTGCAGAACCCGGCCAAGACCGGTTCGCACCGCCAGCGGAATGCGCCCAAGGTCATATAGTGTAAGCGTCCTGCCGTTGTTCAGTTCGACCCACATGTCGAGATCCCAAGGCCAGCAGACATGATGCGAGACATGAGTGTCCGTGATCTGCAGCGCCGTTTGACGACGGCTGATCCAGAGTTCCTTGAACATGCGGAGAAAGGGATACATACCTGACGACCTTCAATGCAGATGTCGCCGACTTATGCCTCACTGCCCCAACGTCAAGTCGCGACGTTGCGTAAGGTGGTTGCGCAGGACCGCTGGTCCGCTTACCTCTTTCCCATCCGAAAAGGCGGGAGTTTCACATGGTTTCCCTGTTCCAGGCGCTGATGCTGATCCTGAGCGTGATCTGGTTCATCATGATCGCGCATATCATCATGTCCTGGCTCATCAATTTCCAGGTGCTGAACATCCGTCAGCCGATGGTCCAGCAGATCTGGTACGGCCTGAACCGGTTGCTTGAGCCGATCTATGCGCCAATCCGCCGCTTTCTGCCGAACACGCCGGGCCTCGACCTCGCGCCGCTGGTGGCGTTCATCATCCTGATCATCATCCGCCAGACGCTCGCCAATAACGCAGGCTTTTTCTACGGCTACTGAGCCTTGCCCGCCGCGGGCGGTTGTGAAAGATTGGCCGCAATCGAGCCAATAAGAAACGCGAGCCATGACCCGCGCCGAGGGACTGCTTTCCTCCGTTTTCGGATTCTCCGCCTTCCGTCCCGGACAGGCCGAGATCGTTGACGCCGTTGCAGGCGGGCGCAACACGCTCGCCATCATGCCAACGGGCGGCGGCAAGTCGCTTTGTTTCCAGCTTCCTGCCCTTCTTGGTGAGGGTGTCACCGTCGTCATCTCTCCCCTCATCGCGCTGATGCGCGACCAGGTCCGCGCCCTTCGCGCGGCGGGCGTGGAAGCTGGGGCGCTGACGTCGGGCAATACCGAGGAAGAAACGGAAGAGGTGTTCCGATCCCTCGACGAAGGTCGCCTCAGGCTGCTTTACATGGCGCCCGAACGGCTCGCCTCCGGCGGAACGCTCACGCTTCTCCGGCGGATTGGCACCAAGCTTATCGCGGTCGACGAAGCGCACTGCGTTAGCCAATGGGGCCACGATTTTCGGCCCGACTATTTGCGCATCGGTGACCTGCGCCGCGCGCTGAACGTGCCGCTTGCCGCCTTCACCGCCACTGCGGACGAAGAAACGCGGACAGAGATCGTGGCGCGGCTTTTCGACGGCATAGCGCCAGAGACCTTCCTGCGCGGCTTCGACCGGCCAAACATCCATCTCGCATTCGAGGTGAAGGACCAGCCCCGCCGCCAGATTCTTGGTTTTGCCGCCGACCGGCGCGGGCAATCGGGAATCGTGTACTGCGCGACACGGGCCAAGACCGAAACGTTGGCCGCGGCTTTGCGCGCCGAAGGCCATGCCGCCTGTCACTATCACGGCGGGATGGAGGCCGATGACAGGCGGCTGGTAGAGGCGCGTTTCCAGCAAGAAGACGGGCTTATCGTCGTGGCGACCGTGGCCTTCGGAATGGGGATCGACAAGCCAGACATCCGTTGGGTGGCCCACGCCGACCTGCCGAAATCGATCGAGGCCTACTATCAGGAGATCGGTCGCGCTGGTCGCGACGGGGCGCCTGCCGAGACGCTGACGCTTTATGGTCCGGACGACATCCGACTTCGCCGCACCCAGGTCGACGAGGGAATCGCGCCGGGTGAACGCAAGGCTGCCGACCACGCGCGGCTGAACGCGCTTCTCGGCCTCGCCGAAGCGACGTCGTGCCGGCGCCAGCGTCTGCTGGCCTATTTTGGCGAGACCTCCGAACCCTGCGGTGCCTGCGATCTGTGCGACACCCCACCTGATGTGTTCGATGGAACGGAAGCGGTCCGAAAGGCCCTGTCAGCGATCCTGCGCACTGGCGAAAGTTTCGGCGCTGGCCATCTGATCGACATCCTGACCGGCAACGAGACGGAAAAAGTGCGTCAACGGGGCCACGACACGCTGCCCACATTTGGCGTCGGGCGAGACCTTCCCAAAGCCCAGTGGCAGGCCGTTTTCCGCCAGATGATGGGTCATGAC
This sequence comes from uncultured Rhodobacterales bacterium, assembly GCA_965368915.1. Taxonomy (GTDB): domain Bacteria; phylum Pseudomonadota; class Alphaproteobacteria; order Rhodobacterales; family Rhodobacteraceae; genus Albidovulum. Next base: position 3,151 of record CBDUOT010000136.1, on the reverse strand, counting down.
CTGATCCGCCCTGATCCTGACCGTCACGGCGCCTTCCGCATGACCGACGCCGCCTTGCCGATCTTGCGTGACGAGGCGCAGGTCACCCTCCGCCGCGACACGATCCGCAAGGCGCTGGGGAAACCCGCGGTGAAGATGCTCGTATCCGAAGAGAACGCGTCCCTACTATCCGCGCTTAAGGCCAAGCGTCGGGCCTTGGCAGAAGCGGCGCGGGTGCCTGCCTATGTGATTTTCCCCGACCGCACACTGATCGAAATGGCCGAGACTCAACCCGTGACGCTCGATCAGATGGCGCGGGTGAGCGGGGTGGGCGCGAAGAAGCTCGAAAGCTTTGGCGCGGTCTTTCTCGAAGTGATCACCGGTGCGAGAGAAGAGATGCACCCCGCGAGGCGCAAACTTGCCGGGCGCGAGGCAGGCGATGTTTTCGACCGGCTGATGGCCGCACAGGCGGAGCTAAACCGTGGCGAGGACGGGACCGGGAAATATCTGACCTGCGCGCCCGCGACATTGCGAAAAATCGCCGAAGCGAAACCGCAGAGCCTGACCGATCTGGAACGGATCGGAGGGATGGGGCCACAGAAAGCGGAGCGTTTCGGACCCGCGTTCCTGGAAATTCTCGCTGTAGTTTGAGCGAGGGCGCAGGGGGACAACGTCGCCGGGCGATCCAAGCGGCGGCTAGGCACCCTCGGTGAGGGCGCACGACACTGGCCGCGCCTCTGCGGGGCAATATGCCGAGATCATTTCGGAGATTGCCGATTTTCGGAGCGGTTTCGTCAGATAATGATCCAGCCCGGCGGCAAGGATCGTCTCGTCATCGCCCCCCATCGCGTGAGCCGTCAGCGCGATGACGGGAACCCTTGGCAAGCCGCGCGTGGCCTCTGCGTGGCGGATGGCCCGCGTCGCCTCACGCCCGTCCATATCTGGCATCGAAATGTCCATGAAGATAAGATCGGGCTGGAACGAAGCCCACTCATTCAGCGCGTCACGTCCATTGCTTGCGAAGCGCAGCTCGAGGTCAAGTTCAGCTACCATCTTCTGGAACACGAGCTGATTGGTGCAGTTGTCCTCGACGGCAAGAACACGCATCCGCCGCGACTTCACCATCGGCTGCGCAGTGCCCGCAATCTCGGCTTGCGAAGGCGGCACATCTCCTTCGGGATAGGAAAGATCGCGCAACGCGCGAAGCAGCCTAGCGCGAAGAACCGGTTTTTGCAGAACCGTCCTCACGTTGGTGGCATCCTCTGTCCTCGCTGCCAGGTTGCTCGACATCAGGAGGACCGGTACGTCGCTTGATCGCCGGGCAAATGCGGTGGAAAGCGAGGCAATGTCCAATCCGGGGATATCGCCATCAACAAGGATCACGTCGAAGGCGACCCGTTCGGCCGCTTCAAGCGCCTCCTGCATTTCGTGGCAGGCTGTCACGTCAAGTCCAAGCGTCCGAAGCTGCCGCTCAAGGATCACGCGATCGATCTGTGCGGCATCCAATATCAGCGCGCGCCTTAGCAGGATCGGCCAATCTGGCCCATCGTTCAATTCGTTCGGCTCAGCCGCATCGAATGTCACTTTAAACCCGAAGCACGAACCTTCCCCCGGCACGCTATCGACCCATATCTCTCCCCCCATCAGATCGACGAGCTGACGGGTGATCGCGAGACCGAGACCGGTGCCTTCGTAGTGGCGGTTCGACTGATCCTCGACCTGGTTGAACTCACCGAAGATGTGCTCGGCCATTTCAGGTGCAATGCCGATCCCGGTATCCTCGACGCTGATACGCAGGTCGTAGCGACCATCGCTTTGCTCGATCCCAACAACGCGGGCAGCGACATGACCTTGAGATGTGAACTTGACCGCGTTGCCGATCAAATTGACCAGGATCTGACGGACACGGCCCGAGTCGGCGACGTAGCGAGTGGGAAGAAACAGGTCGAAATCGACGCTAAGAGCTACTCCCTTCTCGCGAGCGAGCGGCTGGAGCAACAGCATCACTTCATGCAGACAACGCTCAAGATCGAAAGGTTCGGGGCTCAGCCGCATCCTATTGGCCTCGATCTTGGAATAGTCGAGGATATCGTTGATGATTTGCAAAAGCGCTTCGCCCGAAGACTTTATCGTCTCGGCAAAGAGGTGCTGCTCGGCCGACAAGTCCGATCCGCAGAGAAGTTCCGCCATCCCGACGACGCCATTCAAGGGCGTGCGGATCTCATGGCTCATGTTGGCCAGGAACGCGGACTTCGCGCGGTTCGCAGCCTCGGCCTTGGCGCGCGCCTCCTCAAGTTCCACCTCGCGGTGCATCGTCTCCGTGATATCGAGCGCGATCGAGACCAGATCCCCCGCCTCGCCCCATCGATCGATCAGCTTGATGTGACGCCCATCGATAAGCTGGAGAAACGCCGGGGGAATATTTTCATGTGCGATCCTCTCTATCATGATGTCTAACCAGTCGGCAGGTGCGCGACCGTCCAGTTCGACAAGACCGGATCCACAAATCGCCCTCAGGACAACTTCGTAGTGCGCTCCCTGCGAGATGCCCGCTTTGCCATCGAACAACTCAAACCAGGCGCGGTTTGCGGTCACGAGTTTCAATTCCCGGTCGTAAAGAGCAAAGCCATCTTCGATCGTCTGTACCGCGTCCCAAAGACGCTGCTGTGCGATCTCAGCGCGCAACGTTGCCTGTTCGAGTTGCTTCAGCGTGCGGCTGTTCTGCCCCTTCAGCGCTTCCGTTTCGCAATGGGCATGTTCAAGTCCGTATCGTTGTTCGACGATCTGATCGGACAATGCCCGCGCATGGCGCGCAAGTTGCGTATTCGCCGCGAAAAGCTCCCTCTTCTTCTGATCCAGGAGGCGTTCTGCCGCGAGCCGGGCGCGGCGTTCGTTCGCCAGTTTTTCAGCGATGGTCACTTCACGCCTCCGGCCCGGACACGCGCCACTCCGTGGCCGCGCGTCCGCAACCCTCGCCCATGCAAGTGAACAAACGCCTAACTCTGACTGCGCGGCGTCAACGACCGCACATCACGAGATTTGGGTGCCGGAGTGCCGATTGCGCGGGCGCTGGCTGGCGGTCAGACCCTCTCGATGGCGAGCGCGATGCCTTGGCCACCGCCGATACACATCGTGACCAGCGCCTTCTTGCCGTTGATCCGCTCCAGTTCGT
>CBDUOT010000135.1:0-8027 GCA_965368915.1 uncultured Rhodobacterales bacterium | reverse complement strand
CCTCCTTTAAATGGTCGCTACCGGTGAATACGGGCGGCACCCGCAACCGCTGAAAACTTGCCTAACATCATTTACGGGCAAGAAAACGGTCTTTCGTTGGCAAACCCGGGGAGTTGCAGCGACTAAGCAACAATGTGCTTCCTGTGCAAAAACAGTTGCCAACACCGCGACGCTACCTCGACTTAAATAGGCTGCCAAGGATTCCACGGACAATTGCCTGGCCAGTCTTCGTGCCGAGCTGTCGTACGACGCTTTTGCCGAAGGCGGTGGCGAGGCTGTCACTGCGAGAAGAACGGCGAGAGGTCGATTTCTTTGCCTTGCTGCCGTCATAGCGGCGCGCTCGCTTCAACTCCCGAAGCTCTTCAGCCATCTCCTGCTCTTTTTCCTCGGCTTCAGCTGCAGCACTCGCGGCGCTTTCTGCGCGGGCCTGAAGCCGCTCGAACGCAGAGTCCCGGTCAATGGTGGTTTCGTATTTCGCACCAAGCCCCGACGCCGCGATTGCAGCCTGGCGTTCTGCCGCGGTGATCGGACCCAACTGGCTCGCGGGCGGTCGAATCAACGTGCGCTCCACGACGCCCGGCGTGCCTTTTGCCTCCAGGAACGATGTTACCGCCTCTCCGATGCCGACCTCCTTGATCGCGGTCTCGGTGTCGAAGCGCGGATTGGGGCGGTAATTCTGAGCGGCGCGCGCGAGATCCTTCTGGTCCTTTGCGGTGAACGCGCGCAGGGCGTGCTGAACGCGATTGCCGAGCTGGCCGAGAATGTCGTCGGGCACGTCGGCGGGGTTCTGGGTGATGAAGTAAACCCCTACCCCCTTGGACCGGATCAAACGCGCGACTTGCTCGACCTTGTCGACCAGCACTTTCGGCGCGTCGTCGAACAGAAGATGCGCCTCGTCGAAGAAGAAGACGAACTTTGGCTTGTCCGGATCACCGACCTCGGGAAGGTCTTCGAAGAGTTCCGACAATAGCCACAGAAGGAACGTCGCATAGAGGCGCGGCGAACCCATGAGCTTGTCGGCGGCAAGGATGTTGATCTGCCCCCGCCCGTCAGGGGCGGTGCGCATCATGTCGGCGATGTCGAGCGCAGGTTCGCCGAAAAGGCGTGTGCCCCCCTGGTTCTCAAGGACCAGAAGCTCGCGCTGGATTGCCCCGATCGTGGAGGTGGCAACATTGCCGTAGCGCAGGCTGATCTCGTTGGCGTTCTGGCCAATCCAGACCAGCATCGACTGCAGATCCTTGAGGTCGAGAAGCGGCAAGCCCTCTTCGTCTGCCAGACGGAAGGCGATGTTGAGCACCCCTTCCTGCGCGTCGGTCAGGTCCATGAGGCGTGACAGCAAAAGCGGGCCCATCTCGGTCACGGTCGTTCTGACCGGGTGACCCTGTTCACCGAAGAGATCCCAGAACGCAACCGGGAAGGCCTGGTAGTTCAGCTCGTAGCCGATCGTCGCGCAGCGCTTCATGAAGGCGTCGTGCAGCTTGGCCTCGGACGATCCGGAAACGGCGAGCCCCGCGAGGTCGCCTTTGACGTCTGACAGGAAGACCGGTACGCCGGCGGCCGAAAAGCTCTCGGCGAGGATCTGAAGCGTGACCGTCTTGCCAGTACCTGTGGCTCCGGCGATCAGACCGTGACGGTTGCCATACTTCAGAAGCAGTTCCTGCGGCAGGGCGTACACCTCACCACCACCACCAACAAATATACCCTTCTCCGTCAGCACGCCGTCCCCCTGGTTGGTCAGATTTCGCGGGAACAATACAATCTTAACTCTGTCATGCCAGTCTTGATTGCATTCGGGCGAACTTACTCGTCGTCTTGATGTTGCTTTCTCCCTGTTGGACTGGCCGCGCCTGATGGGCGCGGCATTTTTCTTGAGCGAAATCAGAATTGTGCGACACGCAATTTTTCCTGTTGACGCAGTGGGACGAACTGAATAGCGTTCGCACCAATGACTAAGTCGGCCTGTCCGACAGGGAGCAAGAATTTGGGAAGGGCCCTCGCGGGCCCTTCTTTTCATTTAGAGATTCCTTCTGTACGGGCAACTTGCCGACGCCGCGACCGTTGCGCGGAATGCCGCTGAGCTCTGTTGGGGCACGTTTCGGCGCTGACACTCCTTGATGGCCATGTTAAATCGCGCTTTGACCAACGAGTCTCAATGGAAGAACACATGCCCGGATTTCCCAAGTACCTGACGCTCGCGTTCGCACTGATGGCCGCGACCCCGCTTGTGGCGCAGGACACCACCGAAGACACCGCAACCCCCGAAGCCGCTGCGACCGAAGCAGAGCAGCCCGAGGCTGCACCGGCCGAAGCTGCACCGGCCGAAGCCGCTCCCGCGGCTGCTGACGGCCTCGGCGAACCCTATGTCGCAGAAACGCATGGAGACTGGCAGCTGCGCTGCGTGAGAACGGAGGATGGATCCGATCCCTGCCAGCTCTACCAGCTCCTGAAGGAAAAAGAGAGCGACCAGCCGATCTCTGAAATCAGCATTCTCGCATTGCCCGAGGGCAGCGAAGCTGCGGCGGGCGCGACGATCATCACGCCGCTCGAGACGCTGCTGACCCAGCAGCTCAACATCACGGTCGATGCCGGGCAGACCAAGCGCTATCCGTTTACCTTCTGCACCGAAGTAGGCTGCGTGGCCCGCGTTGGATTCACGGCGGAAGATCTTGCCCAGTTCCGCAAGGGCAAGGTCGCGGTGATCTCGGTTGTTCCGGTCGCCGACCCGTCGCGCACCGTCGATGTGGACATCTCGCTTGCAGGCTTCACGGCGGGCTTCGAGGCACTGGCCAAGACCGTGCAACCTGCGCAGCAGTAAACCTGGCGGAGACGCCTGCTGACGGAATTGAAAGCGTCGCTCCATCGAGCGGCGCTTTTTCTTTGCGGAGGAAGGAGATTAAACCTTCTTCAGCGCGATTACCGCGTTCAGCCCGCCGAAGGCGAAGGCGTTCGACAGCACGGCCGAGACCTTGGCTTCGCGCGCTTCGTTCGGAACGACGTCGAGCGCGCATTCCGGGTCAGGTTCTTCATACCCTATGGTCGGTGCGACAATCCCGTCGCGCAACGCCATCAGGCAGGCCAGAAGCTCAACCGCGCCGGTCCCACCGATCAGATGGCCATGCATCGATTTGGTCGAAGATATGAGCAGCCGATTGGCATGGTGGCCAAAGACATGCGCGACAGCCGCGCATTCGGTCTTGTCGTTCGCGGCCGTTCCGGTGCCGTGGGCGTTGATATAGCCGACGTCTGTGGCGTCGAGGCGCGCATCCGCCAGCGCACCCGCAATCGCCCGTTCGGCCCCGGCCTGATTGGGCATCACGATATCGGCCGCGTCCGAGGTCATCGAGAACCCAGCCACCTCAGCAAGGATGTCGGCTCCACGCGCGACGGCATGATCCCATTCCTCGAAGACGAAGACACCCGCGCCTTCGCCCTGAACCATGCCATTGCGATTTGCCGAGAACGGCCGGCAGGCGTCCTTCGACATGACCCTCAGGCCTTCCCAGGCTTTCACTCCGCCGAAACACAGCATCGCCTCGGACCCGCCGGTCACCATCACCTTCGCCATGCCCGAGCGGATCATCTGAAACGCAAGACCCATGGCGTGGTTCGACGACGCGCAAGCGGTGGCCACAGTGAATGACGGCCCGCGCAGGTTCCACTCCATGCTGACATGGGATGCGGCGGAGTTGTTCATCAGCTTCGGCACAACGAACGGATGGACGCGGTTCTTGCCCTCTTCGTAGACGGCCCTGTAGTTCTCATCCCACGTGTTGACGCCGCCGCCAGCCGTCCCCAGAACGACGCCCGCCTGAAGCGACAGGCGCTCTCTGATCTCGAGACCGGACTGCTCCATCGCCTGACGCGCGGCGAGCATCGTGAACTGCGTGAACCGGTCGTAGAGCGCCAGTTCCTGCCGATTGAAATAAGTCTCCGCCTCCCAGTCGCGGACCTGTCCCCCGATCCGGATCGACAGACGTTCCACGTCGCGAAGGTCGAGCGCGCCAATGCCACAGCGGCCCTCGCGCATCGCCTCGTAGGTCGATGAGACATCATGGCCGAGCGCATTGATGGTGCCCGTGCCCGTGACGGCGACGCGCTTCATGCGGACTTGGCGACCAGGCCCTCGACGGCGCGAATGATCGCGTCCACGGAGGAGATGTCGAAGTCGTTCTTCTCCGGCTCGTTCGCGTTGAACGGCACCGTGACGTCGAACGCCTCTTCGATCGCGAAAATGGATTCCACCAGACCGAGACTATCGATCCCCAGTTCCTCGAGGCTCATGTCGCGCGACACCTGAGAGACATCGAGGACCGCCTGTTCGGCGATGATCGCGATCACCTTGTCGCTGACGCTTTCCTTAATGCTGCTCGTCATCGTTTTTCCCTTTGCGCTCTGCTACGCCGAGTCGTGTAACAGCTTCACGAAGTTCGGCCACCTGATCGAAAAGTCGCCCGAGCCTTCGGATGTGTTTCCACGCATCGATGTGGCTGTCCATCTTGATCGCCGGATAGCCCAGAAGCACCCGGCCCGCCGGCGCGTTCGACAGGATCTTGGTACCCCCGCCCGCGATCACGTCGTCGCCGATGAAAATGTTGTCCGATGCCCCGACCTGCCCGCCAAGAATGACGCGATCGCCGATCCGGACCGACCCGGCGATCCCCGTTTGGCCGCAGAGCAGGCAGTCGCGCCCCACGATGACGTTGTGGCCGAGATGGACCAGGTTATCCAGCTTCGTGCCCGATCCGATCGAGGTGGCGCGTATGGTGCCGGAGTCTATCGTCGTGTTCGCGCCGATCTCCACGTCGTCACCAATCTCCACGCCGCCGAGCGAATGGATGCGCAACCATTTTTGTGCCCGGATTTCCTTGCGCTCGCCCAGCGTTTCCCGGATCTCCTCGGCGCCGGACTTTTCGGGCGTCACGAAGGAAAAGCCGTCAGCGCCGATCACGGCGCCCGGCTGGCAAATGAAGCGGTCGCCGATCCTGACACGGGCGCCGATGCGGACACCCGCGTTGATCAGCGCGTCGTCTCCGATCACGCTGTCCGTTCCGATCGAAACATGGGCGGCGATCCGGGCGCCCTGCCCGATCCGCGCCCCTGCGGCGACGATGACATAGGGGCCGATGGCCGCATCGTCCGCGATAACGGCAGCGGGGTCGATCACTGCCGTCGGATGAACGCCCGGCGCGATGGCCGGCCCGGGATCGAGCCGGCGCGTGACTCCCGCCATCGCCACGCGCGGCCGCGTCACGAAGATTGCCGCCTCAAGGCCAAGCGCGCGCCAGTCGGCGCCTTCCCAAAGGACCGCCGCACGTGCCCGCCCGTTGGCGAAGCCACCGGCGTATTTCTGGTCCATTGCAAGCGCGAGTTCTTCGGGACCCGCCGTAGCAGGTTCGGCCGCCCCCGTGATTTTCAACGAAAGATCCCCGTCGGCTGCCGCGCCGAGCGCTTCAGCAATTTCGCCGACAGTGTGGGACATGGCGCTTTCCAAATCCGATACCAGGGGCCCGCTGCCCCCGGGGGAAAGACTTATCCTCGAACCTCGTCCAAGACCACCCCGGCCGCCGACAGCGCATCGAAAATTCGACGATCGCGCCCGTAGACGTCACGTCGATACTCGATCTTGCCGCGGGCATCGGGCCATGCTGTGAAATAGACGATATGTACGGGCACCGGTTGCTCAAGCGGAACCGTTGTTTCGCGCCCCGTCGCCAAGTGGCGATGAAACACCCCCTTCGGGTCGTCCGTTTGGCGCGAAAGCAGCGTGTACGCGAACTCGAAGGGCGATCCGAGACGAATACATCCGTGACTGAAGGCGCGGACTTCCTTCTGGAAGAGCGACTTCGAGGGTGTGTCGTGCAGATAGATGTTCCAACGGTTGGGGAACATGAACTTCACCAGCCCCAAGGCGTTCCGGTCCGACGGTGGCTGCGACATCGAGAACGGGAAGTTCCGCGCTGTGAACTGGTTAAAGTTTGTCTGGCTCCGGTTCACTACCCTGCCCCGCCGGTCGACGATCTTCAGATGCCCGACAGCGTTTGGGTTCTTCTGCAGCATCGGCAGATATTCCTTGACCGTGATGGACCGCGGCACGTTCCAGGTCGGATTGATGACCATGTGCTCCATCTGGTCAGAGAATTCGGGGCTGCGGCGATCGTGCTGGTCCATGCCCACGACGGTCACGGTTTCGAACGTCACCTTGCCGTCGTCGATGACTTTTGCGGTGAAGTCAGGCAGGTTGACCCAGATGTGGCGCCGACCGAGCGAGATGCCGTTCATCCAGCGCAGCCGCTCCATCGCGACGACGACCGAATGAAGCCGGGTTTCGGCGCTCGTGTTGATTTCGGCAAGCGTGCCTGCGCCCGCAACCCCGTCGGGCTGAAGCCCATGGGCAATCTGGAACCGCTGCACGGCTTTCTGCATCTCGCCGTCGAAGTCCGCGGCAACGCTGCGCGTCATGTAGCCCATGCGGACGAGCCTGTCGCGCAGCGCAATGACCTCTGGCCCTGAATCGCCGGGGCTCAGCTTCTTGGCGCGAACCGTCTCACCCCAACCGCCCCGCGAAATCAGCAGTTCCAGGTCCATTTTCGCCCGGCGCAGCTGTTCATACTGCGGCGCTTGCGGCGGCAGCGAGTTGATGAACTCCGCCGGATCGGAGGCTGCAAACGCACGTAGCGTCGCGAGGCGGTCGCGCTTTGGGACCTCTCGTACAATGCCGCTATCCACGCGGAGGGGATCGAGAACGCCAGACTGCACATCCTCGGCATACGAAATGAATGCCTTGGTGACACGGGCTTCGACCCTGCCCCGCTGACGTTCGGATGCGAGTGAGCGGAACGCGGCCTTCAGCCCTTCGGCATCGTATCGCTGGGGTGGAAGCCCATGACCTCGGGCCATCGTAAGCGCCCTGAAAAGCGCAGCACGACGATCAACGTCTGCTGCCGATGTCCAGATCGGGGCATAGTCCCGTTCGCGGTAGAATTCCGCCAGCGCTGGCGAGGAAGCCAGCTCTGCGGCGACGGCCTGACGGTAAGCAAGATCGGACGACTGCGAAGGCTGCGCCAGAAAAACCAAGGCGAGCAATGAAATCACAAATCGAAAAATGCCAAGTTCTGAAAGCTGCGGGCGCATGAATGCCGCTGACATGAAAGCCTCTATACCGTTACCCGTTCCCTAAAGAACGAGTGTCGGGGATTTGTGGTTCCCTGTCCATTCACGATCCGGACACGCCGCATCGCGCGCCCGAACCGCTGATGCAGGAGGGCAACAGCGCAAGCGATCTTTGCCCCATGCGCAGGCATATCGCCTGAATCAGCGGCATTTCGCCGATCAATGATTGAATTCCTATCTGCGCGGAATTGTCCGTTGGCGAGTGAATCGTCTTGTGCCATAAAAGACTTGCACTTGGGGACATCGACATAAAAGCCACTGAAACAAGGTGGCTAATTGCGACGGGACAGGCGTAGAGCCATGACAAATCACACGACAATGAGCTTCACTCGGCGTGGATTGCTTGGGGTGTTTGCCGCTACCGCTGTGGCAGCGGCACCCACTTGCTCCAATGCATTTGGTCTTCTTCGCGGAGCCGGCGACGTCCGGCGCATCCGGATGTATTCCGGCCGCACAGGAGAAAGCATCGACACCATCTATTGGATCGAGGGGAAGTATATCCCCGAGGCCATGAACGAAATCACCTACTTCATGCGCGACTGGCGGTCAGACGCCACCAAGGAAATCGATCCGCGCACGGTCGATATCGCTGCGGCAGCGCATCGGCTTCTCGACGTGGGCGAGCCCTACATGCTTCTTTCCGGCTACCGCACGGCGCGGACGAATGCGCTTCTCAGGTCGCGGTCGGGCGGTGTGGCGAAGAACTCGCTTCACATGAAAGCCCAGGCAGCCGATCTCAGGCTGCGGTCGCGGTCGGTTTCGCAGATGTTCCGAGCCGCAGCCGCGTGCGAGGCTGGCGGCGTCGGCAAATACTCACGTTCAAACTTCGTCCACATGGATTGCGGCCCGGTCCGCTC
>CBDUOT010000134.1:0-8082 GCA_965368915.1 uncultured Rhodobacterales bacterium | reverse complement strand
CCCAGTCCGGCTGGCTCGACTTTGACGACCTCATCACGCGGTCCGCCGCCCTGCTTTCGGACCGATCGGTCGCTGCTTGGGTTCTATACCGGCTCGACGGCGGAATTGATCATATCCTCGTGGACGAGGCGCAGGACACGAGTCCCCAGCAGTGGAAAGTCATCGAGCGGCTTGCGGAGGAGTTTACGGCAGGCGAGGGCGCACGCGGGCAAGAACGGACAATTTTCGTCGTCGGCGACATGAAGCAGTCCATCTACTCCTTCCAGGGCGCCGACCTCCGCGCATTCGAGGCTATGCGGGACCATTTCCGCAAGAAATATGACAGTCTCGCCATGCCCTTCCAGGAGCGTCTGCTCACCCACTCGTTCCGCTCGTCCGAGGCGATTCTGAAAGTGGTCGACCTTACCTTCGACGAGCGTGTGAACCGCGGCCTCGGCGGGCCATTGAAGCATGTGGCCTTCCGCCCAGAACTTCCTGGCCGCGTCGACCTTTGGGAGGTGGTGCCTAAGACCGAGAAGCCCGAAGAACGGGAATGGTTCGACCCGGTCGACCTGCTGCCCGAGGATCATCACACAGTTATTCTCGCGAACAAGGTCGCTGCCGAGATCCGAGGGATGATCGATTCCGGAACGCGCATACCGACGCGCGAAGGCGACAAGGCGATCGATGAGGGTGACATCCTGGTCCTCGTTCAGCGCCGGTCGGAACTGTTCCATGAGATTATCCGCGCCTGCAAGGCAGCCGGCCTTCAAATCGCGGGCGCAGACCGGCTGAGGCTGGGAGGAGAGCTTGCGGTGCGCGACATCGCCGCGCTACTCAACTTTCTCGCCACCCCGGAAGACGATCTGTCGCTCGCCGCCGCGCTAAGATCGCCGCTCTTCGGGTGGAGTGAAGGGCAAATATACAGTCTGGCGAAGCCTCGGGAGCAGGGCAAATACCTCTGGACGGCCCTGCGTGAACGGGCTGAAGAACATGCTTCGACGCTTGTCATTCTGAACGACCTTCGGCGACACGCTGATTTCCTCAGGCCGTACGATCTGATTGAGCGGCTTCTGACGCGCCACGACGGGCGGCGTCGGTTGATCGGGCGACTTGGGCAGGAAGCGGAGGACGGAATCGATGCGCTTCTCGCTCAGGCTTTGGCGTTCGAACAGTCGGAAGTGCCAAGCCTCACGGGCTTCATCGTCTGGATGGAAACCGATGACGTAGAGGTCAAACGAAGGCTCGATTCCGCCTCGAAAGCGATCCGCGTCATGACGGTTCATGGCGCGAAGGGTCTGGAGGCACCGGTCGTCTTCCTTCCGGACACATCCAAGCCGCGAGGCGATATTCGGGATGAGATCTACAAAATCGACGATCAGGCCGTCTGGCGTACCCGCGCCGACGAGAGCCCCGAAAGCATCGCCGAGGAACGAGCGGCGCTCAAAGAGCGGCAGGAAGAGGAGCGCATGCGCCTTCTTTACGTTGCGATGACACGGGCCGAAGTCTGGCTGATAATCTGTGGCGCCGGCGAAGTGGGCGAGGGGGCTGACAGCTGGTACCGGCTTGTCGAGGCGGGTTTGGAAAAGGCGGGTGCGGCACGCCTGAGTCCGGACGGGTCCGAGTTCGGGTTCGGACCGGGCCTGCGGCTTGAACACGGCGATTGGCCTGCGCCAGGTCTCAGCGAGGCCGCGCCAGCAGAAATCGCGCAAGAGCTTCCGGACTGGCTGGCCACCCCCGCGCCGGGGCTGCCAGAAGCCGCCACGATTCTGTCGCCGTCCGCCCTCGCTGGCGCGAAGGCTCTTCCTGGCGAGGAGGGGTTGGATGAAGAAAGCGCGAAACGGCGCGGCACGCGGCTTCACGCTCTTCTTGAGCATCTGCCGCTTTTGCCCCAAGAGGACTGGGCCGTGACGGCAGAGGCGCTTCTCGCCGGGGGTGATGAACCGGTCGGGCCCGTAGAAGCGGCCGAACTGTTGGCCGAAGCACGTGGGGTTCTTTTGTCGGATGACATGGCCCCGTTTCTCGTGCCCGAAGCGCTCGCAGAGGTGGAGCTTACCGCGCCCGTGGCCGAGCTGTCTGGCCGTGTTCTGCATGGTACGATCGACCGGCTCCTCGTAGGGCCCGAACGAATTGTTGCCATCGACTATAAATCGAACGCCGTCATTCCCTCACGCCCCGAAGATGTGCCGGACGGCATCCTAAGGCAGATGGGGGCCTATGCCGCGATGCTTGGTCAGATCTATCCCGATCGACGGATCGAGACCGCAATCTTGTGGACGAGGTCAGGGCGCCTCATGCCGCTGCATCCCGATATCGTGAGGGATGCACTTCGATCCACCACCATCCCTTGACGCGGTTCGGGGCCGACCATACCTTTCGCCCAACGCTTTCCGAACTGGAGTTTGAACATGGCCACCGTTCCCGTAACCGACGCGACCTTCGACAACGAAGTCCGCCAATCGCCGATTCCGGTCGTCGTGGACTTTTGGGCCGAATGGTGCGGCCCCTGCAAGCAGATCGGTCCCGCCCTCGAAGAGCTTTCCGATCAGTATGCCGGCAAGGTGAAGATCGTGAAGGTGAACGTGGATGAGAACCCCGATTCGCCCGCCCAGATGGGGGTGCGCGGTATTCCGGCGCTTTTCATGTTCAAAGACGGCCAGATCGTTTCAAACAAGGTTGGCGCGGCGCCGAAGGCTGCGCTGCAGACCTGGATTGAGTCGGCGATCTGAGGCTGACGGTCCACATCGAACAAGGGGCGCCTTCGGGCGCCCTTTTGCTGCGCCGGTTGCGGCCGGCCCTTGGCGAAGCCATATAGGCGATTGCGAACGGAGGGTTTCATGGCCGACGAGAAATTTCCGGGCTGGCATGGCACGACGATCATCGGCGTGCGCCGCGGTGGTGAGGTGGTCGTCGCCGGTGATGGACAGGTGAGCCTCGGGCAGACCGTCATCAAAGGCACGGCAAGGAAGGTTCGGCGGCTCTCGCCCGGCGGAAAGGACGTGGTCGTTGGCTTCGCTGGCTCGACCGCAGATGCTTTCACCTTGCTTGAACGGTTGGAGAAAAAGCTCGAGGCTGCGCCGGGTCAGCTCATGCGCGGTTGTGTCGAGCTCGCCAAGGAATGGCGGACAGACAAGTACCTGCAAAAACTCGAAGCGATGCTGATCGTGACCGACGGCACGACGCTGCTTGTCGTGACCGGAGCGGGCGATGTGCTTGAGCCCGAACACGACGTTGCCGCCATCGGCTCCGGCGGGAACTTCGCGCTCGCCGCAGCGCGGGGTTTGATGGAGACAGACCACTCCGCCGAAGATGTCGCCCGAAAGGCGATGGCGATTGCGGCGGACATCTGTGTCTACACGAATGGCAACCTGACCGTGGAGACGATCCGTGGCTGAATCGCCGCAAGCGATGGACCCGGCCGACATCAGGGCAGCTGTAAAGGCCGGCATCCTGACGGAGGCGCAGGCCGCCGAACTGCGGGTGCTTGCCGAGGAGCGCGCCGGCGTCCGCACCGCGCGGACCAAGGAAGACGAGCCCTTCGAGTTCTTCAAAGGCTTTGCCGAGATTTTCGTCGCGATCGGACTGGCAATCCTTCTTGGCGGCGTCGCGCTGCTTCTCGGGGTGGTAGGCGGCGTCACGATCCTTATCGCGATCCCCGCGATCATTGCGGCGATTGCCTGGTGGATGGCTGGCTACTTCACGCTGCGCTGGCGAATGAACCTGCCCTCGATGGTTCTAGTCAGTGCCTATTCCAGCGGTATCTACGTCTCGGCGCTGACATTTCTTGGCCAATCGAACCTTGGGCTCAGGTCGGTCGCGATGCTCTCCGCGGTCGGCGCAGCCATCGCGACCGCACTTTGGTTCCGCCGCTTTCGCTTACCTTTCGCGATGTTCGTCGTTGGTGTGTTCGCCCTTATGGCGACTTACGCTTTGTTCACACGGTACAACCCCGGTGGAACGTTCGATGATGTCGAAGGTTGGGCCCGCAGCTTCGTACCGCGCGCTAACCTGACATTCGCCTCGCTCGTCTTCGGTGTCGGGGCTTTCGCCGGTGCGATGTGGTTCGACCTCAAAGACCCGCACAGGATCGGGCGCCAATCGGCAACGGCGTTCTGGCTGCATCTTCTTGCCGCCGGCGCTCTCGTCAATGCGGTCGCCGGAAACATTTATGGAACCGGGGAAGGCGGCGCAAACATCCTGCCCACAGTGCTCGCCCTCGGCGCATTCACATTCATGGCGCTCGTCATCGATCGCCGGTCGTTCCTCACGGCCGGGATCATCTACATCGCAGCCATCATCTACTGGGCGGTTGCCGGCGACGGCCGAGCGAGTCTGAAGGAATGGGCGATGATCCTTATCCTGCTCGGACTGTTCTTCACCACGCTTGGAACCTGGTGGATTCCCCTTCGGCGCGCGGTGATGCGCGCGCTGCCCGACTTTCCGGGCAAGCACCGCCTTCCGCCTTATTCGGAGATCAAATGACCGACCTGACCCCACGCGAGATCGTTTCGGAACTCGACCGCTTCATCATCGGCCAGAAGGACGCCAAGCGCGCCGTTGCCGTGGCGCTACGAAACCGCTGGCGTCGCAAGCAGCTGTCGGACGACCTTCGCGAAGAGGTCTACCCGAAGAACATCCTGATGATTGGACCGACGGGCGTCGGCAAGACCGAGATCTCGCGGCGACTCGCCAAGCTTGCGAAAGCGCCCTTTATCAAGGTCGAGGCCACGAAATTCACAGAAGTTGGCTATGTCGGCCGCGATGTTGAGCAGATCGTTCGCGATCTAACCGATGCCGCGATTGCCGAAACGCGTGAACGGATGCGCGAAGAGGTCAAGGCGCGCGCCCATCAGGCGGCCGAAGACCGGGTGATCGAGGCGATCGCGGGGCCTGATGCACGCGAACAGACGCGTGAGATGTTTCGGACCCGCCTGAAGAAGGGTGAACTCGACAACACCGTTATCGAGTTCGAGATCGCGGAAACCATGCCCCAGATGCCGATGCTGGACATGCCCGGTCAACAAGGCATGGGCATGATGAATCTGGGCGATATCTTCGGCAAGGCCTTCGGCGGGCGTCGTGTCCGCAAGAAGATGTCCGTGGCTGAAAGCTATGAGTTGCTGATTTCCGAAGAAGCCGACAAGCTTCTTGACGACGAGGCGGTTAAGGCTGCCGCGCTCGACTCCGTGCAGGAAAACGGGATCGTCTTCATCGACGAGATCGACAAGGTCTGCGCGCGTGCGGAAACGCGCGGCGCCGATGTAAGCCGAGAGGGCGTCCAGCGCGACCTGCTGCCTTTGATCGAAGGCACCACGGTCAGCACGAAGTACGGGCCGGTGAAAACCGACCACATCCTGTTCATCGCCTCTGGCGCGTTTCACATCGCAAAACCGTCTGACCTTCTGCCCGAGCTTCAAGGCCGCCTTCCGATCCGCGTGGAACTCAGGGCGCTTACGGAGGAGGATTTCGTGCGGATCCTTACCGAGACCGACAACGCCCTGACGCGACAGTACTCTGCCCTGATGGCGACCGAAACGGTCACGGTCAGCTTCTCGGATGACGGGATCGCAGCGCTTGCGAGCATCGCGGCGGAGGTCAACCGCAGCGTGGAGAATATCGGGGCGCGGCGGCTTTACACGGTGATGGAGCGCGTGTTCGAAGAGCTGTCATTCGCGGCTCCGGATCGGACGGGCGACACGGTGACTGTCGACGCCGCTTTCGTGGAAAAGAATATTGGCGATCTGGCGCGGTCGGCCGATCTGAGCCGCTACGTGCTCTGAACCTCTGGCGAACCCGCCCATGCCGCGCTATCACAAATGCGCAATGCACCGGGCGGAAGCGATCACACGGATTGTCGCAACAGCGATGCTATGCTTCGCGCTCGTGGCCTGCACGCCGCGGGGCGCCGTTGTCATTGTGCCAGAGGCGGTGAGCTTCGGAGAAACAGAGTCGGTGTTCATCGGAACGACCCGATCCGTCGATCCCGAAACGGGAGTTACGTTCAGCGGAAAACGAAGCGAGACAACACGTTTCGCACGCCTCGACGTGACGATCCCGCCCGAGCGCCTTCCGGGCGAAATCAAATGGCCCCGCAAGGGCCGAACGCCGGACCCACAAACGGAATTCCTCGTCTCCCGTGAGATTCTCTACCGCGACGCGCAGGCGTTTCGCTCCGATCTCGCCAACGCGCTACGCCAGCGGCCTCGCGGTGAGCGTGAAGCTGTCATCTTCATCCACGGCTTCAACAACACCTTCGCCGAAGGCGCCTACCGGCTTGCCCAACTTGGGCACGATGTCGATATTGAAGGTGTGCTCATTCACTACTCTTGGCCCTCCTTGGGCCATCCGCTCGGCTACGCATATGATCGCGACAGCGCACTTTTTGCCCGAGACGGGCTCGAAAACCTGATCCGCGAGGTTGAAGCGGCAGGCGCGGATCGCCTGGTCGTGGTAGCCCACTCCATGGGATCCGCGCTAACGATGGAGGCATTGCGGCAGATCGCCATCGAAGGCGACAGCAAGCGATTGAAACGGATCGCGGGTGTGGTGCTGATCTCGCCCGATATCGATGTCGACGTGTTCAGGGCGCAGGCACTTCGGATCGGGAAGCTGCCGGAGCCCTTTCTCATCTTCACTTCGACGAAGGATCGTGCGCTGGCACTATCCGCACGACTGACCGGCCAGCGCAATCGGCTTGGAAACCTCACCGATCTGAACGACATCGCGGACCTGAACGTCACGCTGCTCGATACGACGGCCTTTTCGATCGGCGACGGCCATTTCAACGTAGGCAGATCAGCAGACCTTCTGTCGATCCTGGGCAGCATGGATGATGTGGACACCGCACTTGCGGGTGATCAGACGGGTCGAACGGGTTTGCTTCCCGGCGCTGTTCTAACGGTTCAAAGCGCGACCGAAATCGTTCTCGCTCCTGTCGCGACACTTTCCGGCGCGGCCCCGTAAGCAGTTGGGTCGAATCAGCGAGCGCGTCGAAGATAGACATAGAACGCGCCTGAACCACCATGCTTCTGATGGGCGGGAACGACATCGAGGACGGCCGCGCCAAGCGGCGGTCGGGCAAGCCACTGAGGAACCTGGTGGCGAAGAACGCCAACGCGTTCAGGAATGGGGCCGTGATCGTCACCGCGCCGGCCTTTGCCAGTAATGACAAGCACAAGCCGCTTTCCTTGCGCCTGAGCGGACAGCACGAAGCGGATCAGCTCGGGATGCGCCTCGGCCAGCGTCATGCCATGAAGATCGATCCTCCCCTCCGGGCGCAATTTGCCGCGCATCAGTGAGGTGTGGATGCGACGGTCCATCCGTGGAGATGTGGGTGGGGCGGCACGATCGGAACGGGGCGACGAGTCCTTGATCGCGGTAACCGGCCGCGGAACCGTCTCCGCGCGAAACTCAGGCTGCGGAGGGCTGACGCCCTGTTGCTTCGGTCCAGCAGTCGGTTGCGGTGCGACCGCACCCGGACGGATCGGGCGGGCTGTCGCCGCAACCTTGCTCCAGAGTTCCTTTTCCTCTGGGCTCAGACCGCGGGGACGACGCCTCATCCGCGTGGCCCATCGGCAATGTCGCGCGGCACGAAGGTGACTATCACGCCTGAATCCTTCATCCGGCCGGCCACGTCCCCCGCTACACGTCCTGTGCCGCAGAAAAGGTCGACGCGCCCGCTTCCCTTGATCGCGCTTCCGGTATCCTGCGCGATGGTCAGACGCCCGCCCCCTTCCGTTTCCAACCAGACCGGTGCGCCCAGCGGAACGAACGCAGGGTCCACAGCAATACTGCGCCCTGCCGTCACTGAACACCCAGCCGTGCCGATAGGGCCGGAATCTGTCGGGATGTCGAGTTCCCGGAAGAACACGAACGACGGGTTGTGGCGCAGAAGCGCGGCCGTGTCTTCAGGATGGGAAAGGCACCATTCGCGGATTGCGGCGGCGGAAATGGCCTCGGCCGGCACGGCGCCGCGCTGAACGAGTTCGGCCCCGATCGACCGGTAGGGATGACCGTTCGCGGCGGCATAGCCGAAGCGGCGCACCTCTCCGTCTGACATGCGCACGCGGACGGACCCCTGCACTTGCGCGAAAAAGGCATCGA
>CBDUOT010000133.1:0-8520 GCA_965368915.1 uncultured Rhodobacterales bacterium | reverse complement strand
AAGAATTCCGGCACCAACCGACGAAAGCGGTCGTTCGTGATCACGCGTAGTCGATCAAACGCGCTTTACTAATACTTCTGGTTTGCTTTGTTTTGGAGTTGCGCGACGCCGAGCTTGGCGTCGCGCAACAGAAACGAGGCTTCATGAGACTTAGGTTGCGGCGTTGATTGCGGACTTGCTCGATAACATTGAAAATGTAGCTCATCTTGATGATCAAAAGACCTTTACCGTCGATTTCGATCTCTAACCCGGGCCATTTGCCTAACAGGATCCGGTTGCCGGACTTGACGACCATTGGGCTGCGCTCACCGTGTTCATCTCTGGCTCCGCTACCGATCGAGTTCACTTCGTCTTCTTGAGCTTTCTCTCTAGCGGTATCGGGTATGTTCAGACCCCTTTGGTCGTTTCGTCGCCTTCAATCCTACGATCAAGAACCCGGTCTTGGAGTGGGCTGAATGACATCGGCGTGCTCAGCATCGAGGTCTCATCAGCGGAAAGGCCCAAATCGAATGTTTAGCAGCAGGGTGGCAGGCGTCTGTGTGTGTTTGACGTCGGAAATTTGGCCCAAGGCCGCCGCCGCATCGCGTCATGATCTTCGAACCGAGTTTCCGCCGGCGATAATCGCGTTGATCAGCTCTGCGACGGCCCGGTGCCTTTCCGTCTCAAGTGCCGTACCGATGGCGTTCTCGTGCGTTGCCGCAGCGTCGCGGAGAACCCCGACGATCTCGTGCTCCGGCAGCAACCCGCGGTCGTTCATGGCAAGCAGAAGCGCCTCGCAGATGGAAAGGGCTGCCTGACCTGAGTGCTCGCTCACGTTGGACATCTGGGTTTTCCTTCCATGGCATGATGAGTTGGGCAAAGGAGCCAGTCCGATGCATCCGTACTTCTCACAGGAACTGCTATATGCTGGACTGATTGAGAGCAGTCTCCAGACCGATTTCTGCTCATGCCCTGCAACGGAAGGGAGGCCCATGAGACCAGTCGAGCACAGCCCTCTAACTCGCAAGCTTTCGGCCTTCGTCGCCCTGTCAGAGGTCGAACTGGCCGTGCTCGAACGTCTTCACCAGCGCCGACGATCCTTCGTCGCGGGCCGCGATATGGCGCATCAGGGTCAGTCGGATCACGCCGCCTACATCCTTTCGGCCGGATGGGTTTGTTCCTACAAAATCCAACCTGATGGAACGCGTCAGATCGTCGATTTCCAGATACCTGGAGACTTCCTGGGATTGCGCAGCGTCCTCTTGCGCACTTCGGACCACAGCTTTGAGCCTGTCGTAAACATCGAGGCCGCCGAAGTGCTAGCGAACGATCTTCTCGAGGCGTTCGCGCAAACGCCTCGCCTGGCGACGGCCATACTCTGGGCGGCGTCAAGGGATGAGGCGATGGTGGTGGAGCATCTCGTCGGGATCGGGCGACGTGACGCTGATGCCCGCATGGCGCATTTCCTGCTGGAGTTGGGATCGAGGCTGGCGCTGGTGGGCATGGGTAGCAAAGAGGGGTTCGACTGCCCTCTGACCCAGTATCACCTCGCCGACGTGTTGGGGCTTAGCGCGGTTCACGTGAACCGCGTCCTGCGGCAGTTGCGCGAAGGTGGGCTTGTAACTTTTCGGGACGGTCGCGTGTCCATTCATGATCATGACCGGCTGGTGGAACTTGCGGAGTTCGATCCTGCGTATCTGGATCAGAGTGGCCCGCTTCTGAAATGAAAGGGCCGCCCTCCTTCGCTTGGTAGGCAGCCCCGGCGTTTACCTCAGACGCTAGGCATCACGCGAGCGCGTGGGTCGCTGCGTCGAGTTCTTTGTTCGTGTCCGCGTCGTTCTTGGCGGTGTGCGCCTGCTCGGCGGCCTGGTAGTGCTTCAGGGCCGCATCCTTTTTCGGGCCTGAGGGCGCCTTGTCCCACGCGGCCTTTACGGACTTCATCTTGTCAGCGGTCTTGTTCTGTTCGGGAGTCATTTGGATTGTCCTTTCCTGGACGCTCCGAGAATAAGAAGCGTGCCGACATGCCGTCCTTTTGGGGATCAGCAGGCCTGCACACTTCTCGGGTACTCGGAAAAGATGTGCCGCCAAATGTTCAGCGGGCACGTCTCCGTCTATCCCATGTCCGAGCCCCGCCGTACTGACGCAGGTTAGTCCGAGCGATAGGTGCAGCACGGTCTGATTGGTGGTTGGACTGAGAGGTCTGCGCCGCTGGTCAAAAAGCTCTCGTCCATGTCCCACAAAACTTCTTGTTCCCTAGGCAACAGGGTGTCTGCCTTATGATCCGCGATCTTGGCGCACGGTGTCGCCAGGGTCATTCGCCTGACCCTGACCCGCCAACGGACAGCATTTGTAGCAGAACGAAGACGATCGCGACGACCGTCCAGACCGCCCCCTTGGACACGGAACGGTCCGTGGCGATCATCGCGCCCGCCCGCTTCAGGGCGTGCGTCGGCGGACTTTCCGGAAGCAACAGGCTCAATTCCCGCGCAACCTTGCCATGATCGCTCCCGAGCGCGGGGACATCCGGGAAACTCGAAAGCAAAATCCCGAGCCTTTCGCGCCCTGCGTCGCGCCCGAGCGTGACCAGTTGGGCGGTTTCGCTCCAGGGATCGAGACCAAGCCGCGCAAGAGCCGAAAGAACCGTTACGAGATATCCGTTCCTGTCTTCGCCGACAGGCGCATAGAGAAAACGTTCGAATTCCGGAGGGTGCGGGTTAAGAACACTTGTTGAGTTCATCGTCATTCCATTCCTTGATTGCGGGCCCGCTTTCGCCAGCGCTGCATCGTGCAGAACAGCTTTGGGGCACTAGGCCTAGCAGGGCTTTTCCGTATCCACCTCAATTCTACGCGCTCGTTTGTTCCGGTTGTCTTCCGGGCTTCCGCAATTGCGGACACGGATCTCGGTGTTCCGAACGCGCGGACTAACATGCGTCAGCGCCCGTCGAATGTTCGTGATGTACAAATAGAAATCGTTCGACTGCGCGAGCCCTGCATCGAAGTCTCGCAGACAGAGGTGAGCGAAAGCCCTGCCAAAATTTCGGAGAAGTGGGATGAACATGCGGTCGTCCAGATCGACGGTGAAATTCTCAAACGCGTTCGCGCTGTTGGGATACCCGGGCGAACTGCCTGCCGGCGACTACGAGGTCGTCGTCGAGGAAGAGCTCCTCCAGGGGCTCAGCTTCGAGGCCTATCGGCGGACGGCAACCTACCTGCTTGTGCAAGACCAGATCGGTCGCCCGGGACGAACAGAGATGCGCGCGACGACCGACAGCGACCTGAAACAGGCGTTACGCCGGGATCAGGCCATGAACGAGAAGACCAATCTCAGCGAGGCGGCGCTTTCTCCGCAGGAGGACTTGAAATGAACACTCCCGAGTGGCTTAAACCGGGCATCTACGGCGCCCTGATCGGCGCGGCTTTCGTCGCCATCGCCGGATTTACCTGGGGCGGCTGGGTGACCGGCGGAACCGCGAACAACCGGGCGGTGGCGATGTCACGTGACGGTGTCGTCACGGCCATGGTGCCGGTCTGTCTGTCCATGGCGCGAACCGATCCGGAGCGAGTGGCTAAACTGGACACAATCCGGGCAGCCTCGACCTACCAACGGCGAGATGCGCTGATGGCGGCCGGCTGGGCAACCATGCCGGGAACCGAAGCGCCAAACCGAGACATCGCGCAAGCCTGTATCGCGTCCCTCGATGTAGACGCTTCGCCAGAGCGCGTGGAAAACGCGGTTGACGAAGGATGAACCACGCCCTGCCAATAACTGTGCCAGAGACGACCGATCTCGAACGGCGAGTGCTTGCTCATGAAAGGGTTCTACAGGCGCTGATCGCCTACATGGCCCGAACGGAGCCGCGCTTCGTCGATCACTTGAGGGAACGGTTCGTTGAGCCCATGCGCATGACTCAGCACGAACATGATTACCGGGGTTCCGATGACTATGCGGAGGAATTCATTCGCGCCGTAATGCTCCTTGGAGAAGTACGTCCGAGCATTAGGTCGGAGACGCTGATGACCGTGGATCCACCGCGACCAGAGAGAGTTGAGGGACCAGAAGGCTTGGAGTCACACAGGCCAACGGATCGGGTGCAGGTCAGGCAGCGCAACGGGATCTGGGAGGTGAAGGTCGATGGCACCTTCCATGGGGATTACCACCAAGAGCAGCATGCCATTGCCGCCGCGGCCCTGTTGAAGCTATCGCTTTCATGACCCGCGGCGCCCAGCCCACCGGTCCGCAGGGACTTCCGATTCAGACATATAAGCACGAAGGAATGCCTCCGATAGCGGATGTTGGGCACGTCTTTCTGAGTGCCGTGCGAGGGCCGCGAATTAGAGCGCCTATCCCTGTCAGGCAGCCGAAGTCTCAAGCGGAAACCGATAGCCTTGAACCCGGAAGGGCAGAACCGATGAACAGCAACACGCAACCAAAGCGTAGTTTTTTGAAACGCTTTACTGTGAGGATGGCAGCCGTGCCCGGCGTCATCGCTTGTCTGGCGTTCCCAGTCTTTGCTCAGGACGGGAACGGACCGGTGCCCAAGAATGCAGAGGCGCGCAGCTATGGCACTGGATGGGATTGCGCACCTGGATTCCGCGTAGACGGTGCGGCGTGCCTTGCGATCGAGATTCCGGAACATGCTTACGCGACAGGACGCTCCTACGGGACAGGCTGGTCCTGCAGGCGAGGATACGAAGAGGTGGGCGAGGCGGCGTGTGAACCGATGCCCTTACCCGCCAACGCCTTCCTGCAATCTACCGGTTACGGCTGGCAGTGCGAACGGGGATATCGGCAGGAACAAGAAGCGTGCTTGCCCATCATGTTACCGGACAATGCATATCTCACCGAAGATCCCTCGGGCTCCGGGTGGGTCTGTGATCGTGGCTTCGCGGCAACCTTGGACTCATGCATTCCGATTGCGGTGCCGGAGAACGGTTACCTCACCAATGCGGACTACGGGGCTGAATGGGTCTGCGAGAGGGGTTTCTTCGAAATCGACGGCCGCTGCGACGCCGTTGAGTTGCCCGCTAAGGCCTTTATCAATCCTGATAACTATGGACCGAGGTCGCGCTGCGAGCGCGGCTATCAGCCTCTGGACAACGCCTGTGTCGCGATCGAATTGCCCGAGAACGCACATCTCGACCGCTCCGGAAACCAGTGGAGCTGTGACCGCGACTTCCAATACTCAGGCGGGGCGTGTGTGCTTGGACGATGATGCGAACACCTCTGCTCACAACGGCGGGCCAGGCATACGTGTGAGAACTGGGTGCCGCCTGCGCTACAGGCTGCCCAAGCCAACGCCGCTGATCGCGGTGCTGAACGTGCATTATTCGCGCTTCGGAGATCTTGAACGCCCCGATTATCTCACGACGTCCCCCAGCGTGCCGCTCGAAAGCTACAGGGACGGTTTCGGCAACTGGTGCACACGACTTGTGGCGCCAGCAGGTGACTTCACAGTCGGAACAGATGGCGTTTTCCGCGACACCGGGCGACCCGATCCTGTATCGCCGCGCGCGCTGCAGCACGCAGTTCAGGACCTGCCCTTTGAAACGCTGATATTTCTGCAGGGCAGTCGGTACTGCGATACCGATCTTCTCTCGGAGGAGGCGTGGCGCTTATTCGAAGCATCCGAACCCGGGTGGGAGCGCGTCCAAGCGATCTGCGATTTCGTGCACGATCATGTATCTTTCGACTACATGCAGGCGAAGGCGACGCGCACCGCTTCGCAGACCTTGGCTGAACGACAGGGCGTCTGCCGGGACTTCGCCCATCTCGCCATCGCTTTCTGTCGCTGCATGAACATTCCGGCACGCTACTGTACCGGCTATCTGAGCGACATTGGCGAGCCCGAGCCCCATCCGCCCGGCGACTTTGCCGCGTGGATGGAGGTTTACCTAGCCGGTGAATGGTGGATGTTCGATCCTCGCAACAACTCGCCGCGGATCGCTAGGATTCTGATCGCGCGCGGGCGCGATGCCGCCGATGTGCCCCTGACTCAGACCTTCGGCCAGAACACATTGACGGAATTCAAAGTCTGGACTGACGAACTTGCCTGACTTGGGACTCTTTCACGGCGTTCCATCGTAAAGAGGCGTGCCAGTACCCATATCAATAACATCGATGCCAAGTCTCCCAGTCTGATGTGGACACGGAATTGGCACCGGAAAATCAAAGGATCAATGATATGTCCTTCAAGGACCTGACAGCCAGAGCTGAGGCCGCAATGAAGCCTGAGCCTGCAAAGACCGCAGCGACCCCTGCCAAGGTGGAAGAGCCCAAAGCCACCGCCAAGGAAACGACGCCAAAATCCAAGACATCTTGAGACATCCGCGGGACATGCGCCCCTTTTCTGAAAAGGGGCGCGGACCACGCGCGGCAACACCGTAGAGGACCAAGCCGATGGAAGACCTGACCAGCAAGACCATTGTAGTCTTCTCCCGGCCGTTCACCATTCCGGGGTTTGGTGAGACGCTGCCAGCGGGGGAGTACGACATCGAAACCGAGCTGGCTTCGCCTCCTGACCACATTGATCCCGATGCCTGGAAGGCCTCTGTTCTGGTGAAGCTTCATCCCCGGACATCGCATCCTGGATTGTCAAGGACACTGACCGTTTCACTTGCCGACCTAGACCAAGCACGTGCCAGGGACAAACTGACGGGAAGGGCGTTGTCTGACTTCTTCATCGAGGAAATGCTGGCCGATCCGATGGTGCACCTCGTTATGAAGGCCGACGGCGTCTCAGAGGCGCATCTGCGACATCTCTATTCGCGGTTCCGCGCAGCCCGGCCCGACACGGATGGGACGGAGCCGGACGCCTTGAGCCAAAAGGCGCGGGACAATTCAGCAATCCAGGCCGCTGAAAATGAAGGCATGCCTCCCCGACCGACAGAGTCGCAGCCCGCGCGGAAACGACTCGACGCGGTGCCGATATGATGGCCAACAACGCTTCGTCTGGATTGGAAATTCTGGACGTCATCCGCGAAAAGGCCTCGGGTGACGTGCCGCGAGAGCGTCTGTGCCTGCGATGCGACACTGCCTTCTGGAGCGAAGGTTTCGGAGAACGCATCTGTCGGCGCTGCAAGAGCTTGAACGCTTGGCGAAACGCCGTGCCGGTCAGCCCAGGCTCGTCTCGCCGCCGCTGATCGGCGTCGGGCGCGCGTGTCAACTTCCATGAACCGTACTGGAACCAGATTTGGCCTGTCTCGACACCGTTCACACGACAAGCTACGCCTACCGTCACGAGGTTTCTCTCGGGCCGCACAGGTTGATGTTGCGCCCGCGCGAAACGCGGGAGCTACGGCTTTTCTCTCACAACTTGTCCATCACCCCGGCGGCGACCGTCACATGGGCTCATGATGTCGCCGGAAACGCGATAGCGACCGCCATCTTTGATGCTCCCACAGATCATCTGGTGATCGAAAGCCGGGCGAGTTTGGAACTGACCGCGCCGACTTGGCCCGTCTTTGCCATCTCTGCTTCGGCCATCGACTACCCCTTTGTCTATGCCGCCGACGAATGGACCGATCTTGGCGCACTGACGCTGTTACAATACAGCGATCCCGAACGCCGTTTTTCTCGTTGGGTAGAGGGCTTTGTGATGGCGCGCCCGACTGACACGCTGTCTCTATTGAAGGACATCAGCAATGGCGTGTTCACTCAGATTTCCTACCAGAGCCGTGACACAGAAGGCACCCAATCGCCGATCGAGACTTTAGACCGGGGATTGGGCTCGTGCCGCGATTTTGCGGTCCTGCTCGCCGAAGCCGCGCGCACGCTTGGCTTCGGGTCCCGCATCGTGTCCGGCTATCTATCCGATCCGGGGCAAAGCCTCCTTGGATCTGCAGGTTTCGGGTCGACCCATGCCTGGGTTGAGATCTACGTGCCCGGCGCAGGATGGATCGCCTTCGACCCTACCAACCGGAGCGTCGGGTCTCAGAACCTGATACCGGTCGCGGTCGGTCGCGACATTCACCAAGTCGTGCCGGTCTCGGGTAGTTTTTCAGGAGGCCAAGACGCCCTGCGTGACCATTCAGTGGAAGTCTCGGTTCGCTTCGGTATTCACGACAAAGCCAAGCCGCCTGAGGAGCGAAGTGAATTCCAACTCGCTTAGTTTGGTTCGCTAAAACCATTGTCTAGTCCGAGTGCAGTTTACGGCGCAACGGCGCATGAACCTGAGAGTGCAGAGGTTAATACGATCTTCGCCATTGCTGGATGTACCCGTCTTTTTTCACGCTGCACGCCGCGGAACCGCGCTCTCGACCAACCGCAGAAAACGTAGGCAGCGAGCCCCTTCATCAAAATATCAAAACAAATAAAACGCGTTGAGAGTCTCCTTGGGGCGCCTTTGTCCCCTTGGAAATCCGCGTGTCCGCATCACGTCCGCAGCGTGATCGACAAACTTCTCCCGTCAGACCGAGATCGAAACCGAGAGACGATGCAAGTGCCCAAATAGCAGCCCGTCCGATGTAGAAGTTGAGACGGGCCGGAAAGCCGTTATTCGCTGCAAGGGCGAATCGCCCTTGGCGGGACACCGGAAGTGGACA
>CBDUOT010000132.1:0-8649 GCA_965368915.1 uncultured Rhodobacterales bacterium | reverse complement strand
GTTAGACAGGCGAGGAGTGGCAGGACGCGGCTCAGCATACCCTATTGTGCATGACTCGGGTTTATGCGCCAAGAACGTGTTTGGCGGGCAAAAAGGTCATACGCGGGGGGCGAGCGGCAAAAGCGCAGGCGCGGCGCGTGTCGCTGGCCGCCATCACGCCCGCCCGAGTGAGCCGCTGCGCCCTGCTTGTGCCCGTGCGTTATCGCGGCAAGCGAATGAAGCAGGTCGGGTGACGTGACCGGCTCAATGCCTCGGAGCGTGCTGGGCTCCCCTCACCTCGTGAACTTCTTGTACTTCACCCGCTTCGGCTCAACGGAATCCGGTCCAAGACGGCGGATCTTGTCTTCCTCGTAGGCCTCGAAGTTGCCCTCGAACCATTCGACATGGGCCTCGCCTTCGAAGGCGAGGATATGCGTGCAGAGACGGTCGAGGAAGAAGCGGTCGTGCGAGATGATGACGGCGCAGCCGGCGAAGTCGTCGAGCGCGGCTTCGAGCGCCTGCAGCGTCTCGACGTCGAGGTCGTTCGTCGGTTCGTCGAGCAGCAGCACGTTGCCGCCGGAGCGCAGGAGCTTGGCCATGTGGACGCGGTTACGCTCACCTCCGGAGAGGAGGCCGACCTTCTTCTGCTGGTCGCCACCCTTGAAGTTGAAGGCGGAGCAGTAGGCGCGGGAGTTCATGTTGACGTCGCCAAGCTCGATCTGCTCGGCCCCGCCCGAGATCTCCTCCCACACGGTCTTGTTCGGTTCGAGCGCGTCGCGGGACTGATCGACATAGGCCAGCTTCACCGTGTCGCCGTAGCTGATCTCGCCGCTGTCGGGTTTTTCCTGCCCGGTCAGCATGCGGAACAGCGTGGTCTTGCCCGCGCCGTTCGGGCCGATCACGCCGACGATGCCGCCCGGGGGAAGGGCGAAGGACAGATCCTCGATCAGGAGCTTGTCGCCCATGTGCTTCTTGAGGTTTTCGACCTCGATCACCTTGCCGCCCAGGCGGGCACCGTTCGGAATGATGATCTGGGCGCGGGAGAGTTTGTCGCGCTCTGACTGGTCGGCGAGTTCGTTGTACTTGTTGATACGCGCCTTCTGCTTGGCCTGACGCGCCTTGGCGCCGGCGCGGATCCATTCGAGTTCGCGTTCGAGAACCTTTTGACGCGACTTGTCCTCGCGTGCCTCTTGCGCGAGACGTTTGGCCTTTTGTTCGAGCCAGGCGGAATAGTTGCCCTCGTACGGGATGCCGCGACCGCGATCGAGTTCGAGGATCCACGAGGTGATATCGTCGAGGAAATAGCGGTCGTGGGTGACGATCAGGATCGTGCCCTTGTATTCGATCAGGTGCTTCTGAAGCCAGGCGATGGTCTCGGCGTCGAGGTGGTTGGTCGGTTCGTCGAGAAGCAGCATGTCTGGCGCTTCGAGGAGAAGCTTGCAGAGCGCCACGCGGCGCTTTTCGCCGCCCGAGAGGCTATCGACCGGTGCATCGTCGGGCGGGCAGCGCAGAGCCTCCATCGCGACGTCGACCTGGCTGTCGAGGTCCCACAGGTTCTCGGCGTCGATCTCATCCTGGAGCTTGGCCATCTCGTCGGCGGTTTCGTCCGAGTAGTTCATGGCAAGCTCGTTGTAGCGGTCGAGCTTGGTCTGCTTGGCCTTGACGCCTTCCATGACGTTGCCGCGCACGGACAACGCGGGGTCGAGTTCCGGTTCCTGCGGGAGGTAGCCGACGCGCGCGCCCTTGGCGGCCCAGGCCTCGCCAGTGAAATCCTTGTCGATGCCCGCCATGATCCGCAGGAGGGTCGACTTACCCGCGCCGTTGACGCCGACGACGCCGATCTTCACGCCGGGCAGGAAGTTCAGGCGGATGTTCTCGAAGCATTTCTTGCCGCCGGGATATGTCTTGGAGACGCCATCCATGTGGTAGACGAACTGGTAGGATGCCATTGGTGAAGTCCTTCGGGATGCAGATTTGGCCCTCATCTAGACAATGGCGGGGGGAAGGGCAATCGTAGCGCCGTCACGATTTGGGATGGCGGTGCGATGCGACTCTTGATTTCTTGTTTGGCAATCGTGCTTCTGACCACGCCGGTGCAGGCACAGATCACAAACTATCAAGCGCCTGGCAATCTCGCTCCGACCCGTGATCCCGGTTGTATCAAGACAGGCCAGGCCGGGAATGATCTAACCCCTGCCGATCTGGCAATGGGCGTGTTGGCTTGTGTCGACAAGGGGCACTATGTCAAAGCTGCCAGCCTCACCGTGCTTATGAATCTTAGGGCATATTTTGATGCCAAACGCGTGACCGACAAGTCGGCTCATCAGGCTGCGGCTGTGCTGATGATGAATCTGTTTGGAGCGCTATCAGAGCGGGAGAGGAGTGCTTTGGATAGCGCATTATCGGCCTTGGGCGGCGATGATGGCGCTTGGCACATGTCCTTCTGCAGCGAGCAGAAGAGTCGCCCGGCGCCGGACTATTATCCAGCCTACATGATCCAACATGGAATGGGCGCGGTGCTGAGGCCTAATGAGCCTGCATTGCTGGATACATTTGATGCCGACGGCACTTGGGATGAAGTTCTGAGAACATACCTGAAGTGTATTTAGCCGTTGGCTCAAAGCCGTTTCTCAAAGAACACATCCGGATACGGGTCGTCGTTGAACCGAGGGATCTCGGTCCAGCCGGTGGCGCGGTAAAGCGCGGCAGCTTCCGGCAAGGCGGAGTTAGAGTCGAGTTTCAGAAGCCCGATGCCAAGTTCGCGCGCGATGTCTGCTGCGCGGTCCATCATGCGGGTGGCGAGCTTCAGCCCCCGGGCGGATGGTGAGATCCAGAGCCGCTTGATCTCGGCGTAGCCGCCGTCGGTGCCCTTGAGCCCGACGCAGCCGACGGGAAGCGCGTCGGACAGCGCAACGAGGAACGTGCCGACCGGGCGGCGCATCGATGAGGCATCGGGGTCGCGGCTGAGATTCACGTCGAACCCGCCCGAAAACCGCTGGTTGAGTTCAGCGCAGTAAGCGGAAAGGCAGGTCACGGCGCGCGGGTCGCGGGGGTCGGTTTCGATGATCTCGATCCGGTGGCGGGTTAGAGCGGTAGCGACGAGGTCCATCGCGGCCAGTAGCACTTCGGCGTTGCGCGATTGCCGGGAAAGAAGGCTCGCTGCGCGATCGTTAGAAAGATGATCGTAGGCGTCGATCTCTTCGGCACCTTTCGCGGTTGGCCGGGCGATGCGCCGTCGCCGGTCGTCGGGGTCGGGTTCGGTGACGACGAGGCCTTCCTCCTCAAGCCCGCGCAGCAAGCGGCTGAGAAGCCCGCTGTCGAGGCCCATCGCCTCGCGAAGCGTTCCGACCTCAGCCCCGTCCAAACCGATGGCGCAAAGGACCCGCGCTGCGCCCAGCGGGCGGCCGCGTCCGAGAAACGACGCGTCGAGCGCGCCGACTTCAGTCGTGACGGCGCGGTTGAAGCGGCGAATGCGGGCGATCGGGTCGAGTGTCATTTACCTGACTTTAGTCAGGCAAATCGCATAAGCAAGCGCAAATGCTGTCCGTGCTTAGGCCGGGGGTTACGACAAAGGGAAGGTGTTCAGCTTTCTTGACCGAGATCGGTCAGCCAGATTTCCAGCAATCCACCGGGCCGTTTGCCGGCAAGGCGGGTGAAATCACGCACCGCGATCTCGGTTCCCGGCATCAACTCGCTGATGGCGCGGGCAAGTTTCAGCGCGTCTTCCATGTGATCGGATTGGAAGAAGCGCACCTCGTTCCGGTCGGGAACGCCTTTGACCCATTCGCCACCGGCTTCGGCATCTTCGACGTTCCAACCGTGTTCGGCGAGCGTCTCGGCGAAATGCATCGACTGATCTTTGGTGACGGGGTCGCCGTACTGCAGGAAGATCGGCCCACCGGTGTAGGCGGGCTCAGTCGTTTGGGCGAGCCAAATCCGTTCGGGTCCCTCGGCGAACCGGAATGTGGGCGGAGCGCGGAGCGTGGCGCTGTCGCTGCCGCCGATGACTTCGACCACCGGACCGAAGCGCTGTTCGCAGCTTTCGCGGGTTTCCACGAATATCCGGAGATAGCAGGGCGGCGAAGGCAGCCTGCCGGTAAGCTGGAAGGCGGAATCCACGAGCCCCACCATATAGAGCGTGAAAGACGCCGTGACCGTCCAGCCCAACCAGCGGCGCATGCTGGGGTTCGTCGCGACGAAGGCGACGATCGAACAGACCAGTGCAAATCCAAGGACATAAAGCGCGGCGAGCACGACGTCGGCGCTGAAGCCCCAACTGGCGACGAGGGCGCCTGCGGCGACACAAGCAAGGCCAATCAGCACGAACTTACCAGTCCGCTGATCGAGGTCGAGAAGCTTAGCAAGCACTTCTGCGGGAAGCATAATTCTGCTCCGATCTATGAAAAACGAACTTAAAACTACCTGAGAGAGAGTAGCGCGCTATGCGATTCTCCGCAAATGGTGGTCTCGAACGCATTCCCGCGACGTTGACAGCGCCCGGGTGCGAGGCGACAAAGGCGCGCCGCGCAGCCGCGGCCGGGTTGCGAAGGGGGCACCGTGCAGGGATTTCCCGCCGCCACGGCAGGGCAGGCCATTGGGCTTCTGGGCGGATCGTTCGATCCCGCGCATGAGGGTCACGCCCACATTACGCGAGAGGCGCTGAAGCGCTTCGGGCTGGATCGAGTCTGGTGGCTCGTTTCGCCCGGCAACCCGCTCAAGGCGGACGCGCCCGCACCGATGGCGGATCGTCTCGAACGGGCGCGGGCGGTCATGTCGCATCCGCGCGTGGTAATATCGGACGTGGAGGCCCGTCTTGGCACGCGCTACACGGCCGAGACGCTAAAACGGCTGATGGCGCTTTATCCCGGTGTGCGGTTCGTCTGGCTTATGGGGGCGGACAACCTGGCGGATTTTCATCACTGGCAGAACTGGGAATGGATCATGACCAATGTTCCGCTCGGCATCTTTGCGCGGCCGGGGTCGCGGCTGGCGGCGCGCGGTGGCCGCGCGGCCGAAGAATACGAACGATACCGCCTGCGCGCGGAAAGCGCGGCCTTGCTGCCGAGTTGTCGCGCGCCCGCTTGGTGCTTTGTCAACGTTCCCATGCTGCCTCATTCGTCAAGCGCGATACGTGCGCGAGGAGAGTGGCGGCGGGGCTTGTCTGATGCGGCGCAGTGAGCGAGGCTGAGGCGCGAGGGAGGATTGCGACGTGACGGTCACCCGGCGTGGTTTCATGGGCGGATTTTTCGGATGCGTGGCGGGGCAGGCCCTCGCCAACGCGCCGCTGAGTTCGCCCAGACCCGAGACGCGGGCGGGCTTTTCCAAGGCATCGATGCCGGTCGTTACCCGCCCGGCCGGAGCGCTAATCGAAGCCGCCGCGCTTGGGGGCGAGGTTACGTACGTTGTGGCCGATGCGCGTACGGGCCTTATACTTGAAGCGCGGCAGGGCGACTATCCGATGCCGCCCGCCTCGACGGCTAAGGCGATCACGGCACTCTATGCGCTTGAGCATCTCGGCGCGGGTCAGCGGTTCGAGACGCGTCTGATCGCGACCGGGCCCGTCGAGGGGGGCACGGTCCGGGGTGACCTCGTGCTGGCAGGCGGCGGTGATCCGACACTGTCG
Organism: uncultured Rhodobacterales bacterium; assembly: GCA_965368915.1. GTDB lineage: Bacteria > Pseudomonadota > Alphaproteobacteria > Rhodobacterales > Rhodobacteraceae > Albidovulum. The sequence continues at coordinate 3,047 of CBDUOT010000132.1, read as the reverse complement.
ACCGACGATCTGGGCGATCTGGCGCGCGCGCTCGCCGCGACGGGCATCAAAGGGATCAGCGGCCGATTCCGTGTCTGGTCGGGAGCGCTTCCCTATATCGAGGCGATCGATCGGACCCAACCGGAGTGGCTTGGCTACAACCCTGCGGTCTCTGGCCTGAACCTAAACTTCAACCGGGTCAATTTCGTTTGGAAGCGCGCGGGTTCGGGCTATGAGGTGGGCATGGATGCGCGGGCGGAACGCTTCGCGCCAAAGGTCTATTCCGCCCGCGTGACGATCTCGGAGCGTGATCTGCCGGTCTACACCTACAAGAATGGCGGCCATATCGAGGAATGGTCCGTGTCCCGGCGCGCGCTAGGCAGGGGAGGAAGCCGCTGGCTGCCCGTCAGGCGGCCCGATCTCTACGCAGGCGACGTGTTCCAGACGCTCGCCCGCGCCGAGGGCGTGCCGCTGCCCGCACCAGAAGCGACGGATCGGCTGCCGGGAGGCACGATCGTGGCCACGCACCGCAGTTCCGATCTGAGGCCGATCCTGCGCGACATGCTGAAGTACTCCACCAACATGACGGCGGAGGCGATCGGGATGGCTGCCTCTGCACGCCGTGGGGTGGACAGTCACGTTGGCTCGGGGCGCGCTATGACCGACTGGCTGAAGGAGCGGACAGGGGCGACGAGCGCGCGGTTCGCAGACCATTCTGGATTGGCTGGCGCCTCACGGATTTCGGCGGCGGATATGGTTGCCACTCTGGTCAAGCTGGGGCCGCAGGCAGGGCTTCCCGGGCTGATGAAAGACATCCCTTTCCGCGACGCGAACGGCAAGAAGATGTCCAAGCCTCCGGCGCAGGTCCTTGCGAAGACCGGGACGCTGAACTTCGTGTCGACGCTTGCTGGGTATATCACCGTGCCGGGTGATACCGAGCTTGCCTTCGCGATCTTCACGGGCGACGTCGCCCGGCGCGACGCCGTGCCGGATGCGCAGCGCGAAAACCCGGAAGGCGTGCGCGGCTGGGTCAAGCGGTCCAAGCGCCTTCAGCAGGAGCTGATCGAGCGCTGGGTTGCCGTGTACGGGGCTTGAGCCTCAGATCCCGTAGCGGGCTGCCGTCAGACCATCGAAATCTATTTCGGGTTTCTTGCCCATCACGAGGTCTGCCACCGCGCGCCCGGATCCCGCTGCCATCGTCCAGCCGAGCGTTCCATGGCCCGTGTTGAGGAACAGGTTGCGGTAGCGCGTCGGCCCAAGGATCGGCGTTCCGTCCGGCGTCATCGGGCGAAGGCCCGTCCAGCCCTCTGCCTGATCAAGATCGCCGCCCTTCGGAAAGAGATCGCCGATCACATGGCGGACAGTGTCGGTCGCATGGGGGCCCAACTTGTTTGAGTATCCCGCGATTTCGGCCGTACCGGCGACACGGATCCGGTCGCCGAGCCGGGTGATCGCGACCTTGTGGGTTTCGTCCATGATGGTCGATTGGGGCGCGTAGCGGTCGTCTGTTACCGGCAGCGTGACCGAGTAGCCCTTGACCGGATAGACCGGGAGCCGGATGTCGATGGGGCCGAGCAGTTTCGGGCCGAAGCTGCCGAGCGCGCAGACATAGGCGTCGCCTTGCACGCGTCCGAGATGTTCGGTCAGCACGCCGATCACCTCTTCGCCGCGCGTCTGGATAAGCCGGATCTGTTGGCCGTAGTGAAAGGTCACGCCGAGCGCGGCAGCCTTTTCGGCAAGGGCCATCGTGAACATCCGGCAGTCGCCCGTCCTGTCGGCGGTTAGCCGCAGACCGCCCACGAACTTGTCGCGCACGAGTTCCAGCGCTGGCTCGGCTTCGATGCAGCCATCGCGGTCGAGCACTTCGAACGGGCTGTCGAACTCGGCAAGAATCGCCTGATCGGCCTTCGAGGCTTTGAGCTGCTTTTCGGTGCGGAAAAGCTGTAGCGTGCCCTGTTCGCGGCCATCGTAGTCGATGCCGGTTTCGGCGATGAGGTCGGGCATGACGTCGCGGGAATAGTTGGAAACACGGACCATGCGCGATTTGTTCAGGGCATAGGCTTCGTCATTGCAGTTCTGCAGCATCTGGGCACCCCACTTCCACATGCGGGGGCTGATCAACGGCCAGATAAAGAGCGGGCGGCGTTTCATGAAGAGCCACTGGATCGCCTTCTTCGGGATGCCTGGCGCCGCCCAGGGCGAGGTCATGCCATAGGAAAGCTCGCCTGCATTGGCATAGCTCGTCTCCATGCCCGGGCCGGGCTGACGGTCCAGAACCACCACCTCAGCGCCTTGACGGGCGAGGAAATAGGCGGTGGTGACGCCGATCACACCGGCCCCCATGACGACGACTTTCATTGAGCTGTTTCCTTCGCGCAGTTTCCATCATCGAGAATGGAGGCGGCGCGTCACGGTGGCAAGGCGGGTCGTGGAAGGAACGCTAAGCGGAGGGAGCGGACGGTCGCTCCCTTATGGTATGGTTGCTATTTGAGGCGCGCCACCAGGTCGCAGTTTCAACGGGGAAGTCCGTCGATCCTTTCGAGGGAGCCGAGATCGTTGTCCCAATTCGCGCGACTGGAAACGCATATATGCGCGTTGGGCCGTATGCCGATTGGGCTGTCAAGTGACCCTGCTGGCACGACAAGCACACCATAGTTCGCTTGAGAAAATGGCAGCGCGGAACCGCAGTCAGTGCAGAAGCACTTCGCGTGCTGTGTCCCAGAAAGCTGGAATTCCTTTATATTTTCCTCACCTGACAACCAAGTAATCCTCGCCGTTGACGAAAACAGGTTTGCCGAATGGGCTGATCCGCTATCTTTACGGCAGCGCGCGCAGTGACAAAGGAAGAAACTCTCAAACTCTCCCGTTATGCGGAACTTCACAGCGCCACAGAGGCACTGTCTGGTCGCCAGATTGTCCATTCACGGTCCTCTCGACACGCAACTAGCAAGCCGCCAGCCATCCATAATCTTGATCGGCCATGCATATCCGTGTGTTTAGAACGAACCAAGGTCACTTTGGGCTCAAAGCAACCGGTCATGCTGATCTAAAGCGTCAAGTGCCGCGCC
>CBDUOT010000131.1:0-8652 GCA_965368915.1 uncultured Rhodobacterales bacterium | reverse complement strand
GCCGAAATCGAAGGATGCTGCGGCATTGCTGAGCGAGCGAAATACTTCGATTGCCGTTATTGCCAACGGTAGGGACGGTTCGCGCCTGCACTTCAAGATACTGCTCTGAACGGCCGATTTCCTTGCTTTCGAACTATCCCGCCTGAGAGTCGTTGCAGTTCCAAAGCTGATTTCGTGCGGTTGGGCAGATGCTGCAATTTGCTATTGCTGGCGTGCGATCTAGATACTGTCTTTCACGCGGTCCCAAGTCTTTTGGAGATGGCTTGCCATGGCTTTACCAAGGCGCTCTCCATCCCTGTCTTTGAGCGCAAGCACCATTTCCTCGTGATCCGCCACCGCGCCGTCCCACGAGTCAGGCTTCTGGTTCCCGATGTATCGAATACGCTTCAGCCTTGCTTGAATGTTCGACTGCATTTCTTGCAGAGTCCCATTTTTAGAAAGCTCCGCAAGTCGCGAATGAAACTCTTGGTTCAACTTGTAGTACGGCATCCTGTCGCGCTTGCGGTAGCAGTTCATCATGCGCTCGTGCAACTCAACGAGAGCCTCGATCTCTTCGTCGCTCGCTCTCACGCAGGCTAACTCGCCGGCGAGCCTTTCAAGCTGGCCCAGCACCTCAAGCATGGAAAACACATCCTCGGGGGTAAGCTTCCGAACGATGCTGCCTTTTGATGGGCGAACAATCACAAGTCCTTCGGCTGCAAGAGTACGGAGCGCCTCGCGAAATGGCGTACGAGACACGCCCAATTCCTCGATCAGGCGCGCCTCATCGATTCGGCTTCCAGGCTCCAGCGTACCATCGATGATCAGGTCGCGAACACGATTCGCCACCTGATCGTGGAGGGAGCGATTCGTTATGGCGATGGGTGAAGCCATGGATAACCCTCTACTTATTATGGCTTATTTCAGACATCGGCGAGCTTGAGACAGTATCCATATACGGCTTGTGGGTCCATACTTTAAGCATGTATACAAAATACATGTAGCGGAAATGCAAACTTGCATGCCGCAAGGAGAGGAGACAACTCAATGAAAACGCTTCGCAATGGCGTGTCCGCCAGCTTGCTGGTTTGTGGCCTGTCACTATCTGCTGCGCCGGTTGCTGCCGAGACCTACATAGTGGCAGTTGGTGCCGCATCGAACAGCCTTCAGGGACGCAGTGCAGCCAAGTTCGCCGAAGACCTGCAAGCTGAACTCGGCGATGCGCATGTTGTCGAATTTTATGCAGACGCCCAGCTTGGCGACGAAAAAGAGCTGATGCAGAAGCTTCGGCTTGGCACGGTCCAGTTTACTCTGATTTCGTCGATCATGACCAACGTGGCGCCCGAGTTTGCACTCTTCGACATGCCTTTCCTTGTTAAGGATCGCGCCCACCTCAAGGCGATCAATTCAGAGATCGTGCTAAACGAACTGGCGCCGAAAGCCGAGGAATCCGGTCTAAAGGTACTATCGACCTGGGAGAACGGGTTTCGCCAGATCACCAATAACGCGCGCCCGATCAACACCCCGGCCGACCTTCAGGGTCTAAAGATCCGAACGCCGTCTTCTGAATGGCGCGTCGCCATGTTCAAGGAATGGGGTGCCAACCCGACGCCGATGTCCTTCTCCGAGGTTTTCGTGGCTTTGCAGACCGGTACAATGGACGGACAGGAGAACCCGCTGACCAACATCACCGGCGCAAACTTCCAGGAAGTTCAGAAATACCTGAGCCTGACCGGCCACGTCTATTCGCCGGCCTACCTGACCACTGGGCTGGAAACCTGGAACAACCTTCCCGAAGACGTGCGATCCGCGGTCGGCACCACCGCCACATCGGTTCAAGACTGGGCGTTGGCCGAAGGTGAAACCGCCGACAACGAGCTGGTGGACAAGGTCAAGGCCGCGGGCATGGAAGTCAACGAAGCCGATAAGAGCGCCTTTATCGATGCATCTGCGCCGATCTACAGGGCATTCGCCGACCAAGTCGAGGGTGGAGACGAACTGGTCAGCCGCGCACAAGCCCTGGCCAAGTAGGTTGCTGATATCGGGCCGGCCGGATTTTCCGGCCGGTCGCACCCGCATCGCAAGGAACGTCCCAAATGGTCGAGAAGTTCGAGAAAATCCTTCTGTGGGTAATAGAGACCGCTTGCTTGGCGCTTCTCGTCGCCCTGGCACTGTCGGTCATCTATTCGACCACGATGCGCTACCTGGGGTCATCGCCGTCCTGGTACGATGAAATCGCGAGCGTGCTGTTGGCCTGGCTGACCTATTTCGGAGCCACCTACGCTCTGTTTCTTCGCCAGCACATGAGCTTCGGCGGCATCGTCGCGGCGTTGCCGAAACGTGCCGCGGTGGCGCTCGCCCTTGTTTCCGAACTGCTGGTAATCGGCTTCTTCACCATAGTTGCTTGGTACGGTAACGCCGTGCTGGCCGTCGCGAAGTGGGACTCACTTCTCAGCATTAGGTGGATGACACTCGACGTTGTCCAGTCGGTCATCCCGATATCTGCCGTGCTGATGATCATCGGTACATTGCTGACCATGCCGCGCGTACTGGCGAATGCAGCGGCAGGGATCGACATGGAACACGCCGAGATCGAGCAGGCCATCTTCGAGGCTGAACGCGAGAACGCGGATATTTCCCGAAAGGACGAGTCCTAATGGTTCTCCTCATCACGACGGTTGCCTTGATCGGGCTGATCCTGATCAACGTGCCGATTGCCGTCGCCATCGGCATCGTCGCTCTCGGTGGCCTAATGCTGACACCGGGCGGCGCGACCCTCTACGACATGGTGATCGCCCTCTACTCAGGCGCTACGTCCTTTCCGTTGATCGCCATCCCGCTGTTCATCCTGGCCGGCAACCTGATGAACACCTCGGGCATCTCCGTGCGGCTGATCAACTTCGTAACGTCTCTGATCGGCTTTGTCCGCGGCGGCCTCGGCATGGTCAACATCGGCGTGTCGATGGTCTTCGCTGAGATATCGGGATCGGCCGTCGCGGATGTGGCGGCGACCGGCACGGTGTTGATCCCTGAGATGAAGAGGCGCGGCTATTCCCGCACACTCGCCGCGGCGATCACTTCGTCGTCTGCTTCGCTGGCCATCATTATACCGCCGTCGATTCCGATGATCCTCTACGGGGCCATCGCCGAAACCTCGGTGCTCAAGCTGTTTGTCGCGGGCGTCGTGCCGGGCATCCTTGGCGGCGTCCTGCTGATGGCAGTGACCTACGTCATGGCGGTTCGCTACGACTTGCCTCGGGCCGAGGGCTTCGATCTTTGCCATGTCTGGCGCTCGTTCAAGGAGGCGATCTGGGCCCTGTTGATGCCGGTCATCATACTTGGCGGTATCTTTTCGGGCATCGTTACGGCGACCGAAGGCGCGGGCCTCGCAGTGTTGGCAGCGCTGGTCATCGGTCTTTTCATCTATCGGGATATGGACGTGTGGCGCCTCCGCAAGGTGATGCTCGAAGGGGTCAGCCAGACCGGCGTGGTGATGCTTCTGGTCGCGACATCGGCGGCACTGGGATTGTTTCTGACACAGGCACAGGTTCCACAGCAGCTTGCACAGCAGATCACGGAATGGACGACCAATCCGCTGATCGTGTTGGCGCTTCTTAACCTTCTATTGCTGGTGCTGGGCATGTTTCTGCACGGCGCCGCGGCGATCATTCTGGTGGTGCCGGTGGTAATGCCCCTGGTCAACGCCGTTGGGATCGATCCCATCCATTTCGGGATCATGGTTACATTGAACCTCGCCATCGGCCAGCAGACGCCGCCCGTCGCGTCGGTCCTGATCACGTCATGTTCGATTGCCAAGGCGGGAATTTGGGAAACGTCTCGCACCAATCTTCCGTTCATCGGCGTGCTCGCCTTCATCCTCTTGCTCGTGACCTACGTGCCACAAGTATCTCTCGCACTCACGGAGATCATCCAATGACCGATCCGAAACCGCGTATCGCAATTATTCCCGGGGACCCCTCCGGGATCGGACCGGAACTTATCGCCAAGCTGCTGAACGAGGAGGGCGTGAAGGACGCCGCCGACATCGTGCTGATAGGGGACGGGCATGTCTGGCAGCAGGGCGCAGAGCAGGCGGGCTCAAACGTTGAACTGTCGCAGATCGATGAGGCGGATATCGCCACGCAGCAGGGGCTGGCCTGGCTGCCGATGCAGACGATCGCGCGGGAGGACGTGAAGATCGCGGAGGTGACTGTTGCCGGCGGCGCGTGCAGCCTGCGCTGCCTTGACAAGGCACTCGATCTGGCGATGGCGGGGAAGGTGGACGGGATCCTGTTCGGACCGTTCAACAAGGCCGCGCTGACCAGTGCAGGCCTGAACGCCGAAGACGAGCACCGCTACATGGCCCGCTACATTGGTTTCAAGGGCTATCACAGTGAAATAAACGTTCTCGGTGACCTGATGACTACCCGCGTTACCAGCCATATCGGCTTGAAGGACGTTGCCGGGAAGATCACGAAAAAGGCGGTTGAGCAAGCAATCGGCCTAGCCGAAGAGACCTTCCGTCGCGCGGGGAATACCCGGCCGCATATTGCCGTTGCTGCGCTGAACCCGCACGCGGGAGACAATGGCAAGTTCGGCCGCGAGGAAATCGACGTTCTCAAGCCCGTCATCGAAGCCGCACAGGCGAAGCAGAAGAACGTCACTGGCCCCTGGCCATCGGACACCGTGTTTCTCAAGGCACAAAGGGGCGAGGTGGATGCGGTTGTCACGATGTACCACGACCAGGGCCAGATCGCGATCAAGCTGATGGGCTTTGATCGTGGCGTGACCGTGGCAGGTGGTCTGCCGGTCCCGGTGGCCACACCGGCACACGGAACCGCGTTCGACATCGCCGGACACAACAAGGCGAATGTCGGCGCGACACTCCAGGCGTTTAACCTGCTGGTCCGCATGGCCCGAAATCATCGCGCAAGCCGCGCGGCAGCTTGAAAAGGAAACTCCCATGACCAAGATCAAATCCATCCGCACACGCGTTTGGAATTGGACAGGGCCCACGGTGCCGCCCTCGGGCAACTTCTGCACTAATGCCTCAGACGCGCTCTGGACGAAAGGCGACGCCATGGCGTCTTTCCGCTTTCACCAATGGCTGACCTGCGAAGTCGAAACCGAAGATGGGACCGTCGGGATCGGTAATGCTGCTCTGGCGCCCACGGTTGTCAAGAAAGCTATCGACGACTGGTATGCGCCGCTGGTGATCGGCGAGGATCCTTTTGACTATGCCTACATCTGGGAAAAGATGTATCGCCGCACGCATGCTTGGGGCCGCAAGGGCGTCGGCATGACGGCAATTTCCGCCATCGACATCGCGATCTGGGATCTCATGGGCAAGCTGGTCGGAAAACCCGTATTCAAGTTGCTGGGCGGGCGCACCAAGGAAAAGATTCCGGTCTACTACTCCAAGCTCTATGCAGGGCCGGTCGAAAAGATGCAGGCTGAGGCCGAAGAGGCGATGAAGAACGGCTACACTGCTTACAAGTCGCGGTTCGGCTACGGGCCCAAGGACGGTATGACGGGGATGCGCGAAAACCTAAAGCGCGTGGAGGCTCTGCGCGAGGTGATCGGGTATGACAATGATCTGATGCTCGAGTGCTACATGGGCTGGAACCTGGACTACGCCAAGCGGATGCTGCCGAAATTAGCGAAATACGAACCGCGCTGGCTGGAAGAACCGGTCATCGCAGATGACGTGGCCGGGTATGCCGAACTGAACGCGATGAACATTGTGCCCATTTCCGGCGGCGAGCATGAATTCTCGATCATTGGCTGCAAGGACCTGATCGAGAAAAAAGCGGTAAGTGTCATGCAATACGACACCAATAGAGTTGGCGGCATCACCGCCGCGCAGAAGATCAACGCCATCGCCGAGGCCGCGCAGATCCCGGTGATCCCGCATGCGGGCCAAGTGCACAACTATCACCTGACGATGGCCAACACTAACTGCCCGATCAGCGAATACTTCCCGATGTTCGACGTCGAGGTCGGCAACGAGTTGTTCTACTATATCTTTGAAGGCGACCCGGAAGCCGTCGATGGGTTTCTGCAACTGGACGACGACATTCCTGGCCTGGGGATTACCATCAGCGACAAACATCTCGCGAATTTCGAGATCGTGGAATGACCCGCTACTCCGGAATCTGGCCCGTCGCCCCTACGCCGTTTCACGACGATGGTGCGCTTGACCTTGAAGGCATGAAACGTGTTCTGGACTGCCTGATCGACCAGGGCGCCAACGGTATCTGCATCCTGGCAAACTTTTCCGAGCAGTTCCTGATCTCGGACGAAGAGAGGATGATCCTTTCGCGGCTGTGTCTGGAGCACGTGGCCGGCCGCGTGCAGGTGATCGTGACGGTCAGCCACTTCGCCACGCAGATCGCGGTTGAGCGCGCACGCTTCGCCAAGTCCCTTGGCGCCGACATCGTGATGATGATGCCGCCCTATCATGGAGCGCTTTTGAAAGGCACAGCCGAGCAGACGTTCGAGCAGTTCCGAGCCGTAAGCGAGGTCGGTATCCCGATCATGGTACAAGACGCGCCTCTGTCCGGGGTAGATCTGCCGGTGCCGCTGCTGGTCCGGATGGCCCGTGAGATCGACGAAGTTCGCCTGTTCAAAATCGAATGCCCACGGGCCGCGAACAAGCTGCGCGCGCTGATCGCCGAGGGCGGCGACGCCATCGAGGGGCCGTTCGATGGCGAGGAAGGTATTACCCTGCTCGCCGACTTGGACGCGGGCGCAACAGGCTCGATGACCAGCGGGATGATTGTTGACCAAATCAAGCCCGTGATTGAAAAGCACCATGCCGGTGACATCGACGGGGCAACCGCGGCCTATGGGCGCGTGGCCATGGCGATCAACCACGAGAACCGGCAATGCGGCTGGCAATCTTGCAAGGCCGCGATGGTCGAAGGCGGGGTCATAAGTTCCGAGTTCTGCCGCCATCCTATCCAGCCGCTGCATCCGGCAGTTCGCCAGCGGATGATCGACCTTCTGAAGCCGCTCGACCCCATGGTCCTGAGATGGGGCCGGTAGGCCGTAACACGATTGGAGCACACATGTCATTTACACCTCACGGCAACCATCTGATCGCAGGCGACTGGGTTTCGGGCGACACCACCTTCACCTCGGAACCAGCCCACGGCCCGGTGCATGATTTCAGCGTCGGCACACCCGAATTTGTCAACCGCGCCTGCGAGGCCGCGGAAGAGGCCTTCTGGTCCTACGGCTACACCACCCGCGACGAGCGCGCGGCGTTCCTTAACGCCATCGCCGACGAGATCGAGGCGCGAGGCGCGCAGATCACCGAAATCGGTACACAAGAGACCGGCCTCCCGGCAGCTCGGCTAGAGGGGGAGCGAGGGCGCACCGTGGGCCAGCTGCGGCTTTTTGCCAGCCACATATCCAAGGGCGACTACCTTGATCGCCGGCACGATCCCGCGTTGCCCGATCGCCAGCCTCTGCCGCGACCCGAACTGACTTTGGTGCAACGCCCGATCGGGCCTGTTGCCGTCTTCGGCGCGTCGAATTTCCCGCTCGCCTTCTCAACCGCGGGCGGTGACACCGCCGCCGCGCTGGCCGCGGGTTGCCCTGTGGTAGTTAAGGGTCACTCCGCCCACCCTGGCACCGGCGAAATCGTGGCCGAGGCGATCCACGCGGCCATTGCGAAATGCGGTGTGCACAAGGGTGTCTTCAGCCTGATCCAGGGCGGCAAGCGCGATGTGGGGCAGTCGCTGGTGCAGCATCCGCTGATCAAGGCGGTCGGCTTCACGGGCTCGCTGGCCGGCGGTCGCGCCCTTTACGACCTCTGCGCCGCACGACCAGAGCCGATCCCATTCTTCGGTGAGCTTGGCAGCGTCAACCCGATGTTCGTGCTCCCCGCGGCGCTGAGCGCGCGCGGGGCCGCCATCGGCGAGGGCTGGGCCGCGTCGCTGACGATGGGTGCCGGCCAGTTCTGCACCAACCCGGGCATCGCCGTTGTTCAGACCGGCGCGGCGGGGGACGCATTGGTTGCTGCCGCCGCCCGGGCGTTGGACGGCGTGCAACCCCTTTGCATGTTGACGGATGGAATTGCCGAGGCCTACAGGGCCGGCAAGGCCCGCATGGACAGCCGCAACGCGGTCAGGCCTGTGCTGACCACCGAAAGCGAAGGTCGTGACGCCAGCCCGAACTTGTTCGAGGCGGATGCATCCGATTACCTGCAGGACCGAGCGTTGGGCGAAGAGGTTTTCGGCCCGCTTGGCCTTGTTGTTCGTGTTTCCAGTGTGGACGAGATGGTGACGCTTGCAAGGGGGCTCGAGGGGCAACTGACGGCGACGCTGCATATGGACGCGCCTGACACCGACCTCGCACAGCGGCTGATGCCGGTGCTGGAACGCAAGGCAGGAAGACTACTTGCCAACGGTTTTCCCACGGGCGTCGAAGTAGCCGACGCGATGGTCCACGGCGGCCCTTACCCGGCATCGACCAATTTCGGCCATACGTCGGTCGGCACGCTCTCGATCCGCCGGTTCCTGAGACCCGTATGCTACCAGAACATGCCGGAGGCTCTGCTCCCGCGGTGACCTGAGTACCAGCAGTATTCTCTGGGCCGGGATCGACATTCACAATCGGTCCCGACCGGAAACCGACATCCGAGCGAACCGCCAAAAACGACCGCCA
>CBDUOT010000130.1:0-8653 GCA_965368915.1 uncultured Rhodobacterales bacterium | reverse complement strand
TCCTCGACCTTGTTTCCGTCGACCACCACGACGCGGGTCTCTTCCGCGTGGGTGGCATCGATGAGCATTTTCTTGGCCATGTAAACTTTCCGAACGCGCCGGGCGGCCAAGCGCCTTTCGGGCTGGCCGTCGCTTCGCGTTCAATGTCTGGGGCGAGAGAGTGTGCGAGAACAAGCGTGGAGGCGGCCGTTGGCCTGCCTGTGTTCCGCTGCTCTGTTCTCACGCGTTTCATCGCGGTTCTGTCCCGGATACCGGTGAGGCATCCATCTATGGCCCCGGCCCTGTCAGGACTTCGGGGCGTATGTGCGGCCTTGCGGCCTATCGGCCCGCCGTTCCCTCCGTCAGACCAAATTGGACTGGCGCGGTGATCGGCAGCAAATCTGATGGGTCGGTCCGCAAACTAACGCGAAGCCCGACGTTCCGCGACATTAGCGGGGAACGCAGGGTAATGACAATGGCCTATTTCCGCTCACGCGGGCATTGCCGGGCGCATTCTTCTGATTGAAGCCGGACAGCCTGACACGCCTAAAGGTAGTCAGACCTTTGCAGTGTATATTTCGCCATTTTCTCGTTCAGCGTCCGCCGCGGCAAACACAGTTCCTCCATCACCGCGGTGATGGAGCCCTTGTGGCGCCGCATGGTGTTGTCGATCAGCATCTTCTCGAAGCTTTCGACATATTCCTTCAACGGCTTGCCCTCGGTGGTCATCACCGGACCCGCCTCTTCGTTCTCTGCCATGAGAAGCGACGCGATGGAGCCCGAGCCCCGACGGTTCTGCAAAACCGCGCGTTCAGCGACATTGATGAGCTGGCGAACGTTCCCCGGCCAAGGCGCCTGCAGAAGCTGCGCGGCTTCCTGTGCGGTCACCTGCGGCGCTTCGCAGCCATACTCCTCGGAGAATTGCTCGGCCAACCGGGTGAAGAGCGTCAGAATATCTTCGCCGCGCGACCGGAGGGGCGGCAGCATGATCTTCAGAGCAGCGAGGCGGTAGTAGAGATCGGGCCGAAGCGCGTCCTCCACCGTCTTGCCCTGCTCGTGATCGTTACAGATCGCCACGATCCGGGTCTCGGCGGGCGTCCCCTGATCGTTGATGAAGGTCAGAAGGCGCGCCTGCAGCGCCTGACTCAGCGCTTCAATGTCCTCGAGAACCAGCGTTCCGCCACGCGCTTCTTCGACGAGCGGGATCTGTCCGCCCTCTTCCATCGGTCCAAAGAGCCGCGTGGCCAGCATTTCCTCGGACAAGGCAGCACAACTCTGCACGGCGAACTTCTTGCCGGCGCGGGGGCCGACCGCATGAAGGGCGTGCGCGACCAGCGTCTTTCCGGTCCCCGTTTCGCCGTCGATCAGCACGTGGCCGTCGGCCTGACCAAGATCGAGGATATCCTCGCGCAGACGCTCCATCGCCGGAGAACTGCCGATAAGCTTCTTCATGATCGTCGAACCGTCTGACAGCTCGCGCCGCAATGCGCGGTTGTCGAGTGTCATGCGGCGCGACTGACTCGCACGCTTGGCGAGGTCGGTCATACGGTCGGGGTTGAAGGGCTTCTCGAGGAAATCATAAGCGCCGACGCGCATCGCCTCGACCGCCATCGGCACGTCGCCGTGACCGGTGATCATGATGACCGGAAGACCGGAATCGATGCTCATGAGGCGCTTGAGGAACGCCATCCCGTCCATGCCGGGCATCTTGATGTCGCTGACCACGACACCCGGATAATCCGTCCCGATGGATTTCAGCGCCTCTTCGGCGCTGGCGAAGGTTTCGGTGTCGAACCCAGACAGGGCGAGCCACTGACTGATCGACTGCCGCATATCCTGTTCGTCATCAACGATCGCAACTTTCATCGCGCGCGCCATAAGTCACCTCATTCCGCCGCTTCGCTTCTTTCGTTCAATATGGGCAGCTTCATCTCAAATACAGCCCCCCCGCCGGGCGCGTTGCGCGCCGTAAGCCGGCCGCCGAGGTCGTTGACGATGCTGGAGGAAATGGCAAGCCCCAGTCCGATCCCTTCGCCCGGCGCCTTCGTGGTGTAAAACGGCTCGAACAGATTATCCAGATCGGCGATCCCGTGACCGTTGTCACGGACCGCCAGCGTCGCCGTCTCGCCAGCCGTCAGAAGGATTTCAATCTGAGGTTCGGCCCGGTCTTTCGTCGCGTCGAGCGCGTTGCGAAGCAGGTTGATTATCACCTGTTCCAGCCTGACCTTGTCGGCCATCACCATCACCGGTTCGCGGGGGGACATGCGCGTGATACGCACCGCGCGAACCCTCAGCGTCGGCTCCATCATCGCCAGCGCCGATGAGATGGACGCCCTTAGATCAATGGCTTCGAACGCCTCGCCGCCCTTGCGCGCATAGCTCTTCAGTTGGCGCGTGATCGCCCCCATCCGCTCGATCAGGTCATCGATGCGCTGGAAGGACGACAGCGCCTCTTCACCGCGCCTGCGCTGGAGCAGAAGCCGCGCGCCGGCAAGGTAGGTCTTCATGGCAGCCAGTGGCTGGTTGAGCTCATGGCTGACCGAGGCCGACATCTCGCCGAGCGCGGCGAGTTTGGAGGATTGTTCAAGCGTCTGTTCCGCCACGGCGAGGTCCTTCTGGACCTTCTCACGCTCGGCGATTTCCCGCTGCAGGCGGGCGTTAAGCTGGCGCAGTTCCGCCGATTCACGCCGGAAGACAGCCGACTGCATCCGGGCCCGGCGCGACAGCCAATAGAAAATGAGCGCCAGAAGAACGGCGAAGCCCATGATCTCAAGCGACAGGACGGTATTCACCCTCTCCCGGATCGAATCATAGGTCGTGAAACTGATCAGCTTCCAGCCGCGGAACGGAATGCGCGCCTCGTTGCGCATCACCGCCTCGCCGCGGACATAGGCGTCCGGGGGATCGTTGGCCCAGTCCGCGGTCACCTGGAAAGCGCGCTCGATTGCGGTCAATGGCGGGCGCACGGACAGCGCGTCGGCAATTGTCTGGCCACGCCAGCGCGGCTCGGTCGCAAGGATCACACGGCCTTCGCTGTCAGTCACCGCGACTGCGTCCGTGATCCCCGCCCACACACGTTCGAACTTGGCGAGCTCCGCACCCACAACGATTGCGCCGATGATCCGGCCTTCGGACAGGATGGCGCGCGAATAGGTGAAGTCGAAGCCGCCGACTTCGTTCTCGCTCAACGTGAAGACCGTGTCCTTCGACCGCTGGGCGTTGACGAAATAGGGCAGTCCCGCATGGTTGGAGCTAAGCTTCTTGCGGTCGGTCGCCGCCACCGTGCGCCCCGTTTCGTCCAGCAGCAAGATCGAGGCCGCGCCGATTTCCGCCTGGGCCGAGATCAGCCGCTGCGACGTGGCCGAGAAATCACCGGTATTGAGCGAGGAAATGAACGCAGGGTCGCGCGCAAGCAGGAGCGGCACGACCGACGTTCTCTGCAATTCACTCAGGATATGGCCGGTATACAGCGCGAGGCGGACCTCTGCGCGGTTTCGGGTGCTGTCCGAGAACCGTTCGGTCAGGAATGCGTTCGTGAACCAGATGACCGCCACCGCGACAGCGATGAAGAGAAGCACGAGCAGCCGGAGCCACCACGGACTTCGGATCGCGGTCACGCCACCGACCGGCGCGGGAGAAACGTCTTCGGGCTGAACATCACCATCCGGGCGCGCCGCATTGGCCGCCACGCCCCGCCCCACGTCCTCGGATGCCAGTGCGTCTGTCATCGCAACAGTTTAGGCGCCGCCGGGGTCCGCCTCAAGCGTTCGCGTTCAGCTGAGCGCCATGGCCGACATGAGCGAGCGGAAAAGCACCGAACCGTCGGTGCCACCATGGGCCGTTTCCGCCATACGCTCGGGGTGCGGCATCATGCCGAGCACGCGACGATTGGCCGAGAGAACGCCCGCGATATCCGCCGTCGAGCCGTTCGGATTGTCGAGGTAGGTGAAGGCGATCCGGTCCTCGTCCCGCAGACGCTTGAGGCCGTCTTCGTCAATCGTGTAGTTCCCGTCGTGATGTGCGATCGGGATCCGAAAGCTCTCTCCCTTGCGCCATCCGTTCGTGAACGCGCTGTCGGACGTTTCTACTTTCAGATCAAGGGCTTTGCAGATGTACCTCAGGTTCGCATTGCGTAGCAGCGCACCGGGCAGCAAGCCGGTTTCGGTCAGCACCTGAAAGCCGTTGCAGATGCCGATCACATAGCCGCCCTTACCTGCGAAGCCCTTCACCGCCTTGGCGATCGGGGACTGCGCGGCGATCGCGCCGCAGCGCAGGTAGTCTCCGAATGAAAAGCCGCCAGGAATGCCCACGATATCGATGCCCGCCGGAAGATCGGCGTCCTTGTGCCAGACTTTTACGACTTCGGCCCCTGCCCGCTCAAAGGCGACGGCAAGGTCGCGGTCACAGTTCGATCCGGGGAAGGTGATGACGGCAGCTTTCATGGGCGGTCCTCGATCAGGCGGGATTGCGGCGCTATTACCCCAAACGGTGCGCGGAAGGAAGCAGTGGAGTTGCCCGCTGCCGCAAAATCCGGAGTGCTTGGGCGGTAACGAACATCAGCCTGTGAAGTCAGTGATCACGGCAACGCCGGGGGGCGCCGGGTTGTCGAAGGCAGCAAGCTCGGTCGAGGCGTCCGACAGAGCAACCCTGCGCGCGATAAGGGGCGTCAGGTCGACCTGCTTCGCTTCGATCAGGCTGAGAAGGCTCGGGTAGCGCCATGCCGGCATGCCGCGCGTGCCGAAGATTGCGAGCTGCCCGGAATAGACGGCATCCATAGGGAGGCGCATCTGGACATGCTCGCCAGCGGGCATCCCAATCTGCACCATACGACCGAGTTTTCTGAGGGATTTCAGGGCGCTTGCAGCCGTTTCTTCAATTCCCAACGCTTCGACCGCGACATGCGCACCGCCACCCGTGACCGCGCGGACTGCTTCGGGTGCATCTTCCGCCGCAGCATTGATCGCGGCATCCGCTCCATGCGCTTTCGCATGGGCGAGCTTGTCTTCCACCACATCCACGACAACGACACGGGCGCCGAGGGCCTTGCCGAGAAGCAGCGCAGAAAGTCCGATCCCACCTGTCCCGAAGATCGCGAGCCATTCGCCCGGCTGAAGCCCAGCTCGCCCGGTCAGACCGTGCCAGGCGGTCGTCACCCGGCAGCCGAGCGCGGCAGCGAGTGCCGGGTCCATCGTGCCCGGCAAGGCGGTCAGGTTGTGGTCTGCACGCGGCACAGCGATCCGTTCAGCGAAGGCACCGGGATGGGTGAAGCCCGGGATGATCTGCGTCGGGCACGTCGTCTGGTTGCCGCTCGCGCAGGCGGGGCACTGACCGCATGCAAGAATGAAGGGCGCGATGACGCGATCGCCCTTTTTCCAGCGGGTCACACGGGGCCCCGTTTCTTCCACGATGCCGCAGTATTCGTGGCCCGGAACATGGGGTAGCTGCACGTCCGGGTCCGAACCCGTCCAGCTATGCCAATCGGAGCGACACACACCACACGCCAAAACAGACAGAACAACCCCATCCTCGGGGCAGTCCGGCTCGGCAATGTCGGCAATCTCGAGCGGCGCGCGGTACCGGGTCAGGACCGCAGCGCGCATCAGGCGATCTCGACGGTGTATTTCTCGATCACGGTGTTGGCGAGCAGCTTTTCGCACATCGCCTTAACCTCGGCCTCGGCGGCAGCCCTGTCGCTCGCCGCGAGGTCGAGTTCGATCACCTTGCCTTGGCGCACGGCCTCGACGCCCGAAAAACCGAGCGTGCCGAGCGCATGCTTCACGGCCTCACCCTGAGGGTCGAGAACACCATCCTTCAGCATGACATGAACACGAGCTTTCATCGCTTCGGGGCCTTTCAGTTGATCAGCGTCGGTTTGGGCATATGCGTCGCCTGGTTTTGCAGAACACCGAGACGGCGGGCAACTTCGGTATATGCGTCGGTCAGATTGCCAAGATCGCGGCGGAACACGTCCTTGTCCAGTTTCTGGCCCGTCTTGATGTCCCAAAGCCGGCAGCTGTCGGGGCTGATTTCGTCGGCCACGATCAGCCGCATGAAATCGCCTTCCCAGATGCGGCCGATCTCGATCTTGAAATCGACAAGCTTGATGCCGACGCCGTAGAAGACGCCCGACAGGAAGTCGTTCACGCGAAGCGCGATTGAAAGGATGTCGTCGAGGTCCTGCTGACTGGCCCAACCGAAAGCAACAATATATTCCTCGCTCACCATCGGGTCGCCGAGCGCATCGTTCTTGTAGCTGTATTCGACGATCGGACGCGGCAGCGCCGTGCCCTCCTCCATCCCAAGCCGCTTGGAGATGGAGCCGGCGGCGAAGTTCCGCACGATCACTTCGAGCGGAATGATCTCAACCTGCCGGATCAGCTGCTCGCGCATGTTGACGCGGCGGATGAAGTGGTTCGGAACGCCGATGTTCGTGAGTCCTTGCATGAAGTACTCTGACAGGCGGTTGTTCAGAACCCCTTTGCCTTCGATCGTCGCCTTCTTCTGGGCGTTGAAGGCCGTGGCATCGTCCTTGAAATACTGAATGAAGGTGCCGGGCTCGGGTCCTTCGTACAGGATCTTCGCCTTGCCTTCGTAAATCTTCTTGCGACGTGCCATGAAAACTCCGCTGAGGTGGGCGGTCTGCGCCCTGCCCGTTAAGTCGCCGCTATAGGCCAACGGACCACTTGCCGCAAGCCATTGCCCTCTCAGGGCTTGCGACGGCGGGTCGGGCCGTGCATATGAGAGGTAAGTGACGCCAGATCGAAACGGGGCTCCGCATGACGACGTTCGACGACCGCGAAAACGCCTTCGAGGCCAAATTCGCCCATGACGAAGAGATGAAATTCAAGGCAGAGGCGCGGCGCAACAAGCTGCTCGGCCTCTGGGCCGCAGAGCTTCTGGGCAAGTCCGGGGCCGAGGCCGACGCCTATGCCAAGGAAGTCATTGTCGCCGATTTCGAGGAAGCTGGCGATGAGGACGTTTTCCGCAAGGTCAAAGGAGATCTTGGCGGTCGGGCGGATGATAACACGATCCGCGAGCAGATGGCCGCACTGATGCGCGAGGCCAAGCGCCAACTTATGCAAGAAAGCTGAGCGCGGCGGGGCGTTAATCCGCCTTGCACCAAGCGTCGTGGCTTGAACATCTTCGTGTGCATCACGGATTGGTGCAGAGCGGTTTAGCGCCGCTTCCGGATCGTGGAAAATAAGCTAGAGACGCGGCATTGGCTCTTTAAGCCCAACGGACGCATAATCATGTTGACGAAGATCGATTTGATTCAGTTCCGCGCCCGTGGCAGATCATGGACAAGGGCCGCGATATAACGGCCCTTTGAGGCATTGATTGAAAGGCTTTTCGATGAGCGACCCCCTCTCCAAACTGCTGGCCCAACGCGACTGGCTGTTGGCTGACGGCGCCACCGGCACCAACCTGTTCAACATGGGTCTTACCGCCGGCGAAGCGCCGGAGCTGTGGAACACTGATCAGCCCGACAAGATCCGAGCACTTTACAAAGGTGCGGTCGATGCCGGGTCGGACATCTTCCTGACGAACACGTTTGGCGGCAATGCAAGCAGACTGAAGCTTCATAGTGCTCAGGGTCGCGTCCGCGAACTGAACCGCGTCGGCGTCGAACTGGCGCGCGAAATCGCGGACAAGGCGGGACGGCCCGTCATCGTCGCAGGTTCCATGGGGCCGACGGGCGAGATCATGGCTCCGATGGGTGAACTGACGCACGAACGCGCGGTCGAGATGTTCCATGAACAGGCCGAAGGGCTGAAAGAAGGCGGCGTCGACGTGCTTTGGGTCGAAACGATTTCGGCCGCCGACGAGTACCGCGCCGCAAGCGAGGCCTGCGCCCTGGCGGGCATGCCGTGGTGCGGCACGATGAGCTTTGATACCGCGGGCCGGACGATGATGGGCCTGACGTCGGCGCAGATGGTCGCGATGATCGACAAGCTTGACCACCCGCCCCTCGCCTTCGGCGCCAATTGCGGTGTGGGGGCTGCGGACCTCATGCGCACGATTTTGGGTTTCGTCGCCGCGGGTCCCGAACGCCCGATTATCGCCAAGGGAAATGCCGGCATTCCGAAGTACCACGACGGGCATATCCACTACGATGGCACGCCCGATCTGATGGCCGAATACGCCGTCCTCGCCCGCGACGCGGGTGCAACGATCATCGGCGGCTGTTGCGGCACGATGCCTGAGCATCTTGCTGCCATGCGCCGGGCACTTGAAGACCGCCCGAGGGGACCGCGGCCGACCCTTGACGAGATCGCCACCAAGCTTGGCGGGTTCTCTTCCGCTTCCGATGGTACGTCCGAGGAACCGGGCGCCGGGCGCGAGCGGCGGGGCCGTCGGCGCGGCTAAGCCGCGCGACAGTGCCAGAGCCTTGTCAGAACAGCGAAAGCTGGTCCCCCGCGCGATGGGGCGGTCCAAAGGCGGAACAGTCAAGCGCCGGCAGGTCGTGTGAAAGGCCAAGTCGCTTCGTCGCGATCGCGAAGCGATGGGCGATGAGTTCGGCATGCTGCCCTTCACCGCGCATCCGCCGGCCCCAGTTGGCATCGTAGTCTTTGCCGCCCCGCATCTCGCGAAGCTTGTTCATCACGTGATCGGCGCGGCCGGGCTCGTTTCTCGTCAACCAGTCGCGAAACAGGGGCGCCACCTCATGCGGGAG
>CBDUOT010000129.1:0-8653 GCA_965368915.1 uncultured Rhodobacterales bacterium | reverse complement strand
TGGCGAGGCATGGTAGTCGTAAATCGTCGGCATTTCATTGTCATAAGCAATTTTTCGTGGGAGCGTTTGATATGGCCCTTAGATCGTTGGTCCAGTTTCTCATCGTCCTCATTTTGTTGCCCGCCGCTGCGCAGGCGCATCGGACGAACGAAAGCTACGTCTATTTCAACGTCAGCGACGACGCGCTCACGGGTCGGTTCGAAGCGACGTTGAAGGATATTGACGCCGCGATCGGAATCGACAGCGATAGCGACGGAGCGGTGTCCGAGGCAGAGTTCCTTGAACACGGCGACCGGATATTCGCCCTGTTCGCTGACCGCCTGATCCTGACGCATGATGGTCGGGCGCTGGATATCCAGAGCACGGACTTCCGCGTTTTGGGCACCCCGATCGGCGCCTTCGGCCTTGTCGGGTTCAGTGTAGAGGGTTTGGGCCAGGTCCCAGAGGCCCTGAACCTGCAATACCGCCCACTGGCCGACGTGCTGGGCGCCGGACATGCCGGCTTCGTCCTGATCGAAAGCAACACACGCACCGGCACCGCCGACAATGAAGCCTACATCTCACTGACCTTCGAAACGGGAGACGGCCCCAAGACATTGTCGCTTGTGGGCGAGCCTTGGCACAAGGTGCTGGTGGACTTCGTGATCCACGGCATATGGCACATTTGGCTCGGCTTCGACCATGTGGTGTTCCTGGTCACCCTGCTCTTGCCCGCGGTGATGTTCGTCGCCGCCGGCCGTTGGGAACCGTTGGGCGATTTCCGCACGGCGCTCTGGAACGTGCTGAAAATCGTCACGGTCTTCACGCTGAGCCATTCGGTTACGTTGACGCTTGCCGCGCTCGGTATCGTCCAGTTGCCCGTGCCGCTGGTAGAGGCAATCATCGCTCTTTCGATCATCGCAGTCGCTTTGATGAACATGTTCCCGAACACGCATCGCTATGTCCTCGCGACCGTGTTCGTTTTCGGACTGTTTCACGGTTTTGGCTTCGCCAACGTGCTGGCGCCTCTGGGCATTGATCCCTCTCGCCGGGTTCTCGGCATAGCGGCCTTCAACATCGGAGTAGAGGTCGGGCAGATCGGCATAGTCCTCGCGGCCTTTCCTTTGTTGTGGGTGGTGCGGCGCTGGTCGCTCTATCCGCCTCTGGCGTTCCGAGTGGGTTCGGTCGCGCTGATCTTGCTCGCAGGCGTTTGGTTCCTTGAGCGTTCCACCGGCTTCGAGTGGAACACACGGGCCACGATCAAGACCCTTACGGGGATATCGCTTTGACGGGGACGCACGGGATCGACGCGGGCCTTGTTCGCGCGGTCGAACTTTGGCCGGACCGGACCGCGTTCCGTCACATGAATGCGACGCTCACCTATGCGCAGTTGTGGGAGCGCGCCCGAGAGCTGGCAGCATGCCTGCAGGATCACGGCGTGAGGCAAGGCGACCGGGTGGCGATCGCGATGACCAAGGGGCTTGAGATGCCGGTTGCGATCCACGGCATCTGGATGGCAGGCGCGGCGTTCGTGCCACTGGATCCCGCCGCGCCGGTCGCACGCCTCGCCTCGATCCTCGACGACTGCGACATCCGTTTGGTGGTCGGCGCGGACCGCTCGGCCCGGCTGCTCAGACAACTCGCCGCCCAGCGCCCGCTGACTATCTTGGGAACGCAGATCGAAGGCGCCGACTGCGTCGTGCCGGGCCCCGCCCTCCCTGAGTTCCGTCCTGCAGTGAATTCCCCGGAAGATCTGGCCTACATCATCTTCACCAGCGGATCGACCGGAACACCGAAGGGTATCACCCATACCCATGCCTCGGGGCTGGCCTTTGCCCGCGCGTGGGCCGAGCACTATCGGTTGACCGTAGAGGACGTCTTCTTTTGTACCGTCCCGCTGCACTTCGACTTCTCGCTGGCCGATTTCTTCGCTGCGCCGCTGGCCGGGGCCACGACAGAACTGGTGCCTGAACCGGTGCTGTTGTTTCCCGCCAGCGTTGCCGAACTGCTGGAACGCTCGGGCGCGACGATCTGGAGCACCGTGCCCTACGCGGTCATACAGCTATGTGAGCGCGGCGCGGCCGAAACCCGCGACCTGTCGCGCCTGCGCTGGCTGATCTACGGCGGCGAGCCGATGCCGCCTGCCAAGCTGCCCGCAATTCGGCGCATCATGGATGCGCGGATATCCAATTCCTACGGACCTGCGGAAGTAAATCAGGTGACGCAGTATACTGTGCCCGAAGATCACTCGATTGCGGATCCCATTCCGATCGGCCACCCGATGTCACATGCCGATCTCGCGCGTACGGACGAGGGAGAGCTGCTGGTCGCCTCCCCGTCGATGATGCGGGGGTATTGGAACCGGCCCGATCTGGACGCCGCTGCTTTCGTGCTGCGCGATGGCCGGCATTTCTATCGCACGGGTGACGCGGTCAGTCGCGACGACCGGGGTCTGTGGCATTTCCATTGTCGCGCAGACCGGCAGGTTAAGCTGCGCGGCCACCGCGTTGAGCTCGACGAAATCGAGATGGTCCTATGCGCCCATCCCGCAGTGTCAGAGGCTGCGGCAGTCGTCGCGGAGGACGGCTTATCGGCCTGGGCTTTCGTAACGCTATCGCCTGACACCAACGCCCCCGAAGACCTGCGCGCCCACGCCGCCGCCCAGTTGCCCAACTATGCCGTTCCCGACCGGATCGAGATCCGAGAAGGTTTTGCACGCACGGGAACAGGCAAGATCGACCGCAAGGCCCTTAGGACCGAGACAGCATGACCGCCATAAGCGACATCCAGATTTGCGATTTTATTTCCACACGCCTCTTGAACGGACGTCAGGTTTCAGCTGACGAAGACCTGCTGCTGACTGGCCTTCTGGATTCACTCGGAGTGATGACTTTGGTCATGCACCTGGAAGCTCTGCGCGGTCAGACCATTCCGCCCCAGGACGTCACAATCGAGAATTTTTCATCTGTTGCTGCGATCGCAACGTATCTCAAAGGACCATGAACGAGCGGTTCCCTCTGACAGCGGCGCAAACGCTGATCCACACCGGACAATTGCTGTCCGGCAAATCACCCCTCTACAACATGGGGTGGCGGTTCGACATCGACGGGCCATTGGAACCTGATCGCTTCGTTCGCGCATTCGACGAGGTCGCGGCCCACTGCGATGCTCTGCGACTGAAGGTCGATCAGGTTGATGGCGCACCCAGTCAATGGCTGGGTCCTGCGCAGCGCTTTCCTCCCCCGCTGGACCTGAGCGCCGATCCGGAGCCCGAGAGCACCCTTGCCGGACTTGCCGCGACAATGATGGCCGAGCCCTTCGCGTTGGAGAGGAACACCTGGCGCAGCATGCTCGTGCGGCTGGGGCCGGACCGCTGGTCGTGGCTGTTTTGCCAGCACCATATCGCGACGGATGCATTCGCAGGCGCCGCCCTGTTTGCCGCAGTGTCTGAAGCCTATCAACACCGACCAGCCCCGTCGTTTACACCGTTGCGCGACCTTCCTGAGCGCCCGGTCGATCCCGACTCCCGGCAGTTTTGGGCGAACCGCGCCACAGCCCCTGGTTTCGGTAGCGTGCCCTATGGGCAGTTGCGCGACCTATCCGCTCCGCAATCGGACGCGGTCACTGTCAGTTTCGGCGATGCCCGCCTTGCAGCGCTTCAAGAGCTGGGCAAGCGCGAGGGGTTCAGGGCCATCAGCCCCGGTCTGACCCGCTTCGCTATTTTCGCGGCGATCCACGCATCTTGGCAGTCACGAGTCACCGGCGACGAAACCGTCACATTCGGCGTGCCAGTACACATGAGGAACAACCCCGAAGCCCGGGCCACGCTCGGACTATTCGTGGAAACGCTGCCGGTTTCCATCGAGGTCGGCCCCGGCGACAGTTTCCGCGTCATCCATGCCCGCGCAACACAATGCGCGCTGCAGATGCTACGACACGCACGACCCGGTGTTTCAGACACCCACACTGCGGGCGCGTTTCATTCGGTCTTGAACTACCTGCCGCTGCATTTCGGCACCTTCGCGGGTTTTGCTGCGCGGCCCCGGCTTCTGCATTCCGGCGCGCATGACCCCGGACATGACCTGCAATTGTCTGTTTGCGAATTTCACGGCACCGATGGGCCCGTTGATCTTCATTTCCGCCTGAACCGAACGGTGTTCGGCGCGGGTCTGGCGGACGCTGTACCGCGGCACTGGCTGGCACTCGCCGACGCTATGCTCGCTGATCCAGACCTCGCGGTCGACAAGGTCGACCTGGTTGGCGTGGCCTTGAAGGGGCGCGCTGTACCTGCGGAGGCTTCCGTTCTTCATCGCTTGGCGGCGCATGTCGCCGCCACGCCCGACGCGCCGGCGATCGTGGAGAGAGCGCGCAGCCTCGACTATCGCGCCTTCGACGCACTGGTCTCGGCCTATGCCCAAGGCTGCCGCGAGGCCGGGGCAACCGCAGGGGAACCGGTCCTGGTCTGGGCACGTCGCAGCATAGACACCGTAGCCGCGATCTGGGGCGT
Source organism: uncultured Rhodobacterales bacterium (assembly GCA_965368915.1). GTDB lineage: Bacteria > Pseudomonadota > Alphaproteobacteria > Rhodobacterales > Rhodobacteraceae > Albidovulum. Next base: position 4,167 of record CBDUOT010000129.1, on the reverse strand, counting down.
TCTGCGCGCCGGTTGCCTGTTCGTGCCCATCTCCGCCAATACACCGCCTGACCGGGTCGAGCGCATCGCCCACGCACATGACATCCGGCTGGCGATCCTTGATGGAGCGACCGGGGGAAAGCTCGACCTGACGCCCGTCGTCCCGACCGCGCCCCGGGCACCTTTCCCCGTGCCCGATCCAGAAGCACCGGCCTATGCGATCTTCACCAGCGGCTCGACGGGAGAGCCGAAAGGCGTCCTGGTCGATCACCGGGGTCTTGCTGACTACGTTGCGTGGGCTGGTCGCGAGCACCCGGGCGATTACGCCCTGCATTCCTCGCTGGGGTTCGATCTTACGGTCACCTCTCTCTTTGTCCCCTTCGTCAGTGGGAACAAACTCGTGGTGTACCCGGAAACCGGTGACCCTGACCTTGCCGTGCTGGACGTGTTTCGCCACGACGCAGTCGACGTGGTCAAACTCACACCAGCGCATCTCGCGCTGGCGGTGGAGAACACAAAGCATGTCCACCGGATCCATACCCTGATCCTTGGCGGCGAGGCTCTGCCAACCGCGCTGGCCGCGCGTGCCGCGGCCTTATCCTCATCGGGTGTTACCGTCGCCAACGAATACGGACCGACCGAAGCCGTCGTGGGGGCGATGCTGCATCGTTTCGACCCGCAAACCGATAATGCCTCGACCGTATCGATCGGGCAGCCCGGCGATGGCGTCATCATCAGCGTCGTGGACGCTGGCGGCAATCCCGTTCCACCCGGCGTTCCCGGCGAGATCCTGATCGGCGGCCGGCTGGCACGCGGTTATCTCAATCGGCCCGATTTTACCGCCGAAAGGTTCGTCGACCGGGGTGGCCGGCGCTTTTACAGAACAGGCGACCTGGCGCGCATCGAACCGGACGGTCGGGTAACCTTCCTCGGCCGTTCCGACGATCAACTGAAGCTGGGCAGCGTGCGGATCGAACCTGCTGAGATCGCGGCGGTGATCGGCGCCGTTCCAGGTGTAACCGGTGCCCACGTGGGCCTGCACGATGCCAGCGCTCCCTACGACCCCGAAGCACCGAGTTGCGCGCGCTGCGGGCTCAGCCAGCAGGCTCCGGGTGGCATGCTGGACGCGGACGGCATCTGCGAAACGTGTCGAGCTTTCGACAAGTCTCGGGACCGCGCCGGAGCCTATTTCGACACGCCCGACACCCTTCGCCAGATCGTGTCCGGGCTGCGCAACCGTCGGCAAGGAAAGTACGATGTCATCATGCTCTTGTCCGGCGGCAAGGACAGCACCTATGCGCTGTACCGTCTGGCGGAACTCACATCGGACATCCTGTGCCTGACACTGGACAACGGCTTTCTCTCCGATGAGGCCAAAACCAACATCCGCGCGGTGGCCGACGATCTTGGTCTGGACCACCGGTTCATGACGACGCCCGCCATGAACGCCATCTTCCGCGACAGCTTGGCGCGTCATTCCAACGTGTGCCAAGGCTGTTTCAAGACGATCTACACCCTGGCCCTTCGAGTGGCGCGCGACGAGGGTGTGCCGGCCATCGTCACCGGCCTGTCACGCGGCCAATTCTTTGAAACCCGACTGTCGCCCGAACTGTTTGCCGACGCGGCGCCCGAGGCCGCAGACATCGATCAGATCGTGCTGGAGGCCCGGAAAAGCTATCACAGGGTCAAGGACGCAGTTGCCGAACACTTGGACACCGCCGATCTGGCTGACCCTGCGATCTTCGACGCGGTGCAGTTCATCGACATCTATCGCTATCTCGACGTGCCGGTGGGTGAAATCTATCGCACACTAAACGCCCGCGGATGGAAACGCCCCCGCGACACGGGTCGTTCGACCAACTGCCGGATCAACGACCTGGGCATCTTCGTTCACACGGCGCGGGAAGGGTTTCACAACTACGCGGTCCCCTATGCTTGGGATGTTCGCATGGGTGTGAAGACTCGCGAAGAAGCGATGGCAGAACTGCGCGACGACATCGACGCTGGCCGCATGGGCGCGCTGATGCAGGAAATCGGGCTCGATCCCGGTCAAGTACGCCCCGCCGAGCGTGCGGACCTGGTGGCGTGGGTCGCCGGCGACTTCGATCCCGGCACGGTGGCTGCGGCGCTGAAGGCGGCGCTCCCGACCGAGATGCGCCCGAGCCGCATTGTGCCGGTAGCCGCCCTGCCCCTGAGCGCCAATGGCAAGATAGACCGGTCGCGCCTTCCCCATCCGCGTCATGGCGTGAATGCGACCACGCGCTTCGACCCACCACGTCCAGGCCTGGAGACCGTGCTGGCTGACCTGATCGCCGAGGTCACCGACGCATCACGAGTTGGCGCCACGGACGACTTTTACGAGCTGGGCGGCGACAGCCTCGCCGCAATTCAGATCGCGCTGCGCGCAGGCGAATTGGGATTGGAGTTCGACGCCGCCGACATCTTTCAGAATCCGACGGTGCGCGCCCTGGCCCATTCGGTAGGCGCGCAGGGGCCACGGCCCGCAGACTCGGACACACCGCTGCTGAACCTCGACAACGACGCGCTGGCCGCCATCGGCGCGGCGTTGGCCAAGGGTTAGGACATGCCGGACGACGCCCCGCAGCTTGAAAACGTCGAAGATGTCCTTCCGCTCAGCCCGGTCCAGGCCGGAATGCTCTATGAAATCCTGTCCGGCAGCACTCCACAACGAACTTACACCGCATTCGTGCGGATCGAACTAGACGGTCCGCTGGACGCCGACGCGGCGCGCGCGGCATTTGCCCAGATCGCAATGGCCGCAGATTCCACCCGCGCCTGTTTTCTGCATGACGGACTGGACCAGCCGGTTCAGGTGATCCGCCGCGAGGTCGAATTGCCTGTCGCCTTCGACGACCTGTCGGACCTGCCCGACGCGACAGCGAAGGTTTGCGCGCTTGAAAAGGAACTGCGCGAGGCCGATCTGCCGCTGACCCGAGCGCCGCTTATGCAGGCGCGTCTGGTTCGCATGGCGCCAGACCGACATGTGCTGATGTGGGCGACCCACCATCTGATTTCCGACGGCTGGTCGGTACAGGTAATGACCAATGACTTGCTGGCCCGGCTGAACGGCCAGCCTCCACTGCCCCCCGGCCCTCCCTTCAAAAAGCATCTGTCGCTGCTGAGCGCGCGCGACCGACAGGACGATCGAGCCTTTTGGACGAAGGAGCTTGAGGCGCTCGACGGCCCCACTCTGCTAGCCCCCGATGGAATCTCTGCCGAGCTCGCTCGCGCCAGCCACGGGGCCTTGCTTGATGCGGCCACCACCACACGCCTCTTGGCGCTTGCACGAGAGCTTCGCGTCAGCCCGGCAACTCTGTTGTCGTTGGGTTGGTCGCTGACATTACGGCGGCTGACCGGCCGCGACGACGTGGTCTTCGGATTGGTCTCCTCCGGCCGTGACCCGCGCATTCCGGGCATCGACCGGGCCATCGGCCAATATTTGAACGTGACGCCCTGGCGGCTGAAAATCGACCCGGCCACCCCCCTTCGCGAAGTGGCAAACCAAGCACGGTCCGCGACCCAGCGACGCGCGCGGTACGAACACTCGGCGCTTTCCGATGCCACCATCGCCGGTGTCCTACCCTTCGACACAATCCTGTCGATCAAGACCTTCGCTTACCGCGCTGATCCACCGGCCGGGCCGATCCAAGCACGCGAGATGCTCGTCGAAAACCTTACGCCTTATCCATTCTCGGTAATCGTCAATCCGGGTGAGACCACGCAACTCACTGCCTACTACGACACGGGCCGCATCGCGCATGGCGCGGCGTGCGGTATCCTCGACGCCTATCGAGATATCCTTCGGGCGATTGCCGACCGACCAGATGCTCCGGTGCGTGACCTGGCCGCACGTACCCTGCCTCCGATTCCTCAAATCGAAAACGCACCGCACCTACCCGCTGCGATCCACTCTGCCGCCCTGCGCTGGCCCGACCGCTGCGCGATAAGGGCCGAAGACGCTGAGCTAAGCTACCGCGAGCTTGATATGCGGGCGGCGGCCCTTGCCAGCCAGTTGTCCGATGCCGGAATCGGCACGGGCGATCTGGTGCCGGTCTTGATGCCACGAGGTGCTCGTGCTGTCGTCGCGATGCTGGGGGTGCTCTATTCCGGCGCGGCCTACGTGCCCATCGACATCGACTATCCTGTCGCCCGGATCGCTCAAATCCT
>CBDUOT010000128.1:0-8733 GCA_965368915.1 uncultured Rhodobacterales bacterium | reverse complement strand
CCGACTGGCCGCCAGTGCCCGCCGACGATCTGACCTCGGCGCTGACCGGCGAATGGCCGATCGCGGCGAAAGAGATGAAAGGCGCGGCCGACAAGATCAAGGCGAAGGCCGCTGATATGGGCGTCGCGGTCAGCGACGACCAGGTGAAGCAGGCTGTGCTCGATTCCATCCGCGCGCTGATGATCATCCGCGCCTACCGGATCCGGGGCCACCTCGTCGCCAATCTCGACCCGCTCGGCATGCGGTCCGAAACCCCGCACCCCGAGCTTGATCCGCGCTCCTACGGCTTTTCCGAAGCCGACATGGACCGGCCGATCTTCATCGACAAGGTGCTGGGCCTCGAACATGCCTCGATGCGCGAGATCCTCGACATCGTGCAGCGCACCTATTGCGGCACCTTCGCGCTGCAATACATGCACATCTCCGATCCCGAACAGGCCTCCTGGCTGAAAGAGCGGATCGAGGGTTTGGGCAAGGAAATCGCCTTTACCCGCGAAGGCCGCAAGGCGATCCTGAACAAGCTGGTCGAAGCCGAGGGCTTCGAGAAGTTCCTGCACGTCAAGTACATGGGCACCAAGCGCTTCGGCCTCGACGGCGGCGAGGCGCTGATCCCGGCGATGGAGCAGGTGATCAAGCGCGGCGGTAGCCTCGGCGTGCAGGATATCGTCATCGGCATGCCGCATCGCGGTCGCCTCTCGGTGCTCGCGAACGTGATGGGCAAACCCTACCGCGCGATCTTCAACGAATTCCAGGGCGGCAGCTTCAAGCCCGAGGACGTGGACGGATCGGGCGACGTGAAATACCACCTCGGCGCGTCGTCGGACCGGACCTTCGACGACAACACGGTGCACCTGTCGCTGACCGCGAACCCGTCGCACCTCGAAGCGGTGAACCCGGTCGTTCTGGGCAAGGTGCGCGCCAAGCAGGCGCAGCTGAACGACACGAGCCGGACCAAGGTTCTGCCGATCCTGCTGCACGGCGATGCGGCTTTCGCCGGTCAGGGTGTCGTGGCCGAATGCTTCGGTCTCTCCGGCCTCGTCGGCCACCGGACCGGCGGCACGATGCACATCATCGTGAACAACCAGATCGGTTTCACCACAGCCCCGCACTTCTCGCGTTCGTCGCCCTATCCGACGGATATCGCGCTGATGGTGGAAGCGCCGATCTTCCACGTGAACGGCGACGACCCCGAGGCCGTCGTCCACGCCGCCAAGGTCGCGACCGAGTTCCGGCAGAAGTTCCACAAGGACGTGGTCATCGATATCTTCTGCTACCGCCGCTTCGGTCACAACGAAGGCGACGAGCCGATGTTCACCAACCCGGCGATGTACAAGAACATCAAGACCCACAAGACCACGCTCCAGATTTATACCGAGCGTCTGGTCAAGGATGGTCTTATCCCGGAGGGCGAGATCGAGGACATGAAGGCCGCCTTCCAGGCGCACCTGAATGAAGAATTCGAGACCGGGAAGAACTTCAAGCCGAACAAGGCCGACTGGCTCGACGGCCGTTGGAGCCATATCGACCGCGAGGGCGAGGAATACACGCCCGGAAAGACCGCGATCACCAAGAAACTGCTGGGCGAGATCGGGACCGCGCTGACCCGCGCGCCCGATGGCTTCGACATCCACAAGACCGTTGCCCGCCAGCTCGACAACAAGGCCGAGATGTTCAAGGCCGGCAAAGGCTTCGACTGGGCCACGGCAGAGGCCATCGCCTTCGGGTCGCTTCTGACCGAAGGTTACCCCGTGCGCCTCTCGGGTCAGGACTGCACGCGCGGCACGTTCTCGCAGCGCCACTCGGCCTTCGTCGACCAGACGACCGAGGAACGCTATTACCCGCTCAACCACATCAAGGCGGGCCAGTCGCGGTATGAGGTCATCGACTCGATGCTCTCGGAATACGCGGTGCTCGGCTTCGAATACGGCTATTCGCTCGCCGAACCGAACGCGCTGGTGATGTGGGAAGCCCAGTTCGGCGACTTCGCCAACGGCGCTCAGATCATGTTCGACCAGTTCATTTCGTCGGGCGAATCCAAGTGGCTGCGCATGTCGGGTCTCGTCTGCCTTCTGCCGCACGGGTTCGAGGGTCAGGGGCCAGAGCATTCTTCCGCCCGCCTCGAACGCTTCCTCCAGATGTCGGCACAGGACAACTGGATCGTCGCGAACTGCTCGACGCCCTCCAACTACTTCCACATCCTCAGGCGCCAGCTGCACCGGACCTTCCGCAAGCCGCTAATCCTGATGACGCCGAAATCGCTTCTGCGCCATCCGATGGCCGTCTCGGACGCCGACGACTTCACCACCGGGTCCAGCTTCCACCGTGTCCTCTGGGACGATGCGGAAAAGGGCCATTCGGACACGAAGCTCGTCGCCGACAAGAAGATCCGCCGCGTCGTGATGTGCTCGGGCAAGGTCTACTACGACCTGCTGGCCGAACGCGACGCGCGCGGTCTGGACGACGTCTACATCCTGCGGCTGGAGCAGTTCTATCCGTTCCCCGCGCAATCCGTCGTCAAGGAACTGGGCCGCTTCAAGGAGGCCGAGGTGATCTGGTGCCAGGAAGAGCCCAAGAACCAGGGCGCCTGGACCTTCGTCGAGCCCAACATCGAATGGGTGCTGACCCGGATCGGCGCCAAGAACCAGCGTCCGCGCTATGTCGGGCGGCACGCTTCGGCTTCGCCTGCGACCGGCCTCGCCTCGCGCCACAAAGCCGAACAGGACGCAATCGTGAACGAGGCGCTGACAGTGGAGGGTAGCCGCAAATGAGTACCGAGGTCCGCGTCCCAACGCTGGGCGAAAGCGTCTCCGAGGCGACGGTCGCCACCTGGTTCAAGAAACCGGGTGACAGCGTCGCGGTGGATGAGATGCTTTGCGAGCTTGAGACCGACAAGGTGACGGTCGAGGTCCCCTCGCCCGTCGCCGGCAAGCTCGCCGAGATTGTCGCCAAGGAAGGCGACACGGTCGGCGTCAACGCGCTTCTCGCGCAGATCGCCGAGGCTGGCGACGCCGGCCCCGAAGAGATCACACCCAAGAAAAGCGCCGAAGCAGCGCCGAAAGCGGAAGAGGGCAAGGATAGCAAGATGTCTGGCAAGAATATCGACGTGATGGTTCCGACCCTCGGCGAAAGCGTGACCGAGGCAACTGTTTCGACCTGGTTCAAGAAAGTGGGCGACACGGTCGCGCAGGACGAAATGCTCTGCGAGCTTGAGACCGACAAGGTCTCGGTCGAAGTGCCCGCCCCCGTCGCCGGCGTTCTGGCGGAAATCGTCGCCGCCGAAGGCGCGACCGTCGACGCCAAGGCGCGGCTCGCCGTGATCTCCGAAGGTGCTGCCGGGGCAGCCCCCGCCAAATCCGCCGCCCCCGCAGCCGAGGCCGCCCCGGCAGCCCCCGCCGCCAAGGGCAAGGATGTCGAGGATGCACCCTCGGCCAAGAAGGCGATGGCCGAAAAGGGCCTGACCGCCGATCAGGTCACCGGCACCGGCAAGGACGGCCGCGTGATGAAGGAAGACGTCGCCAAGGCATCCGCCGCCCCGGCCGCATCTGCCGTTGCCCCGGCACCGGCCCCGGCCGCGGCACCCCGCGCGCCCTCGCCCGCCGAGGACGCCGCGCGCGAGGAACGCGTGAAGATGACGCGCCTGCGCGCCACCATCGCCCGCCGCCTCAAGGACGCGCAGAATACCGCCGCGATGCTGACGACCTATAACGAGGTCGACATGTCGGGCATCATGGAGCTGCGCAACCAGTACAAGACGGATTTCGAGAAGAAGCACGGCGTCAAGCTCGGCTTCATGTCCTTCTTCGTGAAGGCCTGCTGCCACGCGCTGAAAGAGGTGCCCGAGGTCAACGCCGAAATCGACGGCGGCGACGTGGTCTACAAGAACTACGTCCACATGGGCGTGGCTGTCGGCACGCCCACGGGCCTCGTCGTGCCGGTGGTGCGCGACGCCGACCAGATGGGCTTTGCCGCGATCGAGAAGAAGATCGGCGAGCTGGGCCTGCGCGCCCGCGACGGCAAGCTGTCCATGGCCGAGATGCAGGGCGGCAGCTTCACCATCTCGAACGGCGGCGTCTACGGTTCGCTCATGTCCTCGCCGATCCTGAACCCCCCGCAATCCGGTATCCTCGGCATGCACAAGATCCAGGAACGCCCGGTGGTGGTGAACGGTGAAATCGTCATCCGCCCGATGATGTACCTCGCCCTCAGCTACGACCACCGCGTCGTCGACGGCAAGGGCGCGGTCACGTTCCTCGTCCGGGTGAAGGAAGCGCTGGAAGATCCGAGACGGTTGTTGATGGATCTGTGAGACATGGCAGAGTCAGCAGGCAACGTCGTTCAGGAAGGCGTGATAAAGGAGCTTGGGCTTCTGGCCTTCAAGACCATGATCACGCTCAATTCAGGCGCGTTTATTGTCTTGCTCACGTTTCTTGGGAATGCCGACCTGTCGACCGAGGCTTTCGTGGTCTCAATTCAACGTCTCAAGCTGGCGCTTGTCTTCTTTCTGGTCGGGATCAGCGCCACGCTGCTTGGCATCCTGCTGAGTTACGTCGCCGCGCAACTCACCGCATCGGGAAGCGACGCCTTCCGGGGCTCGGTTCGGAGTTTCCTGTTCTGGATGACGACGCCTGCAATAATCTCAGCCTTGTCTTTCGTTGGCGGCGTATGCTTTGCAATCACCGCAATCAATCCGATTTGATGCAGCCCCACCGCTCCTAGAAGGATCACCCCATGTCCAGCGAACTGAACATCCTCGCGCTTTACGGGCTCTACACCTGCCTGATCCTGATCCTGAAGGTCAGCGGCTCGACCAGTCAGCTTGGCATGGGCTACCTGCTCTCGTCGCGGGACGAAGGCCGGACGCTGACCGGGATCACCGGCCGCCTCGACCGGGCGCTGACGAACTCGATCACCGCGATGGCACTGATCGCCCCCGCGATCCTGATCCTTCAGGCGAAGGACGGGTTCAGCAACGGTAGCCTGACGGCCGCCCAGGTCTTTCTCGTCGCCCGCGTGCTTTACGTGCCAGCCTATGGCTTCGGCATCACCGGTATCCGCACCGCGCTGTGGTTGGCCGGTTTCGCGGCCACCGTGGTCCTTTACCTCATGGCGCTGATGGCCACATGACAACCGAAGTCTTCGTCCTCGCGCTCGCCGGTCTGCTGCAGGTCGTGCAATACGTCCTGATGGCCGTTCCGGCGAATATGGAACTTGGCACCGCCAAGACGGCCAGCCCGCGCGACCCCGACCGTCTGGGGAAACCGCTGATGGATCAGGTTTCCGTGCGGACCGGCCGCCTCTACCGCGCGATGAACAACCATTTCGAGGGGCTGATCCTCTTCACCCTCGCCGTCGTCGTGGTGACGCTGTCGGAGCAGTCCACCGGCTTCACCGCCGCCTGCGCCTGGGCCTATCTTGGCGCGCGCGTCCTCTATATTCCCGCCTATGCCTTCGGCTGGCGCCCTTGGCGTTCGGCGATCTGGGGGATAGGTTTTCTCGCAACCGTGGCGATGATCCTCGCCGCCCTGATATGACACCCGCTGTCGGGACAGCTGTCGGGACGGATGCCCGACACATGCCATACACCCGCCGGACGCGGGCCAGACAGCAAATCTTCGAAGGAGTGACCCATGGCCGACTTTGACGTAATCATCATCGGTGCCGGCCCGGGCGGCTACGTCTCGGCCATCCGCTGCGCCCAGCTCGGCCTGAAGACGGCCGTCGTCGAGGCACGCGAAACGCTTGGCGGCACCTGCCTGAACGTCGGCTGCATCCCCTCGAAAGCGCTTCTCCACGCCAGCCACATGCTGCACGAAGCCGAAGAGAACTTCGCCAAGATGGGCCTGAAGGGCAAGGCGCCCTCGGTCGACTGGAAACAGATGCTGGCTTACAAGGACGACGTCATCGGACAGAACACCAAGGGCGTCGAATTTCTGTTCAAGAAGAACAAGATAACCTGGCTGAAAGGCTGGGGTTCGATCCCCGAACCGGGCAAGGTCAAGGTCGGCGACGAAACCCACACTGCGAAGAATATCGTCATCGCGACGGGCTCTGAGGCTTCCAGCCTCAAGGGCGTCGAGGTGGACGAAAAGGTCGTCGTGACCTCCACCGGCGCGCTTGAACTGGGGAAGGTTCCGAACGCGATGGTCGTGATCGGCGCGGGCGTCATCGGGCTTGAGCTTGGTTCGGTCTACGCCCGGCTCGGCACCAAGGTGACGGTGGTCGAATTCCTCGACAACATCACGCCGGGCATGGACGCGGAAGTTCAGAGAACGTTCCAGAGAATCCTGAAAAAGCAAGGGCTTGAGTTCATCATGGGCGCGGCGGTGCAAAGCGCCGAGGTCAAGCGCGGCAAGGCGACCGTCACCTACAAGCTGCGCAAGGATGACAGCGAAGCCACGCTCGATGCCGACTGCGTTCTGGTTGCCACGGGCCGGCGCCCCTACACAGAGGGGCTCGGCCTCGACAAGCTCGGCATCGAGACGGAGAAGGGCGGCCAGGTCAAGATCGACTCCCATTTCGCCACGAACGTGAAGGGCATTTACGCGATCGGCGACGCCGTTGTCGGCCCGATGCTGGCGCACAAAGCCGAGGATGAGGGCATGGCCGTGGCCGAAATCCTCGCCGGGAAGGCTGGGCACGTGAACTACAACGTCATCCCCGGGGTGATCTACACGGCGCCCGAAGTGGCCACGGTCGGCAAGACCGAGGAACAGCTGAAAGAGGAAGGCCACGCCTACAAAGTCGGCAAGTTCTCGTTCATGGGCAACGGCCGCGCCAAGGCGGTGTTCCAGGGCGAAGGCTTCGTGAAGCTGCTGGCCGACAAGGAAACCGACCGCATTCTCGGCGCCCATATCATCGGGCCGGCGGCGGGCGATCTGATCCACGAGATCTGCGTCGGCATGGAGTTCGGGGCCGCGGCCGAGGACATCGCGCTGACCTGTCACGCCCACCCGACCTTCTCGGAAGCCGTCCGCGAAGCCGCGCTGGCCTGCGGCGACGGAGCAATCCACGCCTGATCAAATGGACGGCGCTGGCGCCGTCCAGCACCCGCATTCCACCGAGAAACACCCCGCGCCACCCGCGGAAGTTGTGGTATGAATCGTTCTGTCAGTTCGCCCCGAACGCAGAGGATTCCTTATGGCCTATCTCAAGCTTCTAAGCCTCACAGCCGCCACAGCCCTCTTCGCCGCTGCCGCCCTTTCTCAGGAGGCGGCAGATACGGTCGCCCCCGAGGCGGCGGGTGGCGGCGCGGGCGCGATCACTCTGTCGGACGCGGCGCAGGCGGCGTTTGACGCGAAGGCCGAGGGACGTCCAGCCGAAGCCAAGGACTGGATGATCGCAGCTGCGAACCCGCTGGCGGTCGAAGCGGGTGCCCGCGTCCTCGGGGCGGGCGGAAGCGCGGCCGATGCCATGGTGGCGGTGCAGGCCGTGCTCGGCCTCGTTGAGCCGCAATCCTCCGGCCTCGGCGGCGGTGCCTTCCTTGTCTGGTATGACGGCAAGTCGGGTGAGATCACGACGCTTGACGGACGCGAAACCGCGCCGCTCGCCGCGACCCCCACGCTGTTTCAGGACGCGGCCGGGTCGCCCCTGGGGTTCTTCGACGCTGTGGTGGGTGGCCTCAGCGTCGGCACGCCCGGCACCCCTGCCCTGATGCAGGCTGCGCATGACCGTTGGGGGCGGCTCGACTGGGCCGGGCTGTTCGACGACGCCATCCTGCACGCGGATCAAGGCTTCGCCGTTTCGGCCCGATTGGCGACACTGGTTGCAGAAGATGCCGATCGGCTGTCACGGTTCGGGCCGACACGCGACTACTTCCTGCCAAGTGGTTCGCCAATCGCCGAAGGCGATATGCTGAAGAATTCCGCTTATGCCGATACGCTGCGAACCATCGCTGCGCTTGGCGCGCAAGCGTTCTATTCCGGAGAGATTGCCGAAGGCATCGTCAAGACGGTGCGCACTGCGCCCGGCAATCCGGGCCGCCTCTCGCTGAACGATCTGGCGCTTTACAAGGTGAAGGAGCGGCCAGCGGTCTGCGCCACTTACCGCGCGCACGAGGTTTGCGGCATGGGTCCACCCTCGTCGGGCGCGCTGACCGTTGGGCAGATTCTCGGCATGCTCGATGGCCAAGACCTTGCCGCGCTCGGTCCGCAATCGGCCGAGGCGTGGCGGCTTATCGGCGATGCGTCGCGGCTCGCCTTCGCAGACCGCGGCCGCTACATGGCCGACAGCGACTTCGTGCCGATGCCGACCAAAGGGCTGGTGGACCCGGAATACCTCGCCAGCCGTGCCGAGCTTCTTGCGGGCGATGATGCGCTGCCAGAGGTGTCGCCGGGCATGCCGGCTTTCGATCATGCGCTGAACTGGGCGGATAACGTTTCCATCTCGATGCCCTCGACCTCGCACATCTCGATCGTCGACGCGGACGGTAATGCGTTGTCGATGACGACAACGATCGAGAACGGCTTCGGCTCTCGCCTGATGGCACCGGGCGGGTTCCTTCTGAACAACGAGCTCACCGATTTTTCCTTCGCAAGCCATTCGGATGGCGTGCCGATCGCGAACCGGGTCGAGCCGGGCAAGCGTCCCCGCTCGTCCATGGCGCCGACCATCGTTCTGAAAGACGGTGCACCCGTGCTGGTCGTCGGCTCTCCCGGTGGCAGCCGGATCATCGGCTATGTCGCCCAGACGATCATCGCCCATCTCGACTGGGGCATGGATGTTCAGGCCGCCGTC
>CBDUOT010000127.1:0-8764 GCA_965368915.1 uncultured Rhodobacterales bacterium | reverse complement strand
AGCGGGTTCACTTCCAGATCGTTGTCGCGGGAATGTTCGCCGATGATCATGCCCTCGTAGACCTGCTCCTGCGCGCCGATGAACAGCTTGCCGCGATCCTCTAGGTTCCAGAGCGCATAGGCGACCGAAACGCCGTTCTCCATCGAGATCAGGACGCCGACATGCCGACCCTCGATCGGGCCCTTGTGCGGCGCCCAGCCGTGGAAGATCCGGTTGAGGACGCCGGTGCCGCGCGTGTCGGTCAGGAACTGGCCGTGATAGCCGATAAGGCCGCGCGAGGGGACATGGGCCACGATGCGGGTCTTGCCGACGCCGGCAGGCTTCATCTCGACCAGATCGCCCTTGCGCTGGCCCGTCAGCTTTTCGATCACGACGCCGGAATACTCGTCGTCGACGTCGACGATGACTTCCTCGATCGGCTCGAGCCGCTGGCCGTCCTCTTCGCGGAAGATCACGCGCGGGCGAGAGATCGAAAGCTCGAACCCCTCACGGCGCATGTTCTCGATCAGGACGCCCATCTGAAGTTCGCCACGGCCCGAGACGACGAAGGCCTCGCCGCCCGGCGTGTCCTCGATCTTGATCGCGACGTTGGACTCGGCCTCTTTCATCAACCGCTCGCGGATGACGCGGGACTGGACCTTGGTGCCGTCCTTGCCCGCGAGCGGGCTGTCGTTGATGCCAAAGGTGACGGAGATCGTGGGCGGGTCGATCGGCTGGGCGGGCAGGGGCACATCGATCGCCGGGTCGCAGAGCGTGTCGGCAACGGTGGCTTTCGTCATGCCTGCGACGGTCACGATGTCGCCCGCTTCGGCCACGTCGATCGGCTGCTGGCCGAGACCACGGAAGGCGAGGATCTTGGTCGCGCGGAACTGCTCGATCCGCTCGCCCTTGCGGCTGAGCGCCTTGACCTGGTCGCCAACCCGAAGCCGACCGCTTTCGACGCGGCCGGTGAGGATGCGGCCGATGAACGGGTCGGCGGAAAGGGTAGTCGCCAGCATCCGGAAGGGTTTGTCCGCCTCGGCGATTTGCCGGGGCGCGGGGACGTGTTTCACGATCAGATCGAAGAGCGCGCTCAGATCCTTGCGCGGGCCGTCAAGCTCCGTATCCGCCCAGCCAGCGCGACCGGAGGCATAAAGATGCGGGAAGTCGAGCTGGTCGTCGTCGGCCCCGAGGTTGGCGAAGAGATCGAAAACCTCGTTCAGGGCGCGATCAGGCTCGGCGTCGGGCTTGTCGACCTTGTTCAGAACGACGATGGGGCGCAGGCCGAGGGCAAGCGCCTTGGAGGTCACGAACTTCGTCTGCGGCATCGGGCCTTCGGCGGCATCCACCAGAAGAACAACGCCGTCGACCATCGAAAGAATACGCTCAACCTCGCCGCCGAAATCGGCGTGGCCGGGTGTGTCGACGATATTGATGCGGGTGGTGTTCCACTCGACCGAGGTCGCCTTGGCGAGAATGGTGATGCCACGCTCACGCTCGATGTCGTTCGAATCCATCGCGCGTTCGGAGACCTGCTGGTTCTCGCGGAACGCGCCGGACTGCTTCAGAAGCTCGTCGACGAGGGTCGTCTTGCCGTGGTCAACGTGGGCGATGATCGCAATATTGCGGAGGTCCATGACTCTGCCTTTTGTCGGGTTGCGCGGCCCTTAACGCGCAATCCGTCCGAAGGCCAGCCCTAATGCCGCCCTTCAGCCATGAGTCGAAGTCGCGGAGAAGAGATGGATGACCAGAATTCCCGCGAGAATGAGCGCCATCCCGAGAATCGCAGGCAAGTCGAGGCGCTGGCCGAAGGCGAGGTACCCGATCGCCGCGATCAGAACGATCCCGAGGCCCGACCAGATCGCATAGGCAATGCCGACGGGGATGTATTTCAGCGCCAGCCCGAGAAGCAGGAAGGCCATGACATAAGCCAGCACGACAATGATCGTGGGCCCGAGGCGGGTGAACTGCTGGCTTGCCTGAAGCGCGGTGGTGCCGATGGTTTCTGCGACGACGGCGAAGAAAAGATAGACGTAGTGCAGGGGCATGGCGCGACTCCTTTGCTTCCGTCTAGACGCGCGGAATTGGACAGGCAAGACGTTCGAAAAGTTCGGCCAACACGCGAACGGTCAGGGCGTCGGGTGCGGTGGTAGTCCGCCTACTTTCGGCCAACCGACATTTCCGCCCGGATGTCCGGGTCGGCGTCGAGAATATCAGGCTCGACCATGGCGCCGACGGCATCGAAGTAGCGGCTCATGAAGTTGCGGAACGACGCGGCCAACGCGATATCCGCGATATTCAGGTCGGAGAACCCGACGTTCCTTAGCCGCCCGATGTCAGCCTCGGTCACCTGTGACGCGTTGCGGCTGATCTTCTCGGCATAGGCAAGCATCTCGACCTGCTGATCGCTGAGGCCTGCGTTTCGGTAGTTCCTTTTGACCGCCAGCGCCTTGTCGCGGCCGAGCGCTTCGGAAAGGGCGCGGAAGTACACGTGCACGCAGTAGCTCGACGGGACGTGCTCTGCGGCGACAAAGGTGATCAGGCGGAAGTTCAGGAGGCCAAGCGAGAACGCATCCCGAATCTGATGCAGAAGATTTTCGACCGGAACGATGACGTCGGGGCGGGCGGACCAGCACTGAGTCGCCTGCATGACCCGGCCCATGGATTTGACTTCGGCATCATAGAGCTCGGCGATTTCGCCCACCGCGTCTTCAGGTTCAATCGTTTTGATGAACATGCCAAACTCCCCGAAAAGCACGCTCATGCAAGATATCAGAGGTGCGGGAATGAGGCGAAGGATCTTTCGATCCGCAATGGTCTCAGGTCAGGGATATTCGCAGGCCGTCGATGACATCCGGCGGGAAAGAAAAGGGCCGGATCGCTCCGGCCCTTCGTTCTGACGATTACATCGCCTTGTTGAGATACTCGTCGATCTTCTCGAGGAAGCCCATCGTGGTCAGCCACTTCTGGTCTGGCCCGACGAGGAGCGCGAGATCCTTGGTCATGAAGCCGTCCTCGACCGCCTGCACGGTGACCTTTTCCAGCGTTTCGGCGAATTTCTGCAGCTCCGCGTTGCCGTCAAGCTTGGCGCGGTGCTTCAGACCACCGGTCCAGGCGTAGATCGAGGCGATGGAGTTCGTCGACGTCTCCTTGCCGGCCTGGTGCTGGCGGTAGTGGCGGGTGACGGTACCGTGTGCAGCCTCCGCCTCGACCGTCTTCCCGTCGGGCGTCATCAGGACCGAGGTCATCAGGCCCAGCGAGCCGAAGCCCTGCGCGACCGTGTCGGACTGCACGTCGCCGTCGTAGTTCTTACAGGCCCAAATGTAGCCACCCGACCACTTGAGCGCCGAAGCGACCATGTCGTCGATCAGGCGGTGTTCGTAGTGGATGCCCGCGGCCTTGAACTTCTCTTCGAACTCTTCCTCGTAGACCTTCTGGAAGAGATCCTTGAAGCGGCCGTCATAGGCCTTGAGGATCGTGTTCTTGGTCGAGAGGTAAACCGGCCAGCCCTTCAGAAGGCCATAGTTCATCGAGGACCGGGCGAAATCGATGATCGACTGGTCGAGGTTGTACATGCCCATCGCGACGCCGGAGGCGGGCGCGTCGAAGACCTCGCGCTCGATCACGGTGCCGTCCTCGCCGACGAACTTCATCGTCAGCTTGCCCGCGCCCGGGAACAGGAAGTCAGTGGCGCGATACTGGTCGCCGAAGGCGTGACGGCCGACGACGATCGGCTTGGTCCAGCCCGGCACGAGGCGCGGAACGTTCTTGCAGATGATCGGCTCGCGGAAGATCACGCCGCCGAGGATGTTGCGGATCGTGCCGTTGGGCGAGCGCCACATCTTCTTGAGACCGAACTCCTCGACGCGCTGTTCGTCCGGAGTGATCGTGGCGCATTTGACGCCGACGCCGTATTGCTTGATCGCGTTGGCGGCGTCGACCGTGATCTGGTCATCCGTGCGGTCGCGCTCTTCCATACCGAGGTCGTAATACTTCAGGTCGATGTCGAGATAAGGGAGGATCAGCTTTTTCTTGATAAAGTCCCAGATGATCCTGGTCATCTCGTCGCCGTCGAGTTCGACAACGGGGTTGGCTACCTTGATCTTCGACATTGTGCTCTCCATTCGGATGACTCGTTGCGCGGGTCATAGCCGAATTTCGCGCGCGGGAAAAGATGGTATGCGACAGTATACCAAAATCTCGCAATTACATGAGCTGTGACTTTGGCTAGGATGCCGCCATGCGTATCAGTTCATGCCTTCCCGTCGCCGTTCTTCTGATCCTCGTCTTGCCGATGGCTGCGGCCGCGCAGGGCATCGGCTTGCCCGGACTTCCGGTCGGGATGGTGCCGGTGAAGCGGGATCTGTGGGTCGATCGTGCGGCCAGCCGGGCGGACCTTGCGGCAATTCAGTCGCGGATAGCGGCGGCGGAACAAGCGTCGCGCATGGCCTTCGGGCGTATCGGCGCGGCACCCGTCTGGCAGGTCTGCGTGACCCCGGCCTGCGATAATCGCAACGGCATGAAAACGCGGGCCATGACGCTTGGGGGGCTGGTGATCACGGTGTCATCCAAGGCGGTCAAGGATGCGAAGACCTACGTGCACGAACGCGTTCATGCCGAACTGCACCGGGCCGAAGGATTTGCCGGGCGGCGAAAGAACGCGCTGCCGAACTGGTTCGACGAAGGGATGGCGACTGTGATTTCCGGGTCTGTCGGCTATCCGGCGAAACGCAGCGAATGCAAGGCCTTCGCGAATTGGAAGCTGCCACAGACGCGTGCGGCGTTCACCGCGCTATCCAAGCAGAATGGACAGGGCGCAGGCCCGGTCTACAAGGCGTCAGCCTGCGCTGTGCTTGCCTGGCTGGACGGAGGGAAGTCTCCGGCCGATGCGGTCGCCATGCTGCGGCGGGGCCGCTCGCTGCCGTAGCGATCAGTTGCTCGAAGCCTGCTCGGCAGCCTTTGCCCGCGCGATCCGCGTGTTCAGAAGCTGACGCGCCTTGGCCTCGGCGCGCTGCGCACGGATCGCGGCCATGAACGATTCCTGAAGCGCCGAAGACGAGGCTTCGATA
The DNA here is from genome assembly GCA_965368915.1 of uncultured Rhodobacterales bacterium. Taxonomy (GTDB): domain Bacteria; phylum Pseudomonadota; class Alphaproteobacteria; order Rhodobacterales; family Rhodobacteraceae; genus Albidovulum. The sequence goes on along the minus strand of CBDUOT010000127.1, from coordinate 3,716 downwards.
ATCGTGTTGATATCCGTCACGAGCGCCTCGTCACCCGTTTCTTCAACGGCTTTCAGCACGTCCTGAGCCAGCGCGATTCCAAGTTGCTCGGTCGTTCGCATTGGCCTACCTCGTCTGCTCGCCAAGGCGCCGGCGAACATAATCCTGCACGGTCTGGATCATCGGGCCCATCTGCTCTTCTTCCTTTTCGAAGAAGTGACCAGCGCCCTCGACCTCCGCATGCGTGATCGTAATGCCCTTCTGCTCTCGCAGCTTGGCGACCAGCACATCTGTGTCTTTCGGCGGCGCCACGCGATCCGCGGTGCCGTTGATGATCAGGCCCGAGGACGGGCAGGGCGCGAGGAACGAAAAGTCGTACATGTTGGCGGGCGGAGAGACCGAAATGAATCCGGTGATCTCGGGCCGGCGCATCAGAAGCTGCATTCCGATCCACGCGCCGAACGAAAAGCCCGCAACCCAGCAATGCTTGGAATTGGGGTTCATCGCCTGGAGATAGTCGAGCGCGGAGGCGGCGTCGGAAAGCTCGCCGATGCCCTGATCGTATTCCCCCTGGCTTCGTCCGACGCCGCGGAAGTTGAACCGGAGCACCGTAAAGCCCAGTTCATGGAATGCGTAGTGCAAGCGGTGCACGACGCGGTTGTTCATCGTGCCGCCGAACTGAGGGTGCGGGTGCAGGATGATCGCAATGGGTGCGTCGGGCTGTTTCTGGGGATGGTAGCGGCCTTCGAGTCGGCCTTCTGGGCCGGCGAATATAACTTCGGGCATCGCCTGTCTTTTCTCTGGCGGGTCCCAGTCACGTCAATTCGGCATGGCCATTCTTGACGATTTTACTCGGGCACCCTAGAATTGTTCTAAATACCGGCGTGAGCCGGTGACCGGGTGGCAAGGAATTAAGCAGCCTGCCGCCCGACGTCAATGTCTTTGCGAGGTTCGGGGCAATGAAACTCTCGACGAAAGGGCGATATGCCATGGTGGCGTTGGCCGATCTCGCGATTGCGGGCTCGGGCAATCTGACGTCGCTCGCCGAGATTTCCGAGCGTCAGGACATCTCGCTTCCCTACCTCGAACAGCTTTTCGTGAAGCTGCGTCGCGCGGGTCTTGTAGAATCGGTGCGGGGACCCGGCGGCGGATACCGGCTGGCCCGGGCACCCAAAGATATCCGTGTGAGCGAGGTTCTGGAGGCGGTCGAAGAGACGGTGAATGCGCTTCACACCGGGGCAGGCGCCTCGGGTGGCGTTTCGGGAAGTCGTGCCCAGTCGATGACGAACCGGCTGTGGGAAGGGCTTTCGGCCCATGTCTACGTTTTTCTGCATCAGACCCGGCTGTCGGATGTGATCAATAACGAGCTTAAACCTTGCCCGGCAGTGCCGGCGCTGTTCGAAGTGGTAGACGAATGAGCGGGCGGGCCTATCTCGACTGGAACGCGACGGCCCCGATGAGGCCCGAGGCGCGCGCGGCCGTGATGGCGGCGATGGACGTTGTCGGCAATCCCTCGTCGGTTCACGCCGAGGGACGGGCTGCGAAGGCGATCGTTGAAAAAGCGCGCGACCAGGTCGCGGCGCTTCTTGGTTGCCGGGCCGTCGAGGTGGTGTTCACCTCGGGCGCGACGGAGGCGGCGGGAGTTCTCGGGCGGACCTCCGACAAGCATGACGTCTACGTGCAGGACACCGCGCATGATTGCCTGATGGCGCATTCGAGGCTGGGCGGGTCTGCCGATGGCGGACACACGCTTGCCTGGGGGCTTGCGAACGGAGAGACCGGCGCGATCACCGAGCCGCCGGTGAAGGGTGGGGAAGGCTATGCCTTTGGCGCCCGGAAGGCGGACTGGCTGCTTCTGGATGTGGCGCAAGCCGCGGGCCGCATTCCCTTTGCGTTTTCCTGGAGCGGGGCAGATTTCGCCATCGTCTCGGCCCATAAGCTGGGCGGACCGAAGGGTGTCGGGGCGTTGATCGTTCGCGATGGCGTCGACATCACGCCGTTGCAGACCGGCGGCGGTCAGGAGAAGGGCCGGCGTTCGGGCACAGAGAACGTGGCCGGCATCGCGGGGTTCGGCGCGGCCGCCGAGGCTGCACAGAATGATTTGGACCAAGGGGTCTGGACACGGGTCGCCGAGATGCGCGATGCGCTTGAAGCGCGGATCGCGGCGGCTGCACCTGAAACGATCGTCGTGGGACAGGGCGCGCCGCGCCTGCCCAACACGGCCTGCCTGATGACGCCGGGCTGGAAGGGCGAGACGCAGGTCATGCAGATGGACCTCGCGGGCTATGCCATTTCTGCCGGATCGGCCTGCTCATCGGGCAAGGTCCGAACGAGCCGCGTACTGAAGGCGATGGGATATGACGATGTCGCGGCCGGTTCGGCGATCAGGGTATCGCTGGGACCGACGACGCGGGAAGAAGAACTCGAAGGCTTCGCATCCGCATGGATCGAAGCACAGGCGCGATTCCGCGCCAGAGCCGCCTGAGGAGGCGCATGTAAGCCATGGACAAGACGGAAGAAAAAACAATGACGCTGCAAAACGACCAGGCGACCGCCGAGGTGGATGTCCGCGAAGGTGTCGACCGCGAGACGGTCGAAACCGTTCAGAACATGGGCGCCTACAAATACGGCTGGGAAACCGAGATCGAGATGGAATACGCGCCGATGGGCGTGAACGAGGACATCGTGCGGCTGATCTCGGAAAAGAACGGCGAGCCGGACTGGATGACCGAATGGCGCCTTCAGGCCTTCCGCCGCTGGCAGGAGATGGAGGAACCGACCTGGGCGATGGTCGACTACCCCGAGATCGACTACCAGTCGCAGTATTACTACGCCCGGCCGAAAAGCATGGACGAAAAGCCGAAGTCGCTTGATGAGGTCGATCCGAAGCTGTTGGCAACTTACGAAAAGCTCGGTATCCCACTGAAAGAACAGATGATTCTGGCAGGGGTTGAAGGTGCGGACGAGTCGCCCGCCGACGCGCGCCGGGTGGCTGTGGATGCCGTCTTTGACTCGGTGTCGGTCGGGACGACGTTCAAGGATGAACTGGCGAAAGCCGGCGTGATCTTCTGTTCGATCTCGGAAGCGATCCGGGAACATCCTGAACTGGTGAAGAAGTACCTCGGTTCGGTCGTGCCGCAGTCGGACAACTTCTTCGCGACGCTGAATTCGGCGGTCTTCTCGGACGGGTCTTTCGTCTACATCCCGCCGAACACGCGCTGCCCGATGGAGCTTTCGACCTATTTCCGCATCAACGCCGAGAATACCGGGCAGTTCGAGCGGACGCTGATCATCGCCGACAAGGGCAGCTATGTCAGCTACCTCGAAGGCTGCACGGCGCCCAAGCGCGACGTGGCGCAGCTTCATGCTGCGGTGGTGGAGATCGTCATCCTCGAGGATGCCGAGGTGAAGTACTCGACCGTCCAGAACTGGTTCCCCGGCGACGAGGAAGGCAAGGGCGGCATCTACAACTTCGTCACCAAGCGCGCCGATTGCCGGGGCGACCGGGCCAAGGTGATGTGGACGCAGGTCGAAACCGGCTCGGCCATCACCTGGAAATACCCGTCCTGCATCCTGCGCGGTGACGACAGCCAGGGTGAGTTCTATTCGATCGCCATCGCCAACAACATGCAGCAGGCGGATACAGGCACCAAGATGATCCATCTTGGCAAGAACACCCGCTCTCGCATTGTTTCAAAAGGGATTTCTGCTGGCAAGGCGCAGAACACCTATCGCGG
>CBDUOT010000126.1:0-8801 GCA_965368915.1 uncultured Rhodobacterales bacterium | reverse complement strand
CCGAGTACTTTGTTCTGCGCAATTCGCGCAAGGATTGCCTTTGCGACAATTCGTTCGTTCTACGCCTTTTGGCCTGTTAACGAGTCGCGTGCTCCAAGCTTGGAAAACTGGAGCTTTGTTGTTCTAGCACAAATACTGATCGGTCAGATGGGCTACTCTGAAGTGCCGAAGGGCGCAACAACCGGGTGGACCAAAACTTGAACAGCATCAAATCCGGACCGCACCGCGCGCCGTCTTCTTGGCTAACGAGTGAGAAAAACGGTGAGTCATTGTCCCCAGCAAGGGGAGGCGGTTTTGGCTGACCTGCGAAACACCGTACTGGCGATACTATGCACGCTGGTTCTGTATGTCATCGCCGCGACGCCTCTAATGGCGGCCGATCTGGCGCGCTTTCTGGACAAGATCGAACCCTCGGAGCTGGTCGAAGGCGCAACCGCTTTTGGCCCGGTGGGCGAAGATGTGCCGACGGTCCCGATCCTCACCGGGTCCGAAACCGTCGGCCACGCTTTTCTGACCTCGGACTTCGTCGGTACGACGGGGTATTCCGGCAAGCCGATCCATGTCGTGGCCGCCCTGTCACCCGAAGCCGTGCTGACCGGTGCGAAGCTCGTGGAACATTCCGAGCCTATCGTGCTGATCGGCATCCCCGAATCCAAGGTGCGCGCGGTCATCGACGGCTATGTCGGACTTGATCTGAAGGCCGAGGCGGCAAGCGGCGGGGCATCGCACGATCTCGACATCATCTCCGGTGCCACGGTGACAATCATGGTCATCGACGATTCCATAGTTCGGGCGGGGATCAAGGTGGCCCGGCTGCTCGGGCTCGGCGGACTTGCCCCGGCGGCGGCAACCGCGCCACCGCGCGAGATCGATATGTCCGTCGAAGCGGGCCGAAGCTGGGAGGAATTGACCGGCGACGGGTCTGTGCGGCGGATGCTGCTGACAGTCGAGCAGGTTAATGAAGCCTTCGACGCGACCGGTGACGAAAAAGCGATGTCCCGCCCCGAAAAGGGCGCGCCGGACGACGAGTTCATCGACCTCAATCTTGCGGTCGCCAGCGTCCCCGCGATCGGCAAGAGCCTATTGGGCGACGCCGAATATGCCAACCTGACGAAATGGTTGGAGGAAGATGAGCAGGCGATTCTTGTGACGGGGCGGGGGCCGTACTCATTCAAAGGGTCTGGCTATGTGCGCGGCGGCATCTTCGACCGCATACAACTGATTCAAGGAGACCGGTCGATCCGCTTTTTCGACAAACAGCATCGGCGGTTGGGCAGAGTTGCTGCGACCGGCGCGCCGGAATTCACTGAAGTCGATCTGTTCAAGATCCCGGCCGATTCTGGGTTCGACCCGAGCGAGCCCTTCCGATTGCAGCTTTTGGTTCAGCGAGTCGTCGGCGCGGTCGAGAAGAGCTTCCTGACGTTCGATCTGGAGTACAGGTTACCCGAAGGTTATCTGCTGCCCGTGGCAGCAGCCCCGGCCGCGGCCGTCGAAGCGACGAGCGGAGGACTGGATATCGAAGCCGAAGCGAAGCGAGCGCTCTGGCAACGAATCTGGCGAGACCGGATGGTCGAGATTGGCATCCTCGGCGCGATGCTGGGCGTGCTGACGCTGACCTTCTTCTTCCAGTTCCAGGCAACCGCGAATGCGCGTCTCTTCTACTGGTTTCGCATCGGCTTCCTGACGATGACGCTGTTCTTCATCGGCTGGTATGCCAACGCCCAGCTTTCGGTCGTGAACCTGATGGCGTTGGCCGGTTCGCTGCGGTCGGGCTTCACTTGGGATGCCTTCCTGCTCGATCCTCTGGTCTTCATCCAGTGGTTCGCCATCGCGGCGGCGCTCTTGTTCTGGGGCCGGGGCGCTTATTGCGGCTGGCTCTGCCCATTTGGGGCACTACAGGAACTGACCAACCAGATCGCGCGCGCCTTCAAGATCCCCCAGTGGGAGCTCCCTTGGGGCCTGCACGAGCGCCTGTGGCCGATCAAGTATATAATCTTCTTGGGGCTCTTCGGCCTGTCGCTGGCCTCTATCCCGCTAGCCGAGAGATACGCCGAAGTGGAGCCATTCAAGACCGCGATCATCCTGAAGTTTGTTCGCGACTGGCCCTTCGTGGTTTTTGCCGTCACACTTCTGGTGATCGGGCTTTTTGTGGAGCGGTTTTATTGCCGCTACATGTGTCCGCTCGGTGCGGCGCTGGCGATCCCGGCGCGGATAAGGATGTTCGACTGGCTGCGTCGCTACAAGGAATGCGGCAGCCCCTGCCAGGTCTGCGCCATCGAGTGCCCGGTGCAGGCGATTCACCCGACCGGCGAGATCAATCCGAACGAATGCGTCAACTGCCTGCACTGCCAGGTTCTGTACCAGTCCGAAGCGAAATGCCCCGTGGTGATCCGCAAGTTGAAACGACGTGCTGCGGATCAGGCATCAACTGAGGCGAGCAAGACCGCGATGGAACGCGCGCTTTCAAAACAACCGAAGTCAATGGAGATCTGACATGACAGATGAAAAGACGAAACTCGGTCTGACTCGCCGCGGTATGCTTAGCGCGACCGCAACGGGCGCCGTTGTTGCCACCACCGGCGCCGGTGCGGCGCTATTCAATGCAAAGGCTGCCAAAGCGCAGGAATCGACGCCGAAGTTCGAACTCGCGCCTGGCGAATTGGATGAATATTACGGCTTCTGGTCCTCTGGTCAGACGGGTGAGCTGCGGATCCTCGGCTTCCCTTCCATGCGAGAACTGATGCGGATCCCGGTCTTCAACCGCTGTTCGGCGACGGGCTGGGGCCAAACAAACGAGAGCCTCAAGGTGTTGACCGAGGGCCTCTTGCCGGAGACGAAAGAGTTCCTCGCCAAACGCGGCATGAAGACCTACGACAACGGCGACCTGCACCACCCGCATATGTCCTTCACCGATGGCACCTATGACGGGCGCTATCTCTTCATGAACGACAAGGCCAATACTCGCGTGGCGCGAGTGCGCTGCGACGTGATGAAATGCGACAAGATCATCGAGATCCCGAACGCCCATGACATCCACGGAATGCGCCCGCAGAAATATCCGCGCACCGGCTATGTCTTCGCCAATGGCGAGCATGAGGCTCCGCTGGTAAATGACGGGACCATCCTCGATGACCCCAGCCAGTACGTGAACATCTTTACCGCCATCGACGGGGATGAGATGAAGGTGGCTTGGCAGGTTATGGTCTCGGGCAACCTCGACAACACCGACTGCGACTATCAGGGAAAATACGCCTTCTCTACCTCCTACAACTCGGAAATGGGGATGAACCTTGCCGAGATGACGGAAAACGAGATGGACCATGTCGTTGTCTTCAATCTTAAGGAAATCGAGGCCGGCGTCGCGTCGGGCGACGTGCAGATGCTGAACGGCGTGCCGGTGATTGATGGGCGTAAGGGGCAAAACAAGAAATATACCCGCTACATCCCGATCCCGAACAGCCCGCATGGTTGCAACACGGCGCCTGACAAGAAGCATGTGATGATCAACGGCAAGCTGTCGCCGACGGTTTCGGTGATCGACGTGGAAAAAGTCGACGCGCTCTTTGAGGAAGATGCCGATCCGCGGTCCTGTATCGTGGCAGAACCGCAACTGGGCCTTGGCCCCCTGCACACCGCCTTTGACGGCAAGGGCAACGCGTTCACGACGCTCTTCCTCGATAGCCAGGTGGTGAAGTGGGACATCGACAAGGCGATCCGCGCGTATGCCGGCGAGGATGTCGATCCGATCATCTCGAAGGTCGACGTGCACTACCAGCCTGGCCACAACTCCACTTCAATGGGAGAGACTGCCGAGGCTGACGGTAAGTGGCTGATCTCGATGAACAAGTTCTCAAAGGACCGGTTCCTGAACACCGGCCCACTGAAGCCCGAGAACGAGCAACTGATCGACATCTCGTCCGACGAGATGAAGGTGGTGCATGACGGCCCGACGTTCGCCGAACCGCATGACAGCATCATCGTGCGCGCCGACATCGTGAACCCCGTCAATGTCTGGGACCGCAATGACCCGATGTGGGAAGATGCCCGCAAACAGGCTGAGGCCGACGGCGTGATCTTGGAAGACGGCCATGATGAGGTCATCCGCGATGGCAACAAAGTGCGGATCTATATGTGGTCCGTGGCGCCGACCTTCAGCCTTGAGAAGTTCACGGTGAAGCAGGGCGACGAGGTGACGATCTACGTCACCAACCTCGATGATGTGGATGACGTGACCCACGGCTTCTGTCTGTCCAACTACGGCATTGCGATGGAAGTGGCGCCGCAGGCAACCGCATCGGTGACCTTCACTGCCGACCGCCCGGGTGTGCACTGGTTCTATTGCCAGTGGTTCTGTCACGCGCTGCATATGGAAATGCGCGGCCGGATGTTCGTCGAGCCGACGGGGGTCTGATACATGCGCTTTCGTCTGGCCATTGGCGTCCTTCTTGCACTGCCAACCTTCGGGTTGGCGAACGAGGTGGACGTGCGGCCAGGCGAGGGCGCGGTCTCGGCCGCAATAGCAATGGCTGCAGACGGGGATGTCCTTCGTCTGTGGCCCGGTACTTATCACGGGAATCTGGTGCTCAACCGACCGTTGACGATTGATGGCGGTGGCAAGGCCGTTCTGGAAGGCACCGGCACCGGCAGCGTGGTCACGGTGACGGGGCCTGATGTGGTCGTTCAGGGACTGACCATTCAGGGGTCGGGATCATCTCATCAGACGATCGATTCCGGTGTGCAGCTGACCAAGACGGCAGACCGCGCGATAGTTCGAGACAACACGCTTCTGGGCAACCTCTATGGCGTCGACATCCACGGCGCAGAGGATGCGCTGGTATCCGGCAACACTATCCGCGGACGGCAGGACCGCCGTATGAACGACCGGGGCAACAGCATCTATGTCTGGAACTCACCGGGGGCGGTGATCGAGAACAACGACATCATGTGGGGCCGTGACGGCATCTTCGTGAACACATCGAAGAACAACAGGTTCAGGGGCAACCTTTTCCGCGATCTGAGGTTCGCGGTTCACTACATGTATGCCAACCGCAGCGAGGTTTCAGGCAACGTTTCCATCGGTAACGATCTTGGCTATGCGATCATGTTCTCTGACCGCGTCAAGGTGACAGACAATGTGTCGATCGACGACGACGAGCACGGCGTGATGCTGAACTACGCGACGAAATCCGAGATCACAGGCAATCTTGTCCGGAACGGCAAGAACCGCTGCCTTTTCATGTACAACGCGCACCGAAACCATGTCGAAGGCAACCGCTTCGAGGGCTGTGAGATAGGCATCCATTTTACCGCAGGCTCTGAGCAAAACGACGTCTCCGGTAACGCGTTCATCGGCAATCGGACGCAGGTCAAATACATCTCGACCGACTGGGTTGAATGGTCCGTCGGAGGGCGCGGGAACTACTGGAGCGATTTTGCGGCCTATGACGTGAATGGCGACGGTGTAGCGGATATTCCCTACCGGCCGAATGACAGTATGGATCACATCCTCTGGTCCCAGCCAGCGGCGAAGATGCTATTGGGTTCGCCCGCGGTGCAGCTGGTCAAATGGTCGCAATCGGCGTTTCCGGCGCTTCTGCCGGGTGGTGTTGTCGATCCGCACCCATTGATGCGTCCGGTCGAAATTGACGTGCCGGATCTGGAGGCTGATCATGCAAGGTGACGCACTGAGAATCGAAGGCGTCGGCAAATTGCGCGGCAAGTTCGCGGTCCTCAGCGATGTGTCTTTGGTCGTGCGGCCGGGCGAGCGCGTCGCACTTCTGGGTCACAACGGCGCGGGCAAGTCCACGCTGATGAAAATCGTGCTGGGGCTGCTTCACGCAACGAGTGGATCGGTCGCCGTGATGGGGGCCGCGCCGGGAACGGCACAGGCGCGCGGTGCGACGGCGTACCTGCCTGAGGCGGTGGCTTTTCACAGGGCGCTGACGGGGCGCGAGCAACTGACCCTGTTCGCCCGGCTTTCCGGCGTGTCTAAGGATGTCGTCGGCGCTTTGCTGGATCGAGTCGGCCTGGGCGACTCAGCTGACCGTAGACTCGGCACCTATTCCAAAGGCATGCGGCAGCGGCTGGGGATGGCTCAGGTGCTTCTCGGAAGGCCCAAAGTCGCGCTGCTTGATGAACCGACAAGCGGCCTTGACCCTGCGTCACGGCATGAACTTTACGCTATCATCGACGAACTCGCCGCCAACGGAACCGCCGTTCTAATCGCAAGCCACGCCCTGACCGAGGTCGAGGCGCGCACGGAGCGCATCGCCATCTTGAAGGCGGGACGACTGGTCGCGGACGATACGCTCTTCAATCTGTCCGCACGCGCGGGCCTTCCGACCCGTATCCGCATCACGGCGACCGACAAGGAGGCCGACCGTGTGGCCGAAGCGCTTGGCGGGATACGTGTCAATGGACGGACGGTTGATCTCGTCTGTCAGACGGACGGCAAGATGGAGCGTCTGAAGCACATTGCCGCACTTGGCGACGCGATTACCGACTTCGACATCTCGCCGCCCAGGCTGGAGGACCTTTACCGTCACTATTCGTCGGAGAAGCCGCAATGATCTCCCGCATTCTTGCCATTGCCGGCACCGAGTTTCGCATAGCGCTCCGCAATCGCTGGGTGCTGATGGCCACGCTGATCATGGTCCTGTTCGCGCTCGCCCTGACGTTCGCTGGTAGTGCGCCGACCGGTGTGCTCGGGGTGGACATGCTGACGATCGCGGTTGCCTCGATGACGACGCTCTCGGTCTATCTCTCGCCGCTTCTCGCATTGATGATCTCGTTCGACAGCATCGCTGGCGAGGCAGAGCGGGGCGGCCTTGCCCTGATACTGTCCTATCCCGTCTCTCGCGCCGAGGTTCTGCTGGGCAAGTTCGTCGCCCATCTGGCCGCGCTCGCCATCGCGATGGCGATCGGGTTCGGAGCGGCAGGACTTGTCACGGCATCGCTGGGCGGTGCCGGAACGGACAGCCTGACAGCGCTTTTGCGGCTGATCCTGACCTCCATTCTTCTCGGCGCGGTGTTCCTGGTCTTTGGCTACGCGCTCTCGTCGCTTTCTGGCAGTTCCACTGCGGCAGCAGGGCTGGCGGCGGGCGCATGGTTGGTCTTCGTCGTACTCTACGACCTCGGGCTTCTGGGCGCCATCGTGCTCGACAATGGCGGCGTGTTCACCCAGCACGTGTTCCCGTGGCTGATGACGGCAAATCCGGCTGATGCATTCCGCTTGTGGAATATCGGTGCCGCGGACGGGGTAGCTACGGCTGCCGGGCTGTCCGGTGCCGCGAACGCCTTGCCCGGCTGGGCTGCGCCAGTGTCGCTGGTTCTGTGGCTTCCGCTCGGCTTTCTTCTTGCACGTCTGTCTTTCGGGAGGGTTGAACCATGAAACGGATCGCACTCGTTCTGCTCTTGACCGCGTGCCAGGAAGAGGCGGCCGACACACCCGATGCGGTGGCGCTGACCGATGATGCGCTTGGCTACTTCTGTCAGATGAACGTTGCCGAACATGGCGGACCTAAGGGCCAGATACATCTGAAGGACTACGGGCAGCCTTTGTTCTTCGCTCAGGTCCGCGATGTCGTGGCGTATCTCAAGGGACCAGAGCGGGACGCCGAGATCACCGCGATTTACGTCAGTGATATGGGGGCAGCACCCAGCTGGGCAGAGCCTGGTGACACAAACTGGATCGACGCCCGATCGGCGATTTTCGTGGTCGGAGCAGGGGTCAGAGGTGGAATGGGAGCGCCAGAAATAGTTCCTTTCGCGAGTCCGGAAAGTGCGGAAGTGTTTAAGAAAAGGTACGGCGGTTCGGTCATGCCATTTCATGAAATTCCAGATGATGCAGCTATCGGCCCAGTCGATCTGGACCAAACCTTGGAGGATCCGGAATGAGACTCCAGACATCCCGCCGCCGGTTTCTAACCATGACGGCGGCGTTCGCGGCACTCCCGACAATGGCGAACGCCACCCTCCCGGTGGCTGAGTGGCGGGGCACCGCCCTTGGGGCGGGCGCCTCCTTGCGGTTGGTTGGGCTGAGCAACGATGAGGCCCGTGGCACTTTTGCTGCGGTCGAGGCAGAATTGACGCGGCTTGAAACTATCTTCAGCCTCTACAAGTCGGAGTCCTACCTTTCCCGCCTCAACCGAGCGGGACGGCTCCTTGCACCGCCGCCCGAGATGCTCGAGCTTCTGACACTTTCAGGAGCGGTTCACGCCAGTACGGGTGGTGCATTCGATCCGACGATCCAGCCGCTTTGGCAGCTTTACTCCCAAACGCAAGGCAGTCAGCCGGACGAACACTTGCTGAGGGAAGCACTCGCCCGAACTGGATGGTCTAAGGTGCGATTTACGCCGTCAGAGATTGCCTTCGCATATCCCGGCATGGCCCTGACTCTAAACGGCATCGCACAGGGTTACATAACCGACCGTGTGGCACACCTGCTGAGTGGGCGCGGGTTTGACAATGTTCTGGTCGACATGGGCGAAATCCTCGGACTTGGTCAACGCTCTGATAGTGGTCCTTGGCGAGTCGGTGTTTCCGCGCCCGACGGGCGCATAGTCCGACGGATGACCCTTAGCGATCGTGCGCTAGCGACGTCTTCGCCCATGGGTAATATCGTCAACGAACTTGGCAACGTCGGCCACATTCTGGATCCATGGCGGGGCGTCCCGATCGCGATACGCGAACTCGTTTCGGTATCCGCGGATCGCGCGGCCTTGGCGGATGCATTGTCAACGGCGTTTTGTGTCATGGACGATGCAGAAGTCGCTGCAGCACTCGAAGTGCATTCAACAGCT
>CBDUOT010000125.1:0-8939 GCA_965368915.1 uncultured Rhodobacterales bacterium | reverse complement strand
GTGCTGCGATTCAGGCGTTTGAGAACAGTCCGCCAACATCTTTTGCAAACCGGCTGCAAACCGGACCACAGCCCGGCCGGATCGCCGACAAGGAGACGAAATAAAGTCAATGGTAAGGATGGTACCGACGCCCCGGCTCGAACGGGGGACCCCCAGATCCACAATCTGGTGCTCTAACCTACTGAGCTACGTCGGCACTTGCAGGGGCATTTAGCCGCCTGCCAATGTGATTGCAAGAGGCTCATCGGGTCAAGGTTCGATCTGCCAACTCTGCTCCACAAGGTCGCACCCGAACGAATGAACAGCGCGTTCTTCGACCAGTGTGAACCCCCGCGCCGCATAGAGCGCGCAGGCTGCTTCGTGACTTTTGTGGGTCCAAAGAACCATGCGGCGATAGCCGCGATCCCAAGCGAAATCGATGCAGAGGTCCAACATCTTTCGCCCCAGTCCGAGCCCACGGCAGGACGGTTCAAGGAAGAAGAGCCTTAGCTTTGCCGTTTCAGCATCCTGCCGAACGCAGAAGATTGAACCCAGACGCAAGTCGCCCCGGCAGGCAATCCAGGCACGCTCGCGCGCCGGGTCATGGTCGCGGATATAGCCGGCGAGGACCTCGGCCACGAGCGCCTCGAATGTTGCATCAAATCCCTCGGTCTCAGAGTAAAGGGCACCATGACGCGCGATGATCCATCCCGCGTCGCCGGGCTGAAGATCGCGGAACGTGACTTCAGCGGAATCCACAGTCGCGCCCAGTGCCGACCGGATGAGCCAGCTTCCTTCGGCAAGCGTCGCCCTGCGATCCGGTGACAACCGGGCAAGCCGCTTACCAATTTCGTCGCGGGAGCGGGCCTCAAGCTGCGCGAGCATTGCCCTGCCGGCTTCTGTCAGTGTCACCACTCGGCGGCGCGTGTCGGCTTTGTCGGGGTGGCGGGAAATCCAGCCCTGCCTCTCGAATTTGCCAAGCACGCGGCTGAGATAGCCTTCATCAAGGCCGAGCTGCGTTGCCAAGTCGCGTGCGCCGTTGGCATCGCCCCGACCCAACTCCCACAGCACGCGGACCTCGCCAACTCCTAGTCCCGAGCCAAGATAGCTGCGCCCGAGGACGCCGAGTTCGCACGTATAGAACCGGTTGAAGTCCCTGAGATCGTCGATCGCATCCATGGCGCAAATCCAACACTGAACGATGATCTGAATATTACTTGATTCCATCAACTATATATCATGCTTGCCTCCGCCCGCCGATCCGGTTTAGCCAACGCCGAAACGCTAAGGAGACCGGCCATGGGGATCGACAAGGAAAGCGAAGTCTCGGCCAACCTGCAGATCGGGCCGACCACGCTCGGCATGGTTCGCATCTACGTTGAAGCCGAGGGGATGGACCTACCGCTCGACTTTGAGCCCGAAGAGGCTGAGGAAATTGCCGAAGAACTGCGCGCCGCCGCAGAAGCCGCGCGCGGCATGGACAAGAAGACTAAGGGGAAATCCCCGAAACGGTGACACCCGGATCGCGGAAGGACTGAAGCCTCAACGCCGCGTGGCGCGCAAATTTTTGAAGCATCACTTTCCGCCTGGCCCCTGCAAGCGGGGTTGCGGGGCCAAGGCGCAGGATCTCCGCGTCGTAAGCGTCTGCCATCATCAGTCCGGTGTCGTCGGGCAACAGCTCGGCAGGAAAGTCCGCATCGACCGCCCAGAAGAAGCGGTCGCCCCATTCGAGATAGTTCTGCCATTTGCGGTCCGAGACGAAATCAGTCCGGCTCGACTTGCACTCGACGATCCAAATCTCGCCCTTCGGACCCAGCGCCATCACATCGAGCCTGAGGCCGGGAGTGGGCACAAGTTCCTCCACGGTAACGAAGCCGTGGTGGAGCAGATGGCGGCACACACCGCGCGCGAGAAGTTGGCCGGGCATTAGGTCGTCGGGCATGCCGCGAATATGAACATAAAGTGAACAGCTGTCCAGACACCTGCCTAAAGATCTTGGTTACACGTGGGCATCGCAACGTTCGATTGCGCGCCACACCGACGAGCAATAATCTCCAGAAACCCGGCGGCAGTCTCGCGGCCATGATCGCGTTCAAAAGGAACGTCCCCATGCTCATCACCGACCATCTGCGCAAGAGCGGCAACGTGTTGTTCAGGCGCAGAAGCTATGTGCTCCTGATATTTCTGCCCTTCATGGCGCTCAGCTTGCGCAATGGTGAAGTGATTGAAGCGACAACGGGTGACCTGATCGGCGATGCATTCGAGGTTGCCTGCCTGCTGTTGGTCGCACTTGGGCAAGGTATCCGCATCGCTACCGTCGGTTTCGTTCCCGCGGGAACGTCCGGGCGCAACACGCACGGTCAACTCGCAAAATCGCTCAATACCACCGGCCTTTATTCGCTCGTGCGGAACCCGCTCTACGTTGGCAACTGCCTGATGTATCTGGGGATCGTCGCCTACACCCAGCATCTGGTTCTGACGCTGATCATGGCGCTCGTGCTCGCACTTTATTACGAGCGGATCATCGCCGCGGAAGAGGACTTCCTGACTGACAAGTTTGGAGATGCCTACAGCGACTGGGCCGCCCGCGTGCCCGCATTCTTTCCCCGAACACTGCGCTGGACGCCGCCCTCCATGCCGTTTTCCATGCGCACTGTCATCAGACGCGAGCACGCCTCGATCTTCGGCGCAATCGTCATGCTGTTCCTGATCGAGCTTGGCCTTCACCTTTTCAGTGGCGAAGGCGAACCGCTTGACCTGGGCTGGAAGCTCGTGATGGCCACGGCAATTGCTGCCGAGATCGCGGCGCTTTGGGCCAAGAAGCGCACTCGGCTTCTTAGTGTCGAAGGACGCTAGCCTCTTGCCGAGCCGCGCGGCGCGCCTTATCTCTGAAAGCGGCGGGTTCTGTGCTTCTCGTGCGGGGCCCTTTTCCAGTGGCCGATAATCTCTTCCGAGGGAGCTGGCTCTGCCGGGATCGTGGTCCCGGTATCTGGCGCCCACCTGGTTAAACCAGGCTCTCGGGAAAAACACGCCTCTACGGTTGTCGCGGTTCCCGCCACCCCTTCACATCAGAGAAGCTAAACACTTAGCGGTGCAGCGGCACCTTCGCCTCGACGGGGACGGGCGCCGGATGCACGGCGTGAAGGCGCGGGCCGCGAGGTCCTTGATCGTCAGACCGGCCCATCCGCATCACGACGATCGCGAACTGCACGCCTGCAAAGACGATACCGTTGAAGATGAAAAGCATGAGCGCCGCGATCCAGCCAACCTGCGAGGTCGAGATCAGGTGCCAGAGATTTGCGACGTTGAGCCAGAGCAGGGATGCAACGAAGATCCCGGACAAGCCAAAGCCGATGATGACGTTTTGAATGTAAAGACGGACGAGCGCGGGCATGACAAAACTCCCTTCGTTGCCAGTCTAGAGCGAGTCGCGCCGGTCAACGAGGGGCAAGCTGTCGCAGCCCGATCTGTCAGCCAGGGCTCGCCGATTAACTGACCGATCCGCTGCCCCAACGGCGTCAGAATGCCTCTGGTCGCGCCTCGCGCGCCATGTGGTCCAGAACGGCGTTCACGAATTTGGGCTCGCGACCTTCAGGGAAGAAGGCACGGGCGATCTCAACGAATTCGTTGATGACGACCTTGGGGGGCGTGACCTTGCCAAGAAACTCGGCACCTGCCGCACGAAATAGCGCCCTGAGTACCGGGTCGATACGGTCGATAGGCCATTTCGCGACAAGGGCACGGTCGGTCATCTGGTCGACCTTCGCCTGCCAGTTCACGGCGTCTTCGACGATGCGGCGAAACATGTCCGGATCGCCCTCAGCCATCTCGTCATCGTCGTAAATCGCACCGAAGCGATGTGTCTCGAATTCGCGGGCGACCGCATCGACGGTTTGCCCCGCAGCTTCCATCTGAAACAGCGCCTGAACGGCATAGAGCCGCGCGGCAGACTTCATCTGCCGTTTCTGTTCCGCGTTCGGCTTCTGGCTCATGCGCGGACCGGCCCCTCGTTGTCACCTGCGATGCGGAACTCCTCACCCACCGGTTTGAACCCCATGCCTTTGGTGCTTCGCGCCCACTTGCGCGATAGTGCGACAAGGTGCAGCGCCGCGGCCGCCGCTCCGCCGCCCTTGTTCTGCCCTTCGGGATCGGCGCGGACAACTGCCTGCTCGCGGTTCTCCACGGTCAGGATACCATTGCCGATGCAAACGCCTGAAAGCCCAAGCATCGTCAACCCGCGCGAACTGTCGTTGCAGACCGTGTCGTAGTGCGTGGTCTCGCCCCGGATCACGCAGCCGAGCGCAACGAAGCCGTCATAGTCCGCCATCCGGCTGGCCATTGCGATCGCGGTCGGCACTTCGAGAGCGCCAGGCACCTCGACGAGGTCGACCTCCGCCCCGGCCTTGTCAGCGACCGCGCGCGCGCCTGCAACAAGGTCATCGGCGATGTCCTTGTAGTAGGGCGCAACAACGATAAGCAGCCGGACTTTCTTGTCAAAGCGCGGAAGATCGAGCGTGTAGTGGGTCTCTTGCCCCGCCATGGTCAGACCTCCTCAATGGGTCGGGTGCCGGTGATGGAAAGGTCGTAGGCATCAAGCCCCAAATACCGGGTCAGCGGCGAGTTGGTCAGAAGGATCAGTTCCTTCAGGCCCATGGCCGACAGGATCTGTGCGCCAAGACCGGTCTGCTTGATCGTGCGGGGGCCGTCCTCTTCATCGACCACGAGCTTTGCCTTCGGATCGCGGAAAAGGCATACGGCGCCCCTGCCCTCCTTGGCGATGATGCGCATGGCTCGGGCAAGCTCACCCTCTTCGGAGGGCCCGAGCGCCAGCACGTCCTCAAGGATATTCAACGCGTGCGCGCGCACTAGCACCGGTTCGGGCGTCGTGATGTCGCCCTTGGTCAGGACGACATGCTCCGTCCCTTCAGTCTGATCGGTGAAGACGCGCATCGTCCAATCGCCGCCATAGGCCGAGGTCACTTTGCGCGTCGAAGTTTCGCGCACCAAGTTATCGTGCCGCCGCCGGTAGGCGATCAGATCAGATATCGTGCCGATCTTGAGCCCGTGCCTCTGGGAGAACGCCACCAGGTCGGGCAAGCGCGCCATGGTGCCGTCTTCATTCATGACCTCACAGATCACGCCGGACGGGTTCAGCCCCGCGAGCCTTGAGACGTCAACCGCGGCCTCGGTGTGACCCGCGCGGACAAGAACGCCGCCGTCTCGGGCTCGAAGCGGGAAGATGTGGCCTGGCGTAGCGATGTCCGCCGGGCCTTTGGTCGGATCGATCGCAACGGCGACTGTCAGCGCACGGTCATGCGCCGAGATTCCGGTCGAAACGCCTTCGCGCGCCTCGATCGACACGGTGAAAGCGGTTTCGTGACGCGAAGAATTCTTCGGCGTCATCAGTTGAAGTCCCAGCGCGTCGATCCGGTCCGACGTTAACGTGAGGCAGATCAGTCCGCGTCCGTGCGTGGCCATAAAGTTGATCGCGTCCGGCGTACACATCTGCGCGGGAATAACCAGGTCGCCCTCATTCTCGCGATCCTCATGATCGACGAGGATGAACATGCGCCCGTTGCGCGCCTCTTCGATGATCTCCTCAGTCGGAGAGATCGCCGCTTTGAGGTCGTCGGTCATCTCGAGATTCCTGTTCCCACTTCGTGTTTGCCGCTGCACTATCCGAACGAATGGGCATTTGCCAGTCCACAGGCGACACTCAACGGCCGAGTGCCGCCGCGTCCACGCCGAAATAGCGATCAGCGGGCAGAAAGCCCGCCAAGGCACCGGCCGCGACCCAATCACGTTCAAGCGCCGTCGATCCGATCACAACCACCCCGTCGGTGGGCTTGCGATGGGCGGCAAGAAAACCCCGCAGCGCGTTTCGCGTCTCGGACCAACTCATACTGATGTCGGGAGCGCGCATCGTGCCAGCAAGCGCGACACCCTGTTCGGCCAGCACTTCCGCAACGCGGGCTGGCGAAAGCGGCGGATGAACCGCAGCGAGACGGGCAAGGTCACGCGCCGCAGCGAGCTTGTCGGCGTCCTGTCGGGCCATCCGGTCACCTTCCTTCAGAAGGCTCAGTGCATTGGTTGAAAAGAGGAACGCGACGATGTCGTGCCCGGTCGTCGCCCGGAACCCGGCGTATGTCCGGTAGTCGAGCCCGATTTCGGCCGCTCGCCTCACCCGAAGTCTCACCACTTCGACCGGCAGCTTCGGCAACAGATCCGCCCGCGCCTTGGTCCAGCAATGGCGCCGCCAGGACGCCCCGGGTGCGAGCGTTGGGCCGCCGTTATGGCCCATCCCGCTCACCTGTTCGCCCAATCCTGAAGCCGGGCAACGTAACGTGCGAGCGTATCGATTTCGAGATTCACGAGATCACCAAGCCGCGCCGCGCCCCAAGTCGTCACTGCCTTGGTATGCGGGATGATGTTGACGCCAAAGTCGGCGCCCGTCACCTCGTTGACGGTCAGGGAGGTGCCGTTCAATGCGACCGAGCCCTTGGGCGCGATGAAACCGGCAAGTGATTCAGGCGCGCGGAAGGTGAAACGGGTGCTGTCCCCTTCATCGACCAATCCAACGATCTCGGCCACTCCGTCGACATGGCCCGAAACGATGTGGCCACCAAGCTCGTCGCCCACCTTCAGCGCCCGTTCCAGGTTCAGGCGCTTCCCGTCATGCCAGCCATTGCCGCCGATATTTGTCTTCGACACCGTTTCTGCCGATATCTCGACGTCGAACCAGCCGCTCGGATCCGAGCCTGTGGCGATCACCGTCAAGCAGACCCCGTCGCACGCAATCGATGCGCCGATGTCGATGCCGTCAACCGCGTAAGAGGTCCCAATTCGGGCACGCAGATCGCCGCGCTTTTCAAGCTCCAGCACCTCGCCGACGTCGGTAATGATCCCAGTGAACATGGACGCGCCTCCGTTTCCATCTGCGTAGCGCGGCCCCGAACTGGCCGCAAGAGCGGCGCATCCGGCGGGCCGCCCGCCATCTTTGCGACGCATCCGCCTGATAGCCATAGGCCCTGAACCAACCCGAGGACGTGCCAAACGAACGGTTTGTGCGCGGGCCACGGTAGAGTATGAGTGCACGCAATGTTGCGGAACACAAAAGAACCCGGCCGATTCCTCCTGCTTCAGGGGCCGCATGGCCCGTTCTTCCGGCAACTCGGCGACATGCTTCGTCAGGCGGGCGCTGAAGTCTGGCGTGTCGGCTTCAACCGGGGCGATGAGTTCTTCTGGCGCCGCAAAGGATATCTTGCCTATACCGGCCGCCCCGAGGACTGGCCCGAACATTGCGCCGGACTGTTCGAGCGCCTGGGGATCACCGATCTTGTGCTTTACGGCGACAGCCGGCCCGTCCACGCGAGTGCCATTGCCGAAGCAAAACGGCGCGGAATTACCGTTCATGTCTTCGAGGAAGGCTACCTGCGCCCCTATTGGGCAACCTACGAACGCGACGGCTCGAACGGCCATTCCCGCCTGCTGTCATTGTCGGTCGAAGAGATGGACACCGCACTCGCGCGGTCCGAAATGGACCTTCCGCGCCCGCCTTCTCACTGGGGCGACATGCGCGAGCACATCTTCTACGGAGCGCTCTACCATTTCCTCGTGATGACGCGGAATGCGCGCTACGTGAACTTTGCCTCTCACCGCGGGGTCTCGGTGGGGCACGAATTCAGGCTCTACTTGCGCCGCCTGACGCTCATGCCGATCCACCGACTCGGGCGCTCGATCACGACATTTCGCATTCGCCACGGGGGGTATCCCTATCATCTCGTGCTTCTACAACTCGAACATGACGCGAGCTTTCGGGCCCATTCGGACTTCGCGTCGATGACTGATTTCGTGAACCTGTGCCTTGAGGAATTCGCCCGCGGCGCGCCAAGGCACCACCACCTCGTCTTCAAGTCACATCCGCTGGAAGACGATCGCGCCTCGTTGGCCGCGACGATCCGCGCCAGCAGCCACAGGCTTGGGCTCGCGGACCGCGTCCACTTGGTTCGTGGAGGCAAACTCGCGCAGGTTCTCAACAGCGCGCGCAGTGCAGTGACCGTGAATTCCACCGCGGGTCAGCAAGTCCTTTGGCGTGGGATGCCGCTCAAGGCGTTCGGTCGCGCGGTCTTTGACAAGCCGGAGTTCGTATCCAGCCAGCCGCTTGCAGAGTTCTTCGCCGCGCCGCACAGGCCGGACGCGCGCGCCTACCGGATCTATCGCCACTACCTGCTCGAAACATCGCAGATTCCCGGCGGCTTCTATTCCCAACGAGGGCGTCGCAAGCTATTGCGTCAGGTGATCGACATGATTCTGGCGCCCGAGGATCCTTACGATTCGCTCAGCGCAGGCACAGCGGCGCCAAGGCAACAGTTGAGTGTCGTCGACTAGAAATGCTGGAAATTTCAGCGCCTTTTCACTACGCTCGGCGGAAACGCTGAGGCAGATTCCCGGCAAGAGGAGCCTGACAAATTGCGATTCGCCGTGTCCCGCTGGACCAGAAACGTGGTCTTGCTCTCACTTCTTGTGAGCGTTGCCGGCTGCGGCTTGCCCCGGTCGGGGCCAAACAAGCGTGAGCTTTATTCCAGTTCCATTCAGGAAGAAGGCAACGCCTTCGTCGTGATAGTCGACGACCGCGTCGCGCGCGCTGCATCCGCCATGCCTCCCCTTGGTTTCACCAACGGCTTCCTCGGCGCAGGCGTCATTGGATCGGACGAGATTCGGCCGGGCGACGTACTCGGGCTGACGATCTGGGAAAACGTGGATAACGGGCTGCTGGCGGGGCCGGGTATGAACTCGACCGCGCTTCAGCAAGTCCAGGTTGATGGCGAAGGTTACATCTTCGTCCCGTATGCCGGCCGCATCCGCGCCGCGGGCAATACGCCGGAAGGGTTGCGGCGGATCATCACGAACAAGCTTGACGCACAGACGCCCGATCCGCAGGTTTCGGTGTCCCGGATTGC
>CBDUOT010000124.1:0-9027 GCA_965368915.1 uncultured Rhodobacterales bacterium | reverse complement strand
CGCGGCCGAGATAGCCGGTATAGCGGTTAAGGCGCTGACATGACCGACGACACGCTACCCGAAGCCGACCGCGTTGAGGGTGCCCCGCACCCTCGAGACACTGCGCGGCTAATCGGTCAGGGGGCTGCCGAAGCCGCTTTTCTCGATGCCCATGCGGGCGGGCGCGTTCATCACGCATGGCTTTTGTGCGGACCGTTCGGCGTGGGCAAGGCGACGCTGGCTTGGCGGGTCGCCCGCTTTCTGCTCGCGACCAAGGCCGATGACGGAGCCGGCGGCCTTTTCGGCGGGGCCGAGCCGGAACCGGCACTCCAATCGCTCGATATCGATGCGGACCACCCAGTTGTGCGTCGGATTCACGCCGGTTCCGAAGCGCGCCTGTTTCTGCTTCGGCGCGCCTGGGACGACGAGAAGAAGAGGCTGAAAACCGTTATCACCGTGGACGAGGTGCGCAAGCTGAGAAGCTTTTTGCAGCTTTCGGCGGCCGACGGCGGTCATCGCGTCGTGATCGTCGATGCCGCTGACGAAATGAACACCCAAGCCGCGAACGCGATCCTGAAGATGCTGGAAGAACCTCCCCCGGGGGTAACCTTCCTGCTGGTCAGCCATCAGCCCTCGCGGCTTCTTCCCACGATCCGGTCGCGATGCCGCGTGCTGAAGCTCAGCACACTCTCGCCCGAGGACCTGTCCGAAGCGATGCGGCAGGCAGGGGCCGAACCCCACGATGGCGACGCGCTTTCAGTGCTGTCGGGCGGATCTGTCGGCGAAGCGATGCGCATCGCCAATCTCGACGGGGTCGCAACCTATGCCGCTATCGTCGCGCTGGTCACGACGGTGCCGAGGCTCGATCGCCCCAAAGCGCTGAAGTTGGCCGAGGCCGCAGCCCAGCGAGGCGCGGAAGAGCGTCGCGACCTCCTGCTGTTTCTCATCGACCTCTTCCTCGCGCGCCTTGCTCGCAGGGGTGCGATGGGACAGGCGGGACCCGAAGCGGCACCCGGCGAGGCTGAACTTCTCGCCCGCCTCGCGCCGGATCCCGTGGCGGGCCGCCGCTGGGCTGAGCTTCAGCAGCGCCTCGGCGCCAGGGCACGTCATGCGCGCGCGGTAAATCTCGACCCGGCGGCACTGGTGCTCGACATGATCCTGAAGATAGACGAAACCGCACGCGACATGCTTTACGTCTGAAACGCATTCCGCATCTGCGAGAGTTCTGCGCTGCCACGAGGAAGCCGCCTCAATGCGATTTTCATTAGCCGAGAAACGCGCTAAAGGCAGGCTATGACCGACATTCCTCTCATCACCGACAGCCATTGCCATCTCGACTTCCCCGACTTCGCGGGCGAGCTGCACGAGATCATCGGCCGCGCGCGCGATGCTGGTGTACACCGCATGGTCACGATCTGTACACGGCTCAGGAATGAGCCGCAGGTCCGCGCAATAGCCGAGACGCATGACGGGGTCTTCTACGCCGCCGGCACCCACCCGATGAGCGCGGCGGAAGAGCCGATGGCGACGGTGGACGAACTGATCGCCCTTGCGCGTCATCCGATGTTCGTTGGCATTGGCGAAACGGGTCTCGATTACCACTACACCGCAGAAAGCGCCGACGTGCAGAAGGAGTCGCTCCGCGTCCACATTGCGGCGGCGCGGGAAACGGGCCTTCCGCTCATCATCCATTCGCGTGCCGCTGACGAGGACATGGCGCGGATCCTGGCGGAAGAGCACCGCAACGGGGCCTATTCTTGCGTGATGCACTGCTATTCGTCGGGCCCTGACCTCGCGCGCGCGACGCTCGACCTCGGCTTCTATCTGTCGATGTCCGGTATCGCCGCCTTCCCGAAAAGCCAGGAATTGCGCGACATTTTCGCTGCCACGCCAATCGACCGCATCCTGGTCGAAACGGACGCCCCCTACCTCGCGCCGCCGCCCCACCGTGGCAGACGGAACGAACCCGCCTACACGGCCCATACGGCGAAGGTCGGTGCCGAGATCTTCGGCCTCGATTATGCCGAGTTCGCGGCGCAGACGGAGGCGAATTTCGAAAGGCTCTTCACCAAAGCGGCCAAAGCCGCGAAGGCGGCGTGACATGGCGCGGATGCGGTTCACGATCCTCGGCTGCGGATCTTCCGGGGGTGTTCCCCGCATCGGCGGTCTTTGGGGCGAATGCGACCCCGAAAACCCCAAGAACCGCCGCACGCGTTGTTCGCTTCTTGTCGAACGGATCGAAGGCGACGGCGCCACGCGCGTCCTGATCGACACATCGCCCGACATGCGCGAACAACTGCTGCGAGAGAGTGTGAGCCATCTCGACGCAGTCCTTTACACCCATTCGCATTCCGACCACGTCAACGGGCTCGACGACTTGCGTCAGATAGTCTTCCTGACGCGCAGCCGTGTTCCGGTCTGGGCGGATGGCGCGACCCAGCACGAGCTTCTGTCGCGATTTGCCTATGCCTTCGTTCAGCCCGAAGGGTCGTCCTATCCGCCGATCTGCGATCTGCACACGATCAAGGGCCCAGTCGAGATCGAGGGCGACGGCGGCAAGATCACGTTCGATCCGTTCGAAGTCGACCACGGCGACATAGACGCGCTCGGCTTTCGGATCGGCAACGTCGCCTATCTGCCCGATGTCCTGAAGATCGCCGAGCCGGTCTGGGCAAGTCATCTCACTGGCCTCGACTGCTGGATCGTTGACGCGCTAAGGCGCAATCCGCATCCGACCCACGCGCATCTGGCGCTGACGCTCGAATGGATCGAGCGCGCGAAACCGAAGCGTGGCATTCTTACCAACATGCATATCGATATCGACCACGCGACGGTCGAAGCGGAAACGCCCGACAATGTCAGCGCCGCCCATGACGGGATGGTGCTGGAATACGAGGTCTGACGTGGGATCGTCGATCGACGTGCTGCTTGACGTCACGCTGCCCGTCTTTCTGGTCATCGGTTTCGGATATCTCGCCGTCTGGTTCGGCGTATTCAGCGACAGCGGCGTCGATGGCCTGATGAAATTCACCCAAGGTTTCGCGATCCCGTGCCTTCTCTTTCGCGCGATCTCCACTCTCGATCTTGGGCAGACTTTCCAGTTTCCATTGCTCGCATCGTTCTATGTCGGCGCAACCGCCGGATTCGCGGCGGGGATCCTCGGCGCGCGCTATCTGTTCGGTAGGCCGTGGGTGGACAGCGTGGCGATCGGGTTCTGCTGCCTGTTTTCCAACTCCGTCTTGCTTGGTTTGCCGATCACCGAACGCGCATATGGTGCGGATGCTCTCGCAGCCAACTACGCCATCGTCGCGTTGCACGCGCCGTTCTGCTACGCGCTCGGAATCACGGTTATGGAGATCGTGCGCCACGGAGGGCGTGGCGGCTTCAGGACCGTGCGTTCCGTCTTCACGGCCATGTTCCGCAATGCCTTGATGATCGGGATCGCCGCAGGGTTCGCGGTCAATCTTTCCGAAGTCACGCTTCCGGTCGTGCTCATCGACGCCGTCGACATGATGGTCATGGCGGCCCTACCGGCCGCTCTATTCGGTCTGGGCGGCGTACTTGTCCGCTATCGGCCCGAGGGGGACCTGATGACCGTGCTCTTCGTCTGCGCCGTGGCCCTTGTGCTTCACCCGGCGATTACATGGGCGCTGGGCACCGGACTTGCGCTCGATCAGGCGCCCTTCCGGTCGGCGGTCATCACCGCGGCGATGGCGCCCGGCGTAAACAGCTACATCTTCGCCAACATGTATGGTGTCGCCAAGCGGGTCGCAGCAACGTCCGTCCTGTTCGCAACTGTTTTGTCTGTGCTCTCGGTATCGTTCTGGCTGTCGTTGCTCAACTGACGAACAGCCGCCGCTAGTCTGAAGGACGCGCGACGCGTTGGCACCAGTCGATAACCGCGCCGCGATCGAGAGCGATCCGCTCCGACATGTCGTGCGCAAAGGCGTTGAAGCCCTCAAGACTTGCCGCGTTCACCGCGGTCAATACCGGAACGCCGTTTGCCAGCGCCCGCCCAATCACGGGCCTGAAGCCACGCCCATCGATCTCCTGCTTGCCGTACTTGTTCACGATCAGAAGCTCTGGCCCGGCGTCGAGCGCGCGCTCCACCAACCCCACCGCCTGTTCCAGACCCGCGGGATCCAGCCGGCATCCTTCCGACAAAGTCCCAAGGTTCTGGCTGATCCGCACGACGCGGTCCGGCCCCAGAACGTGAAGATCCATGTCGCAGCGCGTAACGCCCGGCCGGTCGGAATTGATCTGAATTGCCCCGGCAAGCCGCCAGCCATCCGCCAGCAGGAATTCGGCCGCACCGGCGAGGCAACGGTCTGCCGCGCCGCGCCCTTCCGAGACTACATAGCCCAGCATCTTCCGCCTGCATCCTCTTGCAACTCAGAAAGCCGGCATACAAGATGCCGTGCGAAATCGAAAGCCGCGCGATGTCTTCTTCCCTTCCGATCCTTCCTAATCCCGCCGACCCGCGGTTGACGCGGGTTGTCAGCGGGAC
This sequence comes from uncultured Rhodobacterales bacterium, assembly GCA_965368915.1. GTDB lineage: Bacteria > Pseudomonadota > Alphaproteobacteria > Rhodobacterales > Rhodobacteraceae > Albidovulum. The sequence continues at coordinate 4,541 of CBDUOT010000124.1, read as the reverse complement.
CGATCAGACCGGTGCCGAGGCGCAGATCTCGGTCGTCGAGGAACGTCCGCTCACCATCTACCTCAATTCACAGGAAATCGTGACGGCTATGACGATCGGTGACTATCCCGATTATCTCGCACTGGGATTTCTTCGCAATCAGGGGATGCTCCGGGAAGACGACATCGTGACCGGCGTCGACTACGACGAAGAAATCGACACCGTCGTCGTCCGGACCGAAAGGCAGACTTCCTACGAAGAGAAGGTCAAGAAAAAGACGCGCACCTCAGGCTGTGCGGTGGGCACAGTATTCGGCGACATGATGGAAGGGCTCGAGGGGCTGACCCTGCCTCACGCCGAGGTCCGCACGAGTTGGCTTTACGCGCTCGCGAAAGAGATCAATACCACGCCGTCGCTTTACCTTGAGGCCGGCGCGATCCACGGCACGGTCCTGTGCAAAGAGGACCGCCCGCTGGTCTACATGGAGGATGTCGGGCGTCACAACGCCGTCGACAAGATAGCTGGCTTCATGTTCCGGCACGGGGTGAGCGCGGAAGACAAGATCCTCTACACGACCGGGCGGCTGACCTCGGAAATGGTCATCAAGACCGCGCTCATGGGCATCCCGGTTCTGGCCTCGCGATCGGGTTTCACGGCGTGGGGGGTGGAGATTGCGCGCCAAGTCGGATTGACCCTGATCGGCCGGATGAGGGGACAGCGCTTTGTCTGCCTGTCTGGCGAGGAACGTCTGCGGCGCGATGTCGACCCGACCACGGTTGCCGAAGAAGGTGCCAAACATCGCCGAAAGGGAGCAGTCAATGACTGACCTTCCTGGTGTCATCCTTGCCGGAGGCCTCGCGACCCGGATGGGCGGCGGAGACAAAGGCCTTCGCAAAATCGCTGGCGAGCGTCTTATGGACCGCGTGATCGCAAGACTTCGCCCGCAATGCGCGCCGCTCGCGATCAACGCGAACGGCGACCCTTCGCGGTTTGCAGAATTCGGCCTTCCCGTCCTGCCGGACGGCATGCCCGACTACCCTGGCCCTCTTGCGGGGGTATTGGCGGGTCTCGACTGGGCTGCAACGCTTGGCGCCGAGGCGATCGTCACCGTGGCCGCCGATACGCCGTTCTTCCCGCTCGATCTGGTCGCGCGGCTGCGGGAAGCGACCGGACCTTCGGGGCTCGCTCTGGCGGCAAGCCAGGACGAATCGGGCAAGGTCTGGCAGCATCCCACCTTCGGCCTCTGGCCGGTGGCCCTGCGTGAAGATCTGCGCTCTGCTCTGAAAGGCGGGCTGAGGAAAATCGTGCACTGGACCGACCGCCACGGAGCTGGCACCGCAGAGTTCGCATCGGTCCCCTTCGACCCCTTTTTCAACGTCAACACGCCGGAAGACATCAAGGCGGCCGAAAGGCTGATTGCATGAGAGTTTACGGAGTCACGGGCTGGAAGAATTCCGGCAAAACTCATCTCATGGAACGGCTGGTGGCGGAAATCACGCGGCGCGGGTTCACTGTGTCCACTATTAAGCATGCCCACCACGGGGCTGATTTGGATCATCCCGGGCGCGACAGCTTTCGCCACCGCGAAGCGGGTGCGCGGGAAGTGGTGCTTGCTACGCCTGTTCGCTGGGCGATCCTGCATGAACTGCGCGGGGACGAGGAACCTCAACTCGGCGACCTTATCTCGCGCCTGTCCCCGGTCGATCTGGTCCTTGTCGAAGGCTACAAGCGCGAAGCCCACCCGAAGATCGAGGCACATCGCGCCGAGACGGGGCAACCGCTTCTGGCGCGAGATAACGCCACCATCCGCGCCGTAGCCTCTGACTCGCGGCCCACGGATATTCGTGTGCCGGTGCTTGATCTGAGCGACACTGTAGCCATTGCCGATTTCGTACTGTCAGAGGTAGGGCTGTGACTGCTTTCGACACCTTCGTCGTCATTGACTGGACAGGTGGCCGGGACACCGGCGCACGCCCACGCAAGGATGCGATCTGGGCCGCAGTAAACCGGGGCGAAGTTGCGGACGCGCCGGTCTATCTGCGCAATCGACAGGTAGCAGAGGACTGGATCGCAGCATTGATCGATGAGGAAACCGCGGCGGGCCGACGGGTTTTCATCGGGTTCGACTTCCCCTTCGGTTACCCCGACGGCTTTGCGCGGCGCGTTACAGGCAGCGACGATCCGCTGGCGCTCTGGGACTGGTTCGCGAACAACCTCAAGGATGCGCCAGACGGCAACAACCGCTTTCACCTCGCCGCATCCCTCAACGCTCTCTTCCCCGGAACGGGGCCGTTCTGGTTCAACGGTCTGAAAGAGGACGTCGAGGGCCTTCCACGCAAGGGGCGCGCGCGCGAAGGCCATCGATTGCCAGACCGGCGCAGGTGCGAGGTGCTTGCGACGGGAGCCTTCACCTGCTGGCAGATGGGTGGAGCGGGTGCTGTCGGCAGCCAGGTCATGACCGGCATGGCTTGCCTTTCGCGGTTGCGCGCCCGGTTCGCAACGGACGTCGCCGTCTGGCCGTTTGAGTCTTTGGACAAGCCCGTCGCCTTCGTCGAGGTCTGGCCATCGCTTCATGCATCCGAAATCGCGGCGGAAACGAAAGCGGACGAAATCAAGGACGCAGCTCAGGTGCGCGTCATGGCACAGCGGATTGCGGGAATGCAGCGGTCGGACGCGCTCTCCAGCGCAATCTCGGGCGTACCAGTGGCCGCGCGTCGAGAGGAAGGCTGGATTTTTAGCCTGTCACCCCGGCAACTTGTAGAGGCCGCATGACCAACCGCCTTATCCCCCCGCGCCTTCGTGACGATTGCTTCGCAATGCCGCAAGGTGTGGACTGGATGCCGGTTACCGAGGCATTGGAGCGGCTACGCTCGGCGCTCATCCCCGTGGCCGAAACAGAAGAAATCCCTGTGACGGAGGGCCTCGGCCGGGTTCTGGCTGCAGATGCGGTCGCGCAACGTTCGAACCCGCCGCGTTCGAATTCCGCCGTCGATGGCTACGGTTTCGCCCACGCGGCGACAGGAAGCGGCGTGCAGCGGCTGCCGCTCGTGAACGGTCGCGCTGCCGCAGGGCAGCCGTTCGAAGGCGTCGTACCAGAGGGCCACGCCATCCGCATCCTGACCGGCGCCATCCTTCCCGATGGCGTCGACACGGTCGTTCTTGAAGAAGACTGCGCGTCCGACGGGCACATCGTTGCCTTCGACGGACCCGCCAAGCCGCGGGCGAATACGCGGAACGCTGGCGAAGATATGTCGGAAGGCGACGTCGCGCTTGCTGCGGGCCACAGGCTGCGCGCGCCCGATCTGGCGCTTCTCTCCGCGCTTGGAATCACCCGAGTTCATGCCTTCAGACGGTTGCGTGTCGCGGTTCTTTCCACCGGCGACGAAATCATAGCGCGCCCGGACGCAGACGCATTGCCGCATCAGATCTACGATGCCAATCGGCCGATGCTTCTGGCTTTGGCACGGGAATGGGGGGCGATCCCGGTCGACCTCGGACATGCACCCGACGACCCCACAGCCATCCGGCGGGCGCTCGATCGCGGAGCGGCCGAAGCTGACGTGATACTGACATCGGGCGGTGCCTCGGCAGGGGACGAAGACCATGTCTCCGCGATGCTACGCGCCGAAGGCAATCTCACAAGCTGGCGGATCGCGATGAAGCCGGGTCGACCGCTCGCACTCGCGCTGTGGCAGGGCATTCCGGTCTTTGGCCTGCCCGGCAATCCGGTAGCGGCCTTCGTCTGTTCGGTGATCTTCGCGCGGCCTGCGCTGGCGTTGATGTCGGGCGCCGGATGGGAGGATCCCTTGGCAATCACGTTGCCTGCAGCGTTCTCCAAGTCGAAGAAGGCGGGGCGGCGCGAATATCTTCGCGCACGGATCGACACCGAAGGTCGGGTCGAAGTCTTCCGCTCCGAAGGTTCCGGCCGGATCAGCAGCCTCAGTTGGGCGTCAGGTCTCGTCGAGCTCCCCGACGAAGCCACAGAGATTGCGCCCGGTTCGCCAGTCAAGTTCCTTCCCTATTCGACGTTCGGCATCTGAACTGAGCCTACTCCGCCTCAAGCCCCGTCAAGCCTTAGAACCGCCGCGCCGGATGAGATACGCCTGCGCTTCGCCCAGATCCGATGACTCGATCAGCTCGTGCCCGGCCTCGGCGCAGAAATGTGGGACGTCGATCACCGCGGCCGGGTCCGTCGCGATCAGACGGAGAATCGATCCCGCGTCCATCGCCGCAAGCCTTTTGCGCGCCTTGAGCACGGGAAGCGGGCACAAAAGCCCACGCGCATCCAGTTCCTGATCCCATTCCATGGCGCTGCGGATACTGAAAACGACGCTTCCTGTCTATCGATCCCGGAGAGAGCATGAGACTTTGGCGTAGTCTTATGAGTGTCGGCATGTCGCCGATCGGAAATTGCGGCTGGCAAATAGTGTGGATTAACGCGCTGCAGCCGTTTGACAGTGCCGATCGGAGAATGTGGACTAAGCAACCGCGACCCAGGGAAATGGACGGCACGCATGGCATTGGACGCTGATGTTGGGGTTTGGAAGTCTGGTCGGGGTCGG
>CBDUOT010000123.1:0-9700 GCA_965368915.1 uncultured Rhodobacterales bacterium | reverse complement strand
CAGGCGAACGGTGCGACAGTTCAGGCGACCGCGACCTACGTTTCAGCTCCGGCACCGATACCGCTTCCGGCGGCGGGGTTTGGTCTTCTGGCGGGCCTCGGTGCACTGGGCATGGTGCGCCGGCGGCGGTCCCGGATCGTCGCTTGATAAGTTGATGTCGCGCCGCTTGCGGCGCGATTTTCGCTTTTGCCGGACGCTCACCTGAAACGCCGTCATAAATCGGCGTGAAATTCCTCGATCAAACTGCGGACGACGGCGCGCATCGCGCCGTCGATGTCGTCTCCGGCCTCGATTGCGTCGGCAAATGTCACGCGTTGGCGATCCGCGCTCGTCCCGTGGTCGACAAGGCTGCGCAACGCCTCCACTTCGGCGACGCAGCCCAGAGCCTCGGCGTCCTCGGCAATTAGAGCGATCAATTCGTCCATCAACACCGGGAAATCGACGACTTCGAGCCGCCCGAAATCGATCAGCCCGCCGGAAATACCGTAGCGCTGCGCCCGCCAGCGGTTCTCGGCAATCAGGAAATTGTCGTAGTGCCGCCAGCGCTGGTTCTTGCGCTGAAGCCGCCACAGCATGCGCGTCAGGCATTGGGTCACAGCGGCAAGCGACAGCGTCATCTCGAGCCGCGGCTGCACGTCGCAAATCCGGCTTTCGATCGTCGGAAAACGCGCGGACGGGCGCAGGTCCCACCAGATTTTTGTCGAGTCTTCTATCAGGTTCATGTGGATCAGCGCGTGAACGGTTCGCTGGTACTCGGCCCAACTATCGAACCGCGGCGGAAGACCGGTGCGTGGCAAGTTGTCGAAGACGGTAAGGCGGTAGCTTGCAAGGCCCGTATCTTCGCCCTGCCAGTAGGGTGAGGACGCCGACATCGCCAGCAGATGGGGCAGGAAGTAGGAAAGCTGGTTGGCAAGGTCTATGCGCATGTCCTCGGACGGGACGCCGACATGAACATGCATCCCGCAGATCAACATACGCCGCGCCACTCCGCCAAGATCGCGGCGAAGCTCGTTGTAGCGGTCCCGGTCGGTGTGGTGCTGATCCTTCCAGTCGGAGAAGGGATGGCAAGACGCAGCGATGGGTGCCAGCCCGTATTCAGCCGCATGGCGCGACACGCAGGCGCGAAGCCGCCTGAGGTCGTCGCGCGCCTCGGTAATGTTCTTGCAGACACGCGTCCCGATTTCGATCTGGCATTGCAGGAATTCCGGGCTGACCTGGTCCTCGAACTCGGCCTTGCAACGGGCCATCAACTCGTCCGGTGCCACGGCGAGGGCAAGGCTTTCCCGATCTACGAGAAGATACTCTTCCTCGATGCCCAAGGTGAAATCCGGTGCGGTCATGGCTGTCCCCCTCCGTACCTAGTTGAGCAGAGCCCGGGCATACGGGCAAGCGCGGACGCATGCCTGCCCGATCCTCGCGGCACATGTCATAGGCAAGCAAGAACAGGAAGGGCCGGAGGCGTACCTGCCCCCGGCCCATGCCGTCACGATACTTATGAGAGGGCGAATGAAGCCCTGTGGTGAACGTCAGTCCATCGCCTTGAAGTGGAATTCACCGCCTTCCTTAAGGCCCGAAGGCCAGCGCGAGGTCACGGTCTTGGTCCGCGTGTAGAAGCGGAAAGCGTCCGGTCCGTGCTGGTTCAGGTCACCGAAGCCCGACTTCTTCCAGCCGCCGAAGGTGTGGTAGGCCAGCGGCACCGGGATCGGCACGTTGATGCCCACCATCCCGATGTTGATACGGCTCGCGAAGTCGCGCGCCGTGTCGCCGTCGCGCGTGAAGATGGCGGTGCCGTTGCCGTATTCGTGGTCCATCGCGAAGCCCAAAGCCTCTTCGTAGCTCTTGGCGCGCACGGTCGACAGGACCGGGCCGAAGATCTCCTGCTTGTAGATGTCCATGTCGCGGGTGACGTGGTCGAAAAGATGCGGCCCGACGAAGTAGCCGTTCTCGTAGCCCTGCAGCTTGAAGTCTCGTCCGTCAACGACGAGCTTTGCGCCCTGTTCGATGCCGGAATTCACGAGGCTCAGGATACGGTCGCGCGCCTGCGCGGTGACGACCGGACCGTAGTCAACGTCGTCCCCGGCCGTATAAGGGGCGACCTTCAGCTTCTCGATCCGCGGCACCAGCTTTTCAATCAGCCGGTCGGCGGTCTCATCGCCCACAGGAACAGCGACCGAGATTGCCATGCAGCGTTCGCCTGCCGCACCGTAGCCTGCACCGATCAGGGCGTCGGCGGCCTGATCCATGTCGGCGTCCGGCATGACGATCATGTGGTTCTTGGCGCCGCCGAAGCACTGCACACGCTTGCCATTGGAGCAGCCGCGTCCATAAATGTATTCCGCGATCGGAGTGGAGCCGACGAACCCGATACCCTGAACGGTCGGATTGTCGAGGATCGCGTCCACGCTTTCCTTGTCACCGTTGATGACCTGAAGGATGCCGTCCGGCAGACCGGCCTCTTTCATGAGTTCGGCCAGCATGAGCGGTACCGAGGGATCACGCTCGGATGGTTTGAGGATGAAGGCGTTGCCGCAGGAAAGGGCAGGGCCCATTTTCCACATCGGGATCATCGCGGGGAAGTTGAAAGGCGTGATGCCCGCAACGACACCCAGCGGCTGGCGCATCGAGTACATGTCGATACCCGGCCCGGCGCTGTCGGTGAATTCACCCTTCAGCATCTGCGGCGCGCCGATGCAGAACTCCATCACTTCAAGCCCGCGCTGCACGTCGCCCTTGGCGTCGGGGATGGTCTTGCCGTGCTCACGGCTTAGCGCCTCGGCCAGCTTGTCCATGTCGCGGTTCAGAAGGCGGACGAACTCCATCATCACGCGTGCACGGCGCTGCGGATTGGTCGCACCCCAAGCCGGCTGCGCCTTCGCCGCGGCCGCGACTGCGTCGTCCAGTTCGTCCTTCGACGCGAGCGGTACTTTCGCCTGCACTTCGCCCGTAGCCGGGTTGAAGACATCCGCGAAACGGCCAGACTTGCCCTTTACGTGTTTGCCGTTGATCCAGTGAGTGAGTTCTTGCATGGCAACCTCCCGAATTGTTCGCGCAGACAATAGCCTTGCAAATTTGCGCCGGAAAGAGGCAGTTTCCCAAAAGCGTTTTGCATTTTTGCAAAGGAATCGAGATGGCCGACTGGGATGATTTGCGCGTTTTCCTTGCCGTCGCACGCGCGGAAAGCCTTTCCGGCGCAGGCAAGACACTAAAGCTTGATCCCGCGACGGTCGGCCGACGCATCGCCAAACTTGAAGAGGCGGTGTCGGCCCGGCTTTTCTCCCGTTCTCCGCAGGGCTACACGCTCACGGATGAGGGGCAGCGTCTTATGACGCATGCCGCGCGCGCCGAACAGGCCGTGTCCGAAGCGATCGAAGAGGTGGGCACCGAAGGCCCGGGCCTTACCGGCCAGATCCGCATCGGCGCCCCGGATGGCAGTGCCAACTATCTCCTGCCTCAGGTCGTTGCCGAGATCTGCGACGGCCATCCGGGGCTCGAGGTGCAGATCGTCGCGCAACCGCGCGTTTTCAACCTGTCAAAGCGTGAGGCCGACATGGCGATCGCCGTCAGCCCGCCCGCGACGGGGCGGCTGACCGTTCAGAAGATCTCCGACTACAAACTGCATCTCGCCGCATCGAAGGCCTATCTCGACCGCCATCCGCCCATCACGAGCATCGAGGATCTGAAGCATCACCGCATGATCGGCTATATTCAGGACCTGATCTTCGACAAGGAACTGGACTATCAGACAGAGGTCGGGATCGACGCGGCGGCACTCGCTTCGAACTCGGTGTCCGTGCAGTTCAACTGGCTTAGAACCGGCGCGGGAATCGGCGTTGTTCACGACTTCGCGCTGCCTGCGGCAGAAGGGTTGGTGAAGGTCCTGCCCGACAAAGTCTCACTGGTCCGGTCCTTTTATCTGATCCGGCATCCGGACGACCGGCGGGTCGAGCGGTTGAACCGCTTTGCGGAGCTTTTGGCGCACGGCGTGCGTCGCGAGGTGACGCGACTGGAAGCGTTGGCTTGACAGACAGGGGCCAAGAGGCAACGCTGGTCGAAAGTTCCGCATCCTCAGGAGGTTGCCATGCAGGTACACCAGATTCTGCGCTCGAAGCCTAAGACAGACGTGTTCACCGTCAAACCGAGTTCGAGCGTGTCGGATGCCGCGCGGCTGTTGGCGGAACGACGGATCGGTGCGGTCGTGGTGTCAGAGGACGGCAAAGTGCCGCTCGGCATTCTCTCCGAACGCGACATCGTGCGCGACCTTGGCCGCCGGGGCGCGGGTTGCCTTGCCGATACGGTCGATGCCCTTATGACTCGAAACCTGATTTCGTGCGGGCCGAAAGATTCCGCCGACAGCGTACTTGAGAAGATGACGGCGGGCCGTTTCCGTCACATGCCAGTGATGGAAGGCGACAATATGGTCGGCATCATCTCTATCGGTGACGTTGTCGCCGCGCGCATCTCCGAACTTGCGATGGAAAAAGACGCGCTCGAAGGCATGATCATGGGTAACTGAGCCGGGCAACTTCGCCGGCAGAACTTGCATCCCGGTGCGCATTGAGCTTGCGTGACCGCAGCAGAGGTCCAGGGGGGACACAGACCCATGCGCATCGGCTTGTATCCGGGTACTTTCGACCCGATCACGCTCGGCCATACCGATATCATCAAGCGCGCGATGCTGCTTGTTGATCGGCTGGTCGTCGGCGTGGCGATCAACCACGACAAGAGCCCGCTCTTTACGCTGGATGAGCGTGTCGCCATGGTCGAGGCGGAATGCGAGAAAATCGCCGCTGAGACGGGTGGCAAGATCGTCGTGCATCCCTTCGACAACCTGCTGATCGACTGCGCCCGTGACGTTGGCGCGACGGTCATCGTGCGGGGGCTGAGGGCGGTCGCGGACTTCGAGTACGAATTCCAGATGGTCGGCATGAATCGGGCGATGGATGCCTCTATCGAGACGGTGTTCCTGATGGCCGATGCGCGGCGGCAGGCGATTGCGTCGAAGCTCGTGAAGGAAATCGCCCGTTTAGGCGGCGACATTTCAAAGTTTGTGACGCCTCCGGTGAAAGACGCGCTGAAGGCGCGGTTTCCCTAAGCGCCCGCGCTGCCAGGTGGATACCTACTTAGGCAAACGGAAATCGGCGAAAACCGGATAATGGTCTGACGGCCATTCGCCGCGAAAGCGGTCTCTCAGAACGATTGGCGGTTCTACAAGCTGGATTTGCGGCGTGGCGGCAAGATGGTCGATTGCGCCGAACAGGTTAAGGCCACGGTTGAAGTGATAGGTCGCGCCTTCGACCGGGCTGAAGACCAATCCGGCGCGTTCAAGAATGCGGGCGGTCCGGGATCCCAACCCGGCATTGATGTCACCGACCAGAAACACAGGCTCACCCGCGGCGACGAGCGGCGCGATCCGATTTTGCACGAGTTCGGCCGACCGGGTGCGGTTGGAGAGGCTTTTGTATTCGAAGTGCACGTTGAAGACGTAGAAGGGGCGGCCGCCACCACGCGGAGCGAACTGCGCCCAGGATGCGAAAGCCGGGTAGGAGCCATTGAACGTGCGGGAATAGATGACTTCGGGCGTCTCGGAGAAGAAGAACCAGCCTTGGTCGAGTACGCGAAACAGGTTCTTGCGGTAAAGGATCGGCTGGGTCGATGGGAACACGCGCCAGTCGCCGACAGCTGCTGCGGCATAGTCAGGGTTCTCAGCAAGCAGGTGATTGAGCGTCAGGTTAACGTCGCCGCCGTTGCCGCCCGCGAAACTTTCCGATTCCTGCAAGGCATAGATATCGGCGTCGATAGTTTTGAACACGTCGTCCATCGGCCCCTCGCGGCGTTTCCAGTCGCCGACCGACCACGGCCCATCGGCCTTCCGAAGAATGATGTAATGGACGTTATGCGTCGCGATCCTGATTGAGCCGGGCGATTTCGGCGGCGCGGGGATGTGCCCTGAGTTCGAGATGTGCAGCGCGCTCGTCAGAAGGACAAGCGATAGGGCAAGCGTGCCAACCAGTCTGAGAGCAAGTTTCATGCTGCAAATCTTACAAAATGCTCGGAAGGACCGCAGCTAATTGTGCGGGACGATGCCGCCTGATGGCGGCATCGTGAACGCGTCAGATCAGCTTGCCCATCGCGACGGCGGTATCCGACATCCGGTTCGAGAAGCCCCATTCGTTATCATACCACGACAGGATCCGGCACATGCGGCCTTCCATCACCTTGGTCTGGTCGATGTGAAAGACCGAAGAGTGCGGGTCGTGATTGAAATCCGACGAAACGTTGGGATGTTCGGTGTAACCGAGAATGCCTTTCAACGTTCCATTCGCGGCTTTGCGGATCGCATCGTTGATTTCGTCGACCGTCGTGTCGCGCGATGCCTCGAACACGAGATCGACGACCGAGACGTTGGGCGTCGGCACGCGGATCGCCACTCCGTCGAGCTTTCCGTTCAGCTCCGGCAGCACGAGGCCTACGGCTTTCGCAGCACCCGTCGAGGTCGGGATCATGCTGAGCGCCGCGGCGCGGGCCCGGTAGAGATCCTTGTGCATCGTGTCGAGCGTCGGCTGATCGCCTGTGTAGGAATGGATCGTCGTCATGAAGCCCTTGGAGATACCGATGGCATCGTTGATGACTTTGGCGACCGGGCTGAGACAGTTGGTCGTGCAGGATGCATTCGACACGATCAGGTCGTCTTTCGTAAGGGTGTCGTGGTTGACGCCGTAAACGATCGTCTTGTCGGCGTCCTTGCCCGGGGCAGAGATCAGCACGCGGGACGAGCCGTTTTCCAAATGCGCCTGACAGGCCTCTTTCGAAGTGAAGATGCCGGTGCATTCCAAAACCACATCGACATGTTTCCATGGCAGCTCGGCCGGGTTGCGAAGCGCGCTGACCTCGATCGGGCCGCGTCCGACATCGATCGTGGTTTCGGTCGTCGTGACCTCGGCCGGGAAGCGGCCATGGACGGAATCGAAGCGCAGAAGGTGGGCGTTGGTTTCAACCGGACCAAGATCGTTGATCGCCACGACCTCGATATCCTTGCGTCCGGATTCGATGATCGCCCGAAGTACGTTCCGTCCGATGCGGCCGAAGCCGTTGATCGCAACCTTCACTGCCATCCCATTCCTCCTTCTGATTTCGCCGCTGGCCCTGCGGGCCTTTCTGTTAACGCTAACATCAAACTGATGCCCAAACGTCAACAGCAGAGTAGCGGCGTCAGCGCCAGAAGGCGAGAAAATCGATCAGTTCGATGAATTTGCGGCCGAGGAAGACCGGCGCGTCAAGACCGAGCCAGAAATAGTCGGTGACGAAAAACGCCACGATCAGGGCCGCGAGGACGACAGCGATACGGTTCGTCATGGGCGGGGGCGGAACCCCCGAAGCTCCTTACTGCAGGAGCCGCCCCATCGCGCCGGCCACGTCGGCCATCCGGCAGGAGAAACCCCATTCATTGTCGTACCAGGCGAGCACGCGCACAGTGCGTCCGCCCACCACCTTCGTCTGATCCGGGGCGAAGATAGAGGAATAAGGCGTGTGGTTGAAGTCGATCGAGACCTTCGGCTCCGGATCATAGGCAAGAACCATGCCCATGTAGCCTGCCGCGGCTTCCCTTACGATTTCATTGACGTCAGAAACCGTTACGTCCTTGCCGGCTTGAAAGGTCAGGTCGACAGCAGACACGTTGGGCGTGGGCACCCGGATCGCTGTGCCGTCGAGCTTGCCGGAAAGCTCAGGCAGGACCTCACCCAGGGCCTTAGCCGCGCCTGTCGATGTCGGGATCATCGCCATGGCGGCCGCGCGGGCGCGGTAGAGGTCGCTGTGGCGCCGGTCGAGTGTCGGCTGATCGCCGGTGTACGAGTGGATCGTCGTCATGATCCCCGACTCGATCCCGATCGCGTCGTTCAGCACCTTGGCGAGCGGCGCGAGGCAGTTCGTCGTGCACGAGCCGTTCGAAACAACCGTGTGGTCATTGGTCAGGGCGCGATGGTTGACACCGTAGACAACCGTCTTGTCCGCATTTTTCGCAGGGGCGGAAACCAGCACGCGTTTGGCGCCGTGTTCAAGGTGCACCGCGGCCTTGGCCCGGTCGTTGAACTTGCCCGTGCATTCGAGGACGACGTCGACGCCGTCCCAGTCAAGCTCCGAAGGGTCATAGGTCGACATCACTTCGATCGGTCCACGGCCGAGGTCGAGCGTATTGCCCGCGACCTTGACCGGCCCGCCGAAGCGGCCATGAACGGAGTCGTATTTCAGCAGATGCGCGTTCGTCTCGATCGGGCCAGTCGCGTTGATCTTCACGACCTGGACGTCGTTGCGCGACGCTTCCGCGATGTGGGCCAGCGTACAGCGGCCGATCCGGCCGAATCCGTTGATGCCGATGGTAACGGTCATGCCATGATCTCCTGTCCGCGCAGGGCGTGGGCCAAGTCACGCCTTCCTTGGGTCGCCATAGCAAAGGATCATGGTCTGGAAAACCCAATCTTTCAGTATGTTAGCGAAAACACGGACCTGTTAGCGAAAACAGAATCCACAATCGCGCAAAGGCGACGCGACTGTACGTAAAACCGGCACCCGGTTGCCTCTGCGCCCGGATCGGTTAGTTTCTGGACAAAGCGTGCGGGCAAGGACCGGTTATGAGTGGATTACTAGCACTTCTGGACGATGTGGCGGCAATTGCGAAAGTCGCGGCGGCAAGCGTTGACGACGTGGCGGGCATGGCCGCCAAGGCAGGATCGAAAGCTGCCGGGGTGGTGATCGACGACGCCGCCGTGACGCCGAAATTCGTCCACGGTTTCGAGGCCAAGCGCGAACTTCCGATCATCTGGAAGATCACCAAGGGCTCGCTTTTCAACAAGCTCGTGATCCTCTTGCCGCTCGCGATGCTTTTGAACGCTTTCGCGCCGTGGTTGGTGACCCCGCTTCTGATGCTCGGGGGCGCCTATTTGTGCTTTGAGGGCGCGGAAAAGGTGTTCCATCTGCTCTTTCCGCACGGCGATGCGCATGTCGAGGCGGATCTCGACGTGAAGGATCCCGCGCATCTCGAGGAGGAGCGCGTGCAGGGTGCCATCAAGACGGATTTCATTCTCTCGGCCGAGATCATGACGATTGCCCTTGCCGCAATTCCCGATAATGCCTTCTGGCTGGAGGCTATCACGCTCGCGGTCGTCGCCGTTGGCATCACCGCGGTGGTTTACGGTTCGGTCGCACTTATCGTGAAGATGGACGATATCGGCCTTTTCCTCGCGGCGTCGGCTCGGACGGGGTTTGGCCGGTTGTTCGGGTCGGGCCTGGTGAAGGGGATGCCGCATCTGATGGTGCTGCTGTCGACGATCGGAACGGCGGCGATGCTCTGGGTTGGCGGGTCGATCATCATCCACGGCCTCGACGTGCTGGGCTGGCCGGCGATCTACGACTGGATACACCACACTGCCGAGGGGGCGGTGCACGGCGTCACCGGCCCGGCCATAGGGTTCCTTGAATGGTTTATCGTCGCGCTGTTCGACGGTGTCTTCGGCCTGGTGATCGGATTGCTTCTCATTCCCGTGGCGACCCGCGTGATCGGCCCTCTTTTGGCCGCCGTGACCGGCAAGAAGGCACCCGAGGCGCACTGACCCGCCGAGCGGCTAGGACCGCAGCGAGACGTTCACGGCGAAGGGGCCTTTCTCTCCGTCCATCAGGCTGAATTCCAGGTCGGTTTCCAGATCGA
>CBDUOT010000122.1:0-9792 GCA_965368915.1 uncultured Rhodobacterales bacterium | reverse complement strand
AAACATGGCTGACAACGCCGCAGGCTCGTGACTTTCGAAGTGCCTGTCCTGTTTGACGGGGGAAGCGATGAAGAAGTTTGCAGTTGCGCTTGCATTCGGGGTTCTGGGTATCCTCGCCTTCAACTGGTTTACTGGTGAACCGACCACGGCAGTAGCCGCTGTTGAGCCGCCGACCGAGGAAGAGGGCGAAAATCTCAAATGCACCGGGAAGCACCGGCGCTTCGTTCTCGACGACAAGGTCGACTGGGGCCTCACCGGAAAGGTCTTCGATACCGTGATCCCGTGCCTTGAGGGAGGTTTCCCGCAAGAAATCGTCATCAACTCGCCCGGCGGCAGTCCGACGACGGCGCACGGCATATACGAAGCCTTGCGCCTTGCAGATACCGGGAACCTGCTGACCACCACCGTCTACGGCAGCAGTCATTCGGCGGCCGTCTACGTTTTCCTTGCCGGCGCTGCCCGGAACATCAGCTGCAGCAGCACGATACAGATCCACCCCGTTACGCTGAGGGTGGTGGCAAGCTCCAACGATCGGACCGAACTCGACAGCTTCCCTGAACGGTGGGAGAAGACCGAGGAGCGGTCGATCAACATTCTGGCCAACCGCACCAAGCTGACCAAGGACGAGGTTCGTGAGCTCAAGCTGGGACACCGCCTGCTCTCGGCTGACGAAGCTCTGGGGCATGGTATCGCCACGAAGATTATCGGCTGCTGAGACCGGCCTGAGTTGCCTTTTGGCGAAAGCTTTGCTCGGGTCGTTGCCGATGCCGGTGAGTATCTTTGAGAGTGCTTGAAGCCAAAGACCGAGATGCTTTGCTTAAGAGCGTCGGTTGATATTCACGCGTGAAGCTCCGCGAAATCCGCACCCGAACCCACCGACTTTTCAGTCCCGCCCACCTGCCCTATCGTCGGCCCATGGCCCGCGTGACCCTCAGAGGATTCCTGATTGCCCGTTCCCTCGAAGAGGCGGACCGGGTTTCGATGCTCCTTCCCGACCACATCCGCCTGACCCGCGCCGAACCTGGCTGCCTCAGGTTCGAGGTTCTTCGGTCCTACGCCGACCCCTGCCGCTTCGCCGTGACCGAGGCCTTCCGCGACCGCGCCGCCTTCGACGCCCACCGAGAACGGGCCGCCGCGTCCAACTGGGGGCGCTCCACCAAGGGGATCCCCAGGGACTACGAGATCCGGGAGGAACCGGACGGGACAACCTGACGCCACGCCCCCGGCCTCACTCGGTCCGCCCCCGCAGGCTCGCTACTAGTTCGTCGTCCAGGTTGAGGTGCTTTTCCGCCTCGTCGAGCACCCCCTCGTGCAGCTCATCCGATGACAGGTCCAGTCCCTTGCCCAGCCGGTTCGCGATATGCCCGAGCGCGTCGAGACGCGCGCTTTTCTTGTCATTCGCGGGCACGAGGTGCCAAGGCGCGGCCTTGGTCGAGGTCCGGGCGAACATCTCGTCGATGGCCGTCTCGTATTCAGACCAGCGATCTCGGTTGCGGAAATCCTCGTAGGTCAGCTTCCAGCGCTTCATCGGGTTACGGAGGCGCTCTTCGAAGCGGGCGAGTTGTTCCTCAGGGGTGATGTGGAAGAACAGCTTCACGATGCGCAGCCCATCATCGACCAGAAGACGTTCGAATTCGTTGATTTCGCGGTAAGCGGCGCGCCAACGATGTTCGGGTGCTAAGCCCTCGACCCGCTCTACAAGAACCCTGCCGTACCAGGAACGATCAAAGACCGAGATCGCGCCAGAGGGCGGCATGCGTTCCATGAACCGCAAGAAATAATGGCGCTGCAGGTAGTAGTTCCGGGGTGGCCCGATCGGCCAGACCTTGAAGCTGCGCGGATCCAGTGCTGCCGAGAGCCGCCGTATCGTGCCTCCCTTTCCGGCGGCGTCCCAGCCTTCGCACACGATGACTCCGGACTGGCCGCTACGCAGGTAAGCATGCTGGATCTGCGCCATCCGGCGTTGGAGTGACGCGAGCTTCTTGAAATATGCGGCCTTGCCGACTTTCTGCGACATGTCCGCGTCGGCCAGCCTGAGTTTGCTGCGCGGTTTTCCCGACATGGACATCCCCCAATAGTTCCGTGACGCGCGGAGCGCGTCGGCTGCACCGAACTCAAAGCGTCGATTCCGGTCGAGCCGCGCCTCTGCGAGGCCGGGATCGGGCGTTCAGCTTCCCAGGATCGCGCGCACGTAACCTTTGGTCTCGGAATATGGAGGTACACCGCCATGGCGCTCAACTGCGTTGGGGCCGGCGTTGTAGGCCGCGAGCGCGAGCCGCCAGTCGCCGAAGCGGTCGTACATCATCCTCAGGTAGCGCGCCCCGCCATTGAGATTGTCTTGCGGGTCAGCAGCGTTGACACCAAGCCGACGCGCCGTGGCGGGCATGAGCTGCGCGAGCCCTCTTGCGCCCTTGTGCGAGAGGGCGTTGGGGTTCCAGCCGCTTTCCTGCTGCACGAGCCTGAGGAACAGGTCCTCGGGGATACCGTGCCGACGTGCCGCTTCCTTGGCGGAGGCAAGGTAGTGGCCCTTGTAGCGCCCGGAATAGCTGGGGATCGAGGCGGATGTGTTCTTTGCCTTGCTTTTTGGAGCAAGGCGCGTTGAACCCGCATATTGAGTGGCCGCCCGCGTATCGAGAACCTGCGTCTGCTTGTGGAACATCGCAAGCCGCGAAGACGCACCGCTTCCGAAAACAAGGCCTTCTGCGTATAGCGGCGCGGCGCTGCTGGCGCCCAGAATCACTGCGGCCGCAAGAATTCCTGCATTGGACGTCTTCATATGTCCCCCGCCCAGCTTGTTTTTCCGTACCCGGCCAAGACTATACTCGATTTTTCGTGATACTGACCACCCCTTCCGAGGTGCTGCAACTCCCCCGGCCAAGACGTTGCCTTGGTCTGGTCGGTGTGAGGCGAATTTTTCAATTCTTAACCTTGAGCGCTTTTCTTGACCGGCACCGGATGGTCTAACGGTGCAAACGAGAATCGCGAGGAGGCACCCGAAATGGCGGGATCGGTGAACAAGGTCATTCTGATCGGAAATCTTGGGCGTGATCCGGAAGTCCGGTCGTTCCAGAATGGCGGGAAGGTCTGCAACCTCCGGATCGCGACGTCGGAAAACTGGCGCGACCGGAACACGGGCGAGCGCCGGGAGAAGACTGAGTGGCACTCGGTCGCGATCTTCTCCGAGCCGCTGGCCAAGATCGCGGAGCAATATCTCAAGAAGGGCTCCAAGGTTTACATCGAAGGGCAGCTGGAGACGCGGAAATGGCAGGATCAATCGGGCCAGGACCGTTACTCGACCGAAGTCGTGCTGCGTCCTTATCGAGGCGAACTCACGCTGCTTGACGGTCGCGGCGAAGGCGGCGGCGGTGGCGGCAGTTTCGATGATGACCGTTCGGGCGGCTACGGTGGCGGCTCTTCGGGGGATTCCGGCGGCGGTCAATCCGGCGGCGGTAGCCGGGCCGATCTGGACGACGAAATCCCGTTCTGACAGTGGCGGCCCGGTCTGCCGGGTCCCACGCACACTGCGACGGGTTAGAGGCCGGGCGGGCTAGGTCCTTGTTGAAAACGGGACCGATCTGGCCTGCCTCGAAGCTGGTGCCTAACGGACCGCCAACGCTTCCACGAGAACTGCCCGCACTGCATCCTCGGGCACGTCAGAGGTGACGAACGCTTCCCCGATCCCGTGCGCGAGGATGAATCGCAGGCGACCGTCCACGACTTTCTTGTCCTGCGCCATGAGCTTGATCAGCCCGTCAGCGTCGGGCAGATCGCCCGGAATGTCGGCGAGGTCGGTCTTCATCCCCATTGCCTTGAGATGCGCCCTGACCCGACTTGGCGCCTCTTGCGAACATAGGCCGAGCCTTTGTGAAAGCTCGAAAGCAAGCGCGCAGCCGATCGCGACGCCTTCGCCATGCAGCAGCCGGTCCGAGTAGCCGGTTGCCGCTTCAAGCGCATGGCAAAAGGTATGGCCGAGATTGAGAAGCGCTCGGTCGCCCTGTTCCGTCTCGTCGCGTTCGACGATCCGCGCCTTCATCTCGACCGACCGGCGGACGGCAAACTGCCGCGCGGTCGTGTCGCCCGCGGCGAGCGCCGGGCCGTTCTCTTCGAGCCAATCGAAGAAGTCGGCGTCCCCGAGGAGACCGTATTTCACAACCTCGCCGTAACCGGACAGGAAGTCGCGTTCCGGCAGCGTTCCGAGAACACCGATATCCGCCAGCACGAGCGACGGCTGGTGAAACGCGCCGATCAGATTCTTGCCGTGGACCGAGTTGATGCCGGTCTTTCCACCCACAGAACTGTCGACCTGCGCCAGCAGCGACGTGGGAATCTGCACGAACCGCACGCCCCGCCTCAGCACCGCCGCCGCGAATCCCGCCAAATCGCCGATGACGCCCCCGCCGAGGGCGATGACGACATCGCGCCGCTCCACCTTTTCGGACAAGAGCCAGTCAACGGCGCGCGAAAACTCAGCCCAGCCCTTCGTTGACTCGCCCGCAGGAAGCGAAAGCGCGGTCATTTCGATGTCGCCGAGCCCCTCGCGCAGCGCATCCAGATGCAGGCCCGCGACTCTCTCGTCCGTTACAACGGCAACGCGTCGCCGCGCCAGAAGCGGTTCGATCTCTGCTCCGGCGCGCGCGATCAGGTCCGGCCCGATGCGAACATCGTAGCTTCGGCTTCCGAGGTCCACATGGACCGTCTCTGTCGCGTCCGTCATCGCGTCTCCAGAACGTCTTTGCGCTTCGCCAACGCAGCGATCACCTTGTTGGCCATTTCCTCGACCGAATAGGTGGGCTCGGCCTCAACTACAAGGCCAGCCAGCGCATAGTATGGCTCCCGCTCGACGAGAAGCTTTGCCAACGTGCCCTTGGGATCGGGTGTTCTGAGAAGCGGCCGCGTCGTCTTGTGGCGCACTCGGTTCCACAGAAGGTCGAGGTCCGCCTTGAGCCAGACCGCAATGCCCTTGCGCTGGATTTCATCACGGTTTCGGGCCGACAGGAACGCCCCGCCTCCTGTCGAAAGCACGCAGGGCGTCCCGGACAGAAGCCGTCTTAGCACCTCGGTCTCGCGATCGCGGAAGAACGCTTCGCCGTCTCTGGCGAAGATTTCGGCGACGGTCATGTGTGCCGCGCGCTCGATCTCTTCGTCGGAATCGAGAAAAGGGACTCCGAGCAAGCGCGCTACCGCAGTGCCCACGGCTGTCTTGCCTGCCCCCATCATCCCCACCAGGGTTATGGTCTTCTGCAGTCGCCCTTCGGTCACGTCGTCCCCTCGGCCCCTTGGCCGTGGCCACCGGTACCGCTACGGCGGGCCTCTGCCCACTCGGAAAACTTTCTCCCCTGAATGGCGTGAACTCGCCGGGATTGCCATATATAATCGTCGCATCCGCGCGTTCGGGGCTGTATCTGACGGTCATGCCGAGACAACGGACCAAAAGAAACTGAGCAGACGGCAGGACGAGATGGTAAGACTTTTAAAGGCAGTGTTCTTTCTAGCGCTTCTTGGGTTCCTGGGGCTCGCAGGCTATGCCTATCTGGGCGATATGACGCCCGATCGAAGCGAGGTCGTCGAACCGGTTGAGCTGAATGTGGACAGGTAAGACAGCACTTTTTTCTATAGTTTTGTTTATCGTCGCGCCGGCGCTTCGCGCTCAGGGCGTTGACGAGAGCGAACCCATGTCTGCGATCGACTGGCTGTCCAATTCAATAGCGACGCCAACTGCGCAGCCCCTTCCCCCGGGAACGTCGGTCGAACCACCCGTCACGCCGGGGGTGACTCACCAACCGATCACGTCGATGTCGATCGAAGGGCCCTCTCTGGACGCGCTGGGGCTCGTGCCAGTGTCCACGACTGGCCTTCCGCGCAATCTTTGGGGAACGAGCTCCACGTCCAGCCTTGCCCGGCTTATCCGGGCCGAGCGAGCAGAAACGCTGCCCGCGATCCAGGCACTTCTCGTGATGCTTCTCGTTGCCGAATTGTCTCCGCCGGTAGACTCCGACGTGACCGGAGAATTGTTTCTGGCCCGCATCGACAAGCTTCTTGATCTCGGAGCGCTAGAGGCCGCATTCGCGCTGCTTGAGCGGGTCGAGAAACACCAGCCGGAAACCTTCCGTCGCTGGTTCGATGTCGCCCTGCTACTCGGCGAGGAAGACCGCGCCTGCGAGGTCATGCGCGAGACACCCGACGTCGCGCCGACCTTCCCAGCCCGTGTGTTTTGCCTGGCCCGAGGCGGCGACTGGAACGCCGCAGCCCTGTCCCTCCGGACCGGTGAGACGCTTGGTTATGTAGAGCCAGAGATGGTGCCGCTTCTCGAACGCTTTCTCGACCCCGAATTTGCGGATGGAGAGCCTGACCTGCCTACGCCGCCGCGCCCCTCGCCGCTTGTTCTGCGGCTCATGGAGGCGATCGGCCAGCCGCTGCCGACCACGACGCTTCCGGTCGCGTTCGCCCAATCCGACCTCAGGTCCAATTCAGGCTGGAAGACGCGGCTAGAGGCGGCGGAACGCCTCGCGCGTACCGGCACGATCGAGCCGAACCGCCTTCTCGGCCTTTACACGGAAGGCAAGGCAGCCGCCTCGGGCGGCGTCTGGGAACGCGTGAAGATGGTGCAAAAGATCGACCGTGCCCTCTCCGAAGGCGACCGCGAAGCCGTGGCAGGCGCCCTGACCCAAGCCTGGGCGGAGATGACAGCGAGCGAATTGGAAGTCCCCTTTGCCTCGATCTACGGATCCAAACTGGCGCGGCTCAACCTTGAAGGTGGCGTTGGCCGCCTCGCTTTCCAGATCGGGCTGCTTTCAGAGGATTACGAGGCGATCGCGCGCGCCTATAAGCCGCAAGGGGGCGAGGATCGGTTTCTGGTCGGGCTCGCGCTTGGGGATGTCAAAGCGGTCACACCGCCCGATCAGATGGGGGCGGCCGTCCGCGCGGCATTCCTGCCCGGCGCAGTCCCCGGCGCCGATTTCGCCGATCTTATCGAAGAGAACAGGCTCGGTGAGGCGTTTCTTCTTGCGATCGACCGGGTCACGGAAGGTGCTCGTGGCGATTTGCGCGACGTGACCGAGGGGCTGGTTCTACTTCGCCACGTTGGGCTCGAGACGACGGCGCGGCGCGCGGCGCTGGAACTCGTGCTACTCGAAAGGCGCGGATAGCGGATGTCACCGGAAGGCTGGATATCGACGTTCCTCGACGCGCAAGCGGCCGAGCTGGGTGCCGCGCGCAACACGCTTCTGGCCTATGGTCGCGACCTCAAGGATTTCGCCGCCTGGCTTGCCCGCAACCGGCTGGGTTTCGAGACGGTGAAGCAGGACGACATCGAATCCTACCTGATCACCTGTGAGGCCGAGGGCCTGTCACGCGCGACACGTGCGCGGCGGCTGTCCTCGATCCGGCAGATCTTTCGCTTCGCCTATGACGAAGGCTTGCGCGGCGACAATCCGGCGATCCGCATCGCCGGGCCGACGAAGGGCAAGCGACTGCCCAAAGTTCTGAGCATCGAAGAGGTCGAGGCACTTCTCGACGCCGCGCGGCAAAGTGGGCGGTCGCCGATCGAGCGGGCGCGCAACGTGTGCCTCATGGAAGTTCTTTATGCCACCGGCCTGCGGGTCACGGAACTCGTCAGCCTTCCCGTCGCGGCAGCACGGGGCGATCCGCGCATGCTGATGGTGACCGGCAAGGGCGGTAAGGACAGAATGGTTCCGCTCTCGTCACCCGCCCGAACTGCGCTACAGGAATGGCTCGCAATCCGCGACGCGGCCGAAGAGGAAGCCCGCCTTGAACGGGGTGCGCCGCCGGGCCGGCACCTCTTCCCTGCGCGCGGAGCGTCTGGCCACCTCACCCGGCAGGCGTTTCATGCGCTTCTGAAGGACTTCGCGCTCGCCGCCCGGATCGCGCCCGACAGGGTCACGCCGCATGTTCTTCGTCACGCCTTTGCCACGCACCTGCTGGCCGGGGGCGCCGATCTCAGGGCGATCCAGACGCTTCTCGGGCACGCGGACATCTCGACGACCGAGATCTACACTCATGTCCTCGACGAGAGGCTGAAGTCGCTTGTCCTCGATCACCACCCGCTGGCCCGTGATCAGGAGCGGCCGTGAGCGGCCCATCTTGCGGGATCGCTTGGGTGCGCACATAACGAGTTGAATGAAAGGCAAGGGTCAATGGAAACCACTACTGTGCTAGACGGAGCCTTCTGGCTCACCGCAGGTGCGATCCTCGCGCTTCTGATGCTGTCTGCGTTCTTCTCGGGCTCAGAAACGGCATTGACGGCGGCATCGCGCGGCAAACTTAGGGCGCAGGCCGACAAGGGGAACCGAGGTGCTGAAATGGCGCTCGAAGTCACCGAGGACGGAGAGAAGCTCATCGGCGCGATCCTGCTTGGCAACAACGTGGCCAACATCCTGTCCGCAGCACTGGCCACGGCGCTGTTCTCGAAGATATTCGGCGCAAACGGTGTCGCGGTCGCGACACTGGTCATGACGGCGCTGGTTTTGGTCTTCGCCGAGGTCCTTCCCAAGACCTATGCAATCACCGCCCCTGAATCCGCGGCCTCTCGGGTGGCTCGCCCGATCCGCGTTCTCATCCTTGTCCTGTCGCCGATCGTGACGTTGGTTCGCTGGATCGTCCGCGGACTTCTGATGCTCTTCGGTGTCAAAACCGATCCGGACAGCCATATCCTTTCGTTCAGGGACGAAATCATAGGTGCGCTCGCCCTCGGCCATTCGGAGGGAATGGTTCACAAAGAGGACCGCGACCGGCTGCTTGGCGCGCTCGACCTGTCCGACCGCACGGTCGAAGAGATCATGCGCCACAGAAGCCAGATCGAAATGCTCGATGGAGAGGCAGAGCCCGACCGCATCCTGTCCGCTGTTCTTGCCTCACCGCACACGCGGCTTCCCGTCTATCGAGGAGAACGCGAGAACATCGTCGGGGTGATCCACGCGAAGGATCTTCTTCGCGCGGTGGAGAAAACCGTTCGCGGTGAGGACGGCAACCTCGCCTCGGTCCGCGATCTGGACATCATGTCGGTGGCGAAGCCAGCCTACTTTGTGCCCGAGACGACGCCTCTGGACGAACAGATGCGCGAGTTTCTCAAGCGGCGCACACATTTCGCGCTGGTCGTCGACGAGTATGGCGATCTGAGAGGCCTCATTACGCTCGAGGATATCATCGAGGAAATCGTGGGCGAGATCACCGACGAGTTCGACATCGATGCCGAACATCCGCTCAAGCGGACAGAGGCGGGAGATTGCGTCGTGGACGGTGCGATGACGATCCGGGACCTGAACCGGGCGACCGACTGGTCGCTGCCGGATCTGGAGGCGAACACAATCGCGGGTCTCGTCATTCACGAAGCGCAGATGATCCCGGCCGAGGGGCAGGTCTTCTCCTTCCACGGCTTCCGCTTCGAGGTTTTGGCGCGGAAGGAGAACCGGATCACGAGGCTGAAGATTCGACCTCTGTAAGAGCTCCGCTCTTGCGCCCGTCCAAAGCTCTCGTCGCGATCTGTCCTACTAGAGAATGGTGATATGCGCGTCCAGCCCGCTGGTGGAGTTCAATCCCAGCAACGTCAGGACATCGCCGCCACCGAAATCGATTACGACGTCTGATCCCACGACAGAGGCGAACGTACTGACGACCTGATTGGCCGAGAGTGTGCCCGCCCAAAGATCGTCGTCGAGAAGCAGCCTGTCGTTCTCGGACAATGAAAAGTCGTTCACTTGATCGGCGCCGTAGCCAATGTCGAACACGAAGTGATCGACGCCAGTTCCGCCAGTGAGTGTGTCCGCGCCGGCACCG
>CBDUOT010000121.1:0-9816 GCA_965368915.1 uncultured Rhodobacterales bacterium | reverse complement strand
ATCCTGTGCAGCTGGCAAGTGATCGCGCCGACGCTCGACCCGGTCGAAAGCAGTTGCGGCCTGTCGATCCGTCCCGACGATCGGCTTGGCGACCCACGGCGCTTCGACTACGTCGCAGTGGCGGGCGGCCTGATGGGGCAGGGGCAGCGGCCGCAGCCCGAGATCGTGGACTTCCTTCATCGCGCGGTCGCGGCGAAGGTGCCGCTGATCGGGCTCTGCACGGGTGCCTTCGTGCTGCATCGCGCCGGACTGCTGCAGGGATACAGGTGCTGCGTAAGCTGGTTTCACCGTGAGGATTTCCTTCAGGAGTTCGACGGACTGATCCCGGTCTCGGATCAGATCTTCGTTGTCGATCGCGACCGGCTGACCTGTTCTGGCGGGGCGAGCACGGCGCACCTTGCCGCCTTCCTCGTTGACCGGCATATCGGGCGCGCAGCCGCCCGCAAAAGCCTGTCGATCATGATCATGGACGAGGCCGCAGCGGCGGAGCGGCCACAGCCTGGCTTGCCGCTTGAGCTTGATGCACGTGATCCGTTGGTTCGCCGTGCGCTGCTGCGGATGCAGGAGTCCCCGGAAACGCCGTTGCCGGTCGCGACCCTAAGCGGTCAGCTCGGCGTCAGCCGCCGCAAGCTCGAGCGGCACTTCGCGGCTGATCTGGGTCTTACGCCGGCCGAGGCGAGCCGTCGTGTCCGGCTTGCGCGGGCGAGGGCTCTGCTTGATCGGGGCAGTCAGTCGGTGACCGAGATTGCTGCCGAGACCGGGTTCTGCGACGCCTCGCACCTCATCCGGGTGTTCCGGGAGGTCGAGGGGGTAACGCCGGATGTTTGGCGGCGCCAAAACGCAAGTTAGGAAGCGGCAATAAAAAAGGGCCGGCGTGATGCCGGCCCTTCGTCTTTCGGTCAAGTTCGCCCGTTCACTCGCGATTGCCGAGGAACTGCAGCAGGAACATGAACATGTTGATGAAGTCGAGATAGAGGTTCAGAGCCCCCATGATCGCCGCCTTCCCAAGCCATTCGGTATCGCCGTGCTGGGCATGAGCGAGATAGGTGTTCTTGATGTTCTGGGTGTCGTAGGCGGTGAGGCCCGCGAAGATCAGAACACCGATCGCCGAGATTGCGAACATGACCGCGGGCGAGCCGAGGAAGATGTTGACGATCGAAGCCACGATCAGGCCGATCACGCCCATGATCAGGAACGAACCCCAGCCCGAGATGTCACGCTTCGTGGTGTAGCCCCAAAGCGAGAGACCCGCGAAGGCGACTGCCGTAACGAGGAACGTCTGCACGATCGAGTATCCGGTGAACACCAGGAAGATCGAGCTGATGGACACGCCCATGAGAACGGCGAACGTGTAGAAGAACAGCTGCGCGCCGGCCGCTGAAAGCTTGTTGATCATCGCGCCGAAGGCGAAAACCATCGCAAGCGGAGCGAACATGACCACCCACTTCAGCGGCGACATGTAAAGCGCGGCGCCCAAGTTCGTCAGGTATTTGTCGGCACCGATCTGCGCCGCGGCAGTGGTCGGATCAGTCGTAACTGAAAGCCCGGCGATCGCCCATGCGGCGAGAGCCGTAAGAACCATCGCGAACGACATAAGTCCGTAGACTTTGTTCATGTGGGCGCGAAGCCCTTCGTCGATCGCTACCGTACGGGCACCAACCTGCGCGGTGCGGACCGTATCAAACTCAGCCATTAAAGCCTCCAGATGCGTTTCCCTAAAGCGCCGCCGAAACGGCGCCCTTGTTGCGGAATATCGGGAACGCGGGCCCGGATTTCAAGTATTTCCGGTAGCGGAAGTGCGCATTTAGCGGCGCCAGTTGGCCGGAACGTCCCAAAGCGGGCTTTCGGCTTCTTGGCGGGCCTCTTCTGCGCTGAGGCCGATATCTTTCAGAAGGTGGTCGTTGAGCGACGCGAGCGCCCTGCGCTGGCGGCGAACCGCAGCCATCTGTCCGAGGCGGCTCAGAAGGCCGGTGCGATGTGCAGCGGGGCGGGTTTGTGCGATTGCGTGGTCCATATCGTTTCCTTTCGTTTCGTGATGCGTTCAATGGCTTGCATCAGGAAGCTTGATTTATATGGACCGATGTGATGAATTATGAAAATGAATGTTTGATGTCGAAGTCATCACGGATCGTGAACATGCCCAGAAATCTCGACCTCACTGCCCTGAGAGCACTCGTCGCGGTTGCCGATGCTGGCGGGGTGACCCGGGCTGCGGGACTGCTCAACCTCACGCAATCGGCCGTTTCGATGCAGATCAAGCGGCTGGAGGAAGGTCTGGGGCAGGATCTGTTCGTTCGCGCGCAACGCAAGCTGACACTTACGCCGGAAGGCGAGCAACTGCTCAGCTACGCGCGCCGAATGCTGGTGCTGAACGACGAGGCGCTTTCGCGCATGACTGATACTGCCTATGAGGGCGAGTTCCGGATCGGCGTGCCCAGCGACATCGTTTATCCGCAGATGCCCGCTGTCCTGAAGGCCTTGGCGCAGGAGTTCCCGCGCGTTCGGGTCAGCCTGATCTCTTCCTTTTCGCGATGCCTCCTCGAAGGCTTCGGTCGCGGCGAGTACGATGTGATCCTGACGACCGAGGATAGTCCGCAACCCGGCGGAGAGATCCTTGCATCGCGCCAACTGGTTTGGACCGGCGCGCCCGACGGAACCGCCTGGCAGCGGCGGCCGCTGAGGCTTGGTTTCATGAGTGACTGCCTGTTCCGGCAATACGCTCAGCACGCGCTGGACGATGCGGGGATCAGCTGGGACGTCGGGGTCGACGGGAATTCCGAGCAGGTTGTCGAGGCGAGCGTCGCCGCAGACCTTGCGATCACTGCGCGGTTGAGGGGGGCGATGCCAGAGGGGCTGGTGGAGATCGAGGGCGCGAATGCGCTGCCGACTCTCGGTCATCTCAGCATCTGTCTCTACAACGCAGGCCTCCAGAAAGGCCCCGTCGCCGACGCGGTCCTGTCGAAGCTGAGATGCGCCTACGCCGATGCGCAAGGTGCGGCGCGGCTTCAGGCGGCCGAATAGATATCAGGCGGTCACCACGACCTTTCCGGTCGATTTCCGCGATCGCAGAAGCTCCAGCGCCTCATCTGCGCGCTCAAGCGGCAAACGGTGCGAAATGTGCGGTCGAAGGCCGCCCTCGGCGTACCAGTCAAGAAGTGTCGAAAGGCTTTCGGTCAGGACTTCCGGCCGGAAGGCAAGGTATCCGCCCCAGTAAAGCCCGAGAACCGAGATGTTCTTGACCAGAAGGTGGTTCGCCGGGATCTGCTGCACCCGGCCCGCCGCGAAGCCGATCACAAGGATGCGCCCGTCGGGGTTGGTCGCGCGAAAGGCGGCATCGAACTGGTCGCCGCCCACGGGGTCGTAGACGACATCCGCACCGCCAAGCGCCTTGACCTCTGACTTGAGATCCGTGGCCTCGCTGTCGATCAGATAATCGGCCCCTGCGGCGCGGGCCGCGTCGAGCTTGGCCTCACCCCGCGCACAGGCGATCACGCGAGCGCCCATGCGCTTGCCAATCTCGACCGCCGTGAGCCCGACTCCGCCGCCGGCGCCGAGAACAAGAAGCGTCTCGCCCGGTCTGAGCCTTGCTTTGTGGTCAAGCGCGACATGACTTGTGCCATAGGCGATGGGGAAGGCGGCCGCGTCCTCGAACGACATGGCGTCCGGGATGGTCACGCAGCGCGCAGCAGGAAAGCAGCCATATTCGGCGAGCCCGCCGCCGTTCGCGAAGACCGCGACGCGCGTTCCAGGGGCGGGGCCGTCGACCCCTTCGCCAACTGCATCCACCACGCCTGCAGGCTCCATGCCGAGCGTGACGGGTGGGTCGGGGCGTTCCTGATACCGCCCGTCGATCATCAACAGATCCGCGAAGTTCAACCCGCAGGCCGCGATCCTGACCCGGACTTCTCCGCGTCCCGGTTCCGGCAGGGGCGTGTCGCGAAGCTGCGGCGGTTCCCCGTATTCAGTTATCCCAAAAGCTCTCATCGCCCCTCCGACTCACCGCGACGGTATCCCTCGCCTTAAAGAGAATCCAGTCGGCCGCCCGATTCTACCGCCCCTTGCAAATTGAGAGCCGACGCCGCGTAAACTTCGCAATATGAATTGCAAAATGCGAATTTATTTAAAGGCGAGCAGGGGGACATGTCTTTTCGTATAGGATGACTACAGACCCCATTCTGTATTACTTTGAGGCGAAGCGGTGACCAGCCACAACAACCGCTTGTTAGTAGGTGAGCGGTGACAAATCGGGCGAATGGTCTGTTTCGGATAAGGTTTGCCTGGTTAGAGAGTGGCTTTAGTTTTGGAGACGATTATGAAACACCCTGTTGACGTACATGTAGGCAAACGCGTCCGACATCGGCGCTGGATGGTGGGTATGACCCAGCAGCAGCTTGCCGACAAGGTCGGGATCAAGTTCCAGCAGATCCAGAAGTACGAGACCGGCATGAACCGGATCTCCGCTTCGCGCCTCTGGGACATTTCCGACGCTTTGAGCGTGCCGATCAGCTTTTTCTTCGAAGGTCTCGATGATCGCAACAACGTCGTTGAGGAAGTCGATGGCGACATCCTCGCCGATAAGGAAGCGCTGATGCTCGTGCGGTCGTATTACGCGATCCCGGAAGCGCAGCGTCGCCGGCTCTTTGACCTCGCGAAGGTTCTTTCCGACGCGGCCTGATAGGTCCCATTGACCTGAAAGCCTTCGGGAGCTACCGCTGGGCCATCCAGCGAGGCCCCCGATGACTTCCTTGTCCGAGATCGAACGCGACGCGATCGTCGCGACTGCCCATTCCCTTGCCGATGCCGCCCGCGAGGCGACGCTCGGCCATTTCCGCGCCGACGGCCTTTTAGCCGACAGCAAGGAGGATGGGCATTTCGATCCGGTAACCGTAGCCGATCGCGCCGCGGAAGCGCGGATGCGCGAGATTCTGGCCGAACGCCGGCCGGATGACGGCATCCTCGGCGAAGAATTCGGTGCAAAAGCGGGCACGTCGGGTCTTACCTGGGTGCTTGATCCCATCGATGGGACACGCGGCTACCTGTCCGGCACCCCGACTTGGGGTGTGCTGATCTCCGTGGCGAATGCCCAAGGTCCGCTTTACGGCCTGATCGACCAACCGTATATCAGAGAGCGTTTCGAGGGCGGCTTCGGGCGCGCCGAACTCAGCGGTCCGCAAGGACGACGCACGTTGCGCGCCCGCGGGTCCCGGCCACTTGGCGAAGCGATACTCTTCACGACATTCCCCGAAGTGGGTTCGGAGTCTGACGCACGTGCTTTCCGCCGTGTGGCCGATAGGGTGCGCCTTACGCGCTACGGCATGGATTGCTACGCCTACGCGCTGATCGCCGCCGGGCAGGTCGATCTTGTGATCGAGGCGGGGCTGCAGGCGTACGATATCCACGCTCCCATCGCGGTGATCGAGGCGGCAGGGGGCATTGTAACCAACTGGCAGGGCGGGTCCGCGCACGAAGGCGGGCGGGTGCTGGCCGCGGCCAACGCCGAAATTCACCGCGCCGCCATGACGCTCCTGAACGGCTGACAGCGCCGTCTTTCGGCCAATAGCGAAGGTCTTTCAGGCAATCCGACATGGTGAGGCGCCCTGTGGGCAGCTAGTCTCTGCGGGCCGGGCGAGTCCTTTCCTCTTCTGTCGCACGGCCGTTCGCGATCGGCCGAAGGGGCTGGAAGGAAGAAAGCGATGTCCGACATCCTTATACGGAACGCGCTTCGGGTCGTGACGATGAATGACGCCCGCGACGAAGTGCCGAACGGCGACGTTCTTGTCCGGGGCGGCGTCATAGTCGCGACGGGGCAAGGGCTGTCCGCTCCGGACGCCGAGGTTGTTGAGGCGCATGGTTGTGTCGTCACACCGGGGCTGGTGAACACGCATCATCACCTCTACCAGACGCTGACTCGGGCAGTCCCGGGCGGGCAGGATGCGCTTTTGTTCGGCTGGCTAAGGACGCTTTATCCGATCTGGGCGGGCTTTGGCCCCGAAGAGATGCGCGTGTCTGCCCTCGCTGGGTTGGCCGAACTGGCGCTTTCGGGCTGCACGCTGACCTCGGACCATCTTTATCTTTTCCCAAACGGCGCGCGGCTAGACGATACGATCGAAGCCGCACGGGAAATCGGCCTGAGGTTCCATCCGACGCGCGGCGCCATGTCGATCGGCGAAAGTGCGGGCGGCCTGCCGCCCGACAGCCTCGTGGAGATGGAAGCCACGATCCTCAAGGACATGGAGCGCGTGGTCGATGCTTTTCATGATCCAAGCGACGGCGCGATGGTCCGTGTGGGCCTCGCCCCCTGCTCACCGTTTTCGGTCAGCCGCGAGTTAATGCGCGATACGGCGCTGCTTGCGCGCGAGAAGGGGGTGATGCTTCATACCCATCTCGCCGAGAACGACGAGGATGTTGCCTATTCGCAGGCGCAGTTCGGTTGCCGGCCAGGGCAATATGCTGAGGAGCTTGGCTGGACCGGCGATGACGTCTGGCATGCCCATTGCGTGAAACTCGATGCGGGCGAGATTGACCTTTTCGCGCGCACGCGGACCGGGGTCGCACACTGCCCCTGTTCGAACTGCCGGCTCGGTTCGGGGATCGCGCCGGTTCGCGCGATGCGCGACGCAGGCGTCAAGGTCGGGCTCGGAGTCGACGGGTCGGCGTCGAACGACGCGGGAAACCTCGCAGCCGAGGCGCGTCAGGCGCTGCTTCTTCAGCGTGTGGCAAACGGGGCGGACGCGATGAGCGCGCGTGAGGCGCTTGAAATAGCGACGCTCGGCGGCGCGCGGGTACTGGGAAGAACCGATTGCGGCACTCTCGAAACCGGAAAGCGCGCGGATATCGCCATCTGGGATGTCTCGGGGATCGAGGCGGCGGGCGCCTGGGATCCTGTGGCGGCACTCGTGCTTTGCGGGCCGCAACGGGTGAGGGACCTTTTCGTCGAAGGGCGAAGGGTCGTCGCGGACGGGCGGATCGCGACGCTCGATCTGCCGCGCGTGATCGAACTGCAGAACCGGCTCGCCTCGCGGCTGGCTGAGTAGGGGCGTTTACGACGTTCGGCGCGTCAGATCGGGCGGCCTCCGATCCACACAGCCTTCACCGCGCGGTCATCGCCCATCATGATCGTCGGGAAGACGGCCTCCCAGATGTCGCTCGCGCGGGCTGCGCGCTGGGCGATAGCGGGGGTCGAGGAGAGATCGATGACTGCGATGTCCGCCTCCAGTCCCCGCGCCAGGTTGCCGATGCGATTGTCGGCCCTGAGCGTCCGCGCCGAACCTTCGGTTGCAAGCCACCAGAGTTCGGCCGGATGGAGCGCGCGCCCGCGAAGCTGTGCGACCTCGTAAGCGGCAGCCATCGTGCGCAGCATTGAGAAGCTGGACCCGCCGCCGGTATCGGTGGCAAGGCCGATGCGGTGTCCCGCCGCCGCCAGTCCGCCCATGTCAAAAAGACCCGATCCGATGAAAGTGTTCGAGGTCGGGCAATGGATGAGGCTCGCATCGACTTCCTTCAGGCGGTCGATCTCGCGCGGTTCAAGGTGGATCGCATGCCCGAAGGCCGCTCCCGGGCCGAGAAGGCCATGCGCCTCGTAGGTGTCAAGGTAGTCGCGCGCCTTGGGGTAGAGCGATTTTACCCAGGCGATCTCGTCGGTCTGTTCGGAAAGATGGGTCTGCATGAGGCAATCGGGATGCTCGCCCCAAAGCGACCCCAGCGCTTCAAGCTGATCGGGTGTCGATGTGGGCGAAAAGCGCGGCGTCACCACGTAGGACAGCCTGTCCTGCCCATGCCACTTTTCAAGAAGGGCCTTGCTGTCGTCGTAGGCCGATTGCGCCGTGTCCGTCAGCCCGTCGGGCGCGTTTCGGTCCATGCAGGTCTTGCCGGCGAACGCGCGCGCACCGCGCCGCTGCGCTTCGACGAAGAAGGCATCGACGCTTTCCGGGTGGATCGTGCAGTAGCTGCAAACGGTGGTGGTACCGTTCGACTGCGTGAGATCGAAGTAACGCGCTGCGATCTCTGCCGCGTAAGCGAGATCGCCGAATTTCATCTCTTCAGGGAAGGTATAGGTGTTCAGCCAGTCGATTAGCCTTTTGCCCCAGCTCGCGATCATCGCGGTCTGGGGATAGTGGGCATGTGCGTCGATGAATCCGGCCGAGATCAGCGCTTTGCCGTAGTCGGTCATCCGTGCGTCGGGATGGGCGCGGCGAAGGTCGTCGGCCTCGCCCACGTCAGCGATCAGCCCCCCGTCGATCAGCACGCCGCCGCGGCTGCTGTGATGCACGACCGCAAGGCCTTCGACCATGGGGTTGCCCGTGAATCGCACTGTCTGTCCGATCAGCAGCTCCGCCATCTTTCCTCGCCGTCTTGTTGCTGTCATGTACCCACTCTAAGCGCTTCGCGAGCGCTGCGAAATCGGGTGGTGGCCTCTGTTTCTTTGAAACACCTTCCGATAATGTCGCGGTAATCGGATGGGGATGAAATGGCGGAAATCGAAGAAGAAACGGTAGATCGCGACGAGGACGAGTACAGCCTTGATCCGCGACTCGTTGATTCCATCCTCGACGCTGTGGAAACGGGCGACGCAGAAGCGATCGACACACTGATGGAGCCGCTGCACGCGGCAGACATCGCCGACCTTCTGGAGCAGATCGGGTCGACCGAGCGCGCCGAACTGGTGCGGCTCTGGTCGAAGGGCATCGACGGCGAGATTCTTTCCGAACTCGACGAATCGATCCGGGAAGAAGTGATCGAGGCGCTGCCGCACGAAGTCCTGTCGGAGGCGGTCCGCGAACTCGATTCCGATGACGTCGTCGATCTTATCGAGGACCTTGAGGAGCCACAGCAGGAACGGATCCTCGGTGCGCTGCCCGAAAGCGAGCGCGCTGCGGTCCAGCAATCCCTGACCTATCCGGAATATTCCGCCGGCCGCCTCATGCAACGCGAGGTCGTGAGTGCGCCCGAGGACTGGACGGTCGGCGAGGCGATCGATTTCCTGAGAAACGCCAAGGAGTTGCCGGATCAGTTCTACCATATGATCCTGGTCGATCCGCGCTGGCACCCGACAGGCTACGTGACGCTCGGCAAGCTTTTGTCATCCAAGCGGGCGGTGAAGCTTACCGCGATCGCCGAAGAAAGTTTCCGCACGATCGACGTGCTGGAAGAGGAAGGCGACGTTGCCTACGCCTTCAACCAGTACCATCTCATCTCGGCCCCTGTCGTCGATGCGGATGAACGCCTGGTCGGGGTGATCACCATCGACGACGCGATGGCTGTCCTCGACGAAGAGCACGAAGAAGACATCCTGCGCCTCGCCGGTGTGGGCGAGGGCTCGCTTTCCGACAGTGTGGTGGAGACGACGAAGCAGCGGATTCCCTGGCTGGCCGTCAACCTCGTGACCGCGATCCTCGCCTCCATGGTCATCGCGCAGTTCGAGGGTGTGATCGCTCAGGTCGTCGCTTTGGCGGTTCTGATGCCCATCGTCGCCTCGATGGGCGGCAATGCGGGCACGCAGGCGCTGACGGTCGCCGTGCGCGCCATCGCGACGCGCGACCTTACCGGCGCGAACGTCTGGCGCGTTGTCAGGCGGGAAGCGGCCGTGGGACTGATCAACGGTTTGATCTTCGCCCTCGTCATGGGTGCGGTGGGCTGGTTCTGGTTCGGCTCAACCATGATCGGCATGGTTCTTGCTATCGCCATGATCGTCAATCTGGTCATCGCCGGACTCGCCGGCATCCTCATTCCCGTGGCACTGGAAAAGGCGGGCGTGGACCCTGCGCTGGCGTCGGGCGCGTTCGTGACGACGGTAACCGATGTCGTGGGCTTCTTCGC
>CBDUOT010000120.1:0-9964 GCA_965368915.1 uncultured Rhodobacterales bacterium | reverse complement strand
GCGCTTGGCGCTTCGCTCACCGATGGTTTCAGCACCATTCAAGCGGCCGTCGACGACTTGAAAACTGGAAGCGAGAACCGACCGGTCATGATCACGCTGACACCGGCCTTTGCGACGAACTGGCTGATGCCGCGGCTGGGAAAACTTTGGTCAGCTCACCCGGACATTGCCGTGTCCATCAGGCCCGATCCAAACGTTCTAGACCTCAGGACCGAGCGCATCGATTTCGGCATTCGGTTCGGAATGGGACAGTGGCCCGGCGTCGATGCGCGGTATCTGACTTCGGCGCGATATGTTGTCGTCGGCGCTCCCGAACTCTTCGACGGACGCACGCGCCTTGCCCCCGCCGACATGGCAGCTCTTCCGTGGGTGTTGCAAGAGCACTGGCCTGAACAGCGAAGCTGGATTTCGAATTGCGTCGGGCTTGACCCGGACAAGCTCAAGGTAACCGAATTCTCGACAGAGGAACTCGCCCTGTCAGCCGCGCGCCAAGGCTACGGGTTGCACGTAAGTGCCGCCGCACTGGTTGAGCGCGACGTAGGCTCGGGTGTTCTGCAGTTGGCATTCGAGGTCGATGAGGAGGGTCCCGGCTACTACATCGTCACGCCACCGGGACCACTTCGTGCGCACGCAAGGACGATAATGCGCTGGCTTCTGAAAGCCGTTTAGATCGCGAGATCTTCGAGGGTCTTGCCGGATTTCAAAGCAGCCTCGACCCAGCGCGGTTTGCGGCCGCGGCCCGTCCACGTCTCGGCCTTGTTGGCCGGATTGGCATATTTGGGTTTCGCTGGCCGCCGCTTCTTGACCGCTGACGCACCGACGAGTTCGCTTAGTGAGAACCCCATGGCCTTGGCTTTTTCCTCGACCGCCGCCAGAGCTTCGCGTTTCTTGCGGTCTTCAAAGTCGCTGATTTTACGCTCTACGCGCTTTTTCAGGTCCTTCAGATCTTTCAGAGACAATGAGTCGAGTTCGATTTTCACGGCGCTTTTCCTTTTCACATATCCCTTGGAAAGGGACCTAATTACGCAATTCACTTATTTGCAAGTCCGCCCCTGTCCTTAAATACAGGCTGAACAAACTATTTTGGGCTTCTTTTTGCTAGAATCCGCTGGAGCGTGCGCCGGTGCATGCTCAATCGTCTTGCGGTTTCCGATATATTGCGGTCGCACAATTCATATACGCGTTGAATATGCTCCCAGCGAACGCGGTCCGCGGACATAGGGTTTTCCGGAGGAGGCGGCATGGAATCGCCTCGGGCAAGCAGGGCGTTCGTAACATCATTAGCGTCTGCGGGCTTGGAGAGGTAATCCACCGCGCCGATCTTCACCGCCGCAACTGCAGTCGCGATCGCTCCGTATCCGGTCAGTACGATGACGCGGCAATCCGGCCTTCGTTCATGCAGGATCTCCACGACATCGAGTCCATTCCCGTCGCCAAGCCGCAGGTCAACTACTGCATAGGCCGGGGGAGTGCTGCGGGCTATTCGGCAACCCTCTGCAACTGTCTCAGCCGTCACAGGCTCGAAACCACGCTTCTCCATCGCGCGGGCCAAGCGATTTACGAAGGGTGCGTCGTCATCGACGAGCAGGAGGCTTCGATCCGAACCGATTTCGGTAAATTCGTCGTTTGACATTCGCGTTTCCTACTTCGGGCTCACACAGATTTAGGCCCAACCGGCGCGGCGGTCAAACTGGCTTCAAGCAGCGTCTATAAAGCAGGCAGCGCGCGCGGCGATTTCCTCTGCGGTCGCATCGCGAGAGAAAAACTCAACGAAGCCATGTTCAGGCAGCACGAGATACGTATGTGTCGCGTGGTCCACGAGGTAATATTCGTCTTCGGGACTGTCAGGCACCTTGTAGTAGGTCCGGTAAGCTTTTGCGACTGCCGCGATCTGCTCAGGCGTACCGGTAAGGCCTATCATCTTCGGGTGAATGTATTCAGTCCATTCCTTCAGAACCTCAGGAGTATCTCGTTCCGGGTCGACGGAAATAATCACCGGAGTCACGTCGTAGCCCTGCTCTTCCAACGCATCGACGGCCTCGGCATTGCGGGCTGTGTCCATTGGGCAGACGTCCGGGCAAAACGTGTATCCGAAGTAAAGAAGCGTCGGCTTCGTGATTATGTCCTGTTCGGTGACGCTTCGTCCGTTTTCATCTGTGAGAGCGAACGGGCCTCCGATCGTTGCGCCACCAGCCGCGATCCGTGACGTCCGGCAGTCCGCGAAGGGGTCCGTGACGTTGTTTCTCGTGACCGCGTAAATCGCGATAAGCGCGATCGCGGCCACCGATGTAGCGGCGATTGCGTAGCTTCTGACGGATACGGCCATGCTTTGGTTCCCTTTGGTCAGCAGCATTGATCGCGCATTCGGGTGCGACTATCAATCAGTTCCGCCTTAATGCGACAACAGGACCCGCAATGACAGCGCCAGCCAGCGGGAAACCGGAACAAAGTCAGACCTCGGAAATCGGCTCGCATATCGCGCGCAGTGACTGGGTTCGGCTCAGAACCCTGGTTCTTCTTAGGTGGATGGCGGTTGCTGGGCAGGTCGCTGCGATCATCGTTGCTTCGACGTTTTATGATGTCGACCTGGACGTTGCATTGTGCCTTCTGGTGGTCGGCGCTGCTGTCGCAGTAAATTTCGGTGCCGCGCTGGTTTATCCTGAAAACAAGCGTTTGACCGAAATGGAAGCGACGCTCACGCTGCTGTTCGATACGTCACAGCTTGCGCTTCTGCTTTATCTGACCGGTGGACTGAGCAATCCGTTTGCGCTTCTGATCCTCGCCCCCGGGACGATCGCCGCAACGGCGCTACAAACGCGCGCGACAGTGTTTCTCGGCGCGGTGACGATTGCGCTTGTTTCGATCCTGGCGTTCGTACATTTGCCGCTTCGATTGACAAGCGGCGAAGAGATCGTTGTGCCACCGATCTTCGGGTTCGGCTTCTGGCTCGCCATCGTCATCGGCGTCGTTTTTCTTGGGCTGTACGCCCGACGCGTAGCGTCTGAAATCCACACAATGGGCACGGCACTCTTCGCCACTCAGGCCGCTCTCGCCCGCGAGCAGAAGCTGACTGACCTGGGTGGGGTGGTCGCCGCTGCGGCGCACGAACTTGGAACGCCGCTTGCCACCATCAAGCTCGTAAGCACCGAGCTCGCGGCCGAACTGCAGGCCGATCCCGACCTTCGTGCAGATGCCGAGCTGATCCGTCAGCAGGCAGATCGCTGCCGGGACATCCTGCGATCCATGGGCCGGGCCGGGAAGGACGATCTGCACTTGCGGTCCGTGCCCTTCGCGGCGCTCATCCGCGAGGCAGCCGAACCGCATCTCGATCGTGGCAAAGCTCTGCATTTCCATCTTGGCGACGAACCGGCACGTTCGGCCACACAGCCCAACGTTGATCGTCGGCCCGAGATCGTGCACGGGCTTCGAAACCTCATCCAGAATGCAGTCGATTTCGCCAAGGGAAATGTCTGGATCGACGCGGAATGGTCCGGACATTCATTTGCGGTCTCCATTTCCGATGACGGCGACGGATACCCCCCGCAGATAATTGGCCGCATCGGCGACCCCCTTTTCAAGCGAAGACGGGAAGTCGCGGTCGCGGCCCGTCCGGAATATGAAGGAATGGGGCTTGGCCTTTTCATCGCGAAAACTCTTCTCGAACGCACTGGTGCCAGTCTGCGGTTCTATAACGGCGCCGATCCCTTCCTGTCTGAGGATGAACGCCCCGAACGCTCAGGCGCTCACGTCGATGTCGTCTGGCCCCGTGATCGGATCGAAACGGAGCCCACGCTCGGCGGTCTTGGGGATAACGAGCAGATTCTCGGGTAGGCTGTTAACCATTCATCCAAGATTCAACAAAAGGTTGCGCGATTAACGCCCTGTTAACTCTATAGGTGAAGCCTGTTGATAAGGGGCGCAGACCCTAGTGGGCAATGGATTTGACATGGTTTCTCCGCTTTTGATTGCGGCGGTTTTCGTCGCGACGTCTTTGACTACCGCACTTGCGGCTCTTCTTCTTCTCTCAGCCCTGCCAGAACGCCGGCGCGCAAAGCCCACGCTGGAAACAGTCACCACACCTCAGGAACAGGCGATCTTCCTCTTTGATGAACGGGAGATCGTGGATGCAACCGGTGCCGCGCACGCGCTGCTGAACGCGATTCCCGCGACCGGCAGCGATTGGTGCAAACTCTCGTCCTATCTGACCCAACGCATCCCGGACTTTGAAACTGAGATGGCGACGCTGTCAGATAAGGGGTGCATGACCCTGGAAGGCAGAGCCGGGTCGAGCCTGACGGTTCGTGCTGAATTGCTCGGCCGTCTCGTAAGATTGACACTGATCGATCTGTCTGCCGAGGGTCAGGGCGTTCTCGTGGACAGCCTTTCGCAACGCGCGCAAGAGGAGGAGCTTGCCGCTTTGCGCGAAACACTCGCTTCGGCGCCGCTACTTGTCTGGCGAACGGATTCAGATGGCTTGGTCAATTGGGCCAACACCGCCTACCTTGATTGCGTGGTCGAAACCCGTGGGCTGATGGAGGATGAACTCACCTGGCCTCTCCCGGAGCTCTTTCCAAACGGGGCAACAACTGGGCCATCCAAGCCAAAGCGTGTGAAGCTTGTGTGCAAGTCGGCGAATCGGGTGCGCTGGTACGAGGTTCACACCATGCCTGCGGGCGAAGAGTTGCTTTGTTTCGGGCTTCCCGCCGAAGGCGAGGTGCGGGCCGAAAGTGCGCATAGGGAGTTCATCCAGACTCTCACCAAAACGTTTGCTTATCTGCCCATTGGCCTCGCGATCTTCGATAGGGAGCGCAAACTTGTCCTGTTCAATCCCGCACTTTTGGATCTGACGACGATCGGCGCTGAGTTTCTTTCTGCCAGGCCCACTCTCTTTACGTTCCTGGATCGGCTGCGAGAGGCCCGCGTCATCCCGGAACGTAAGGATTATCAGAACTGGCGCCAGCAGATGCTCGAGCTTGAGAAAGCTGCCGAGAACGGGCTTTACGAGGAAACCTGGACGCTTCCCTCCGGGCAGACTTACAAGGTCATCGGCCGACCGCATCCCGACGGCGCTGTGGCATTCCTGATCGAGGACATCACATCCGAAATCACGCTGACACGCCAATTCCGTTCGGAGATCGAACTTGGCCAGTCCGTCGTGGACGCACTAGACGAAGCGATCGCCGTCTTTTCGCCCGCAGGCGAGTTGATTATGTCGAACGCCGCATACGACGCACTCTGGAAGATCGACACCGGGACGACACTTGGGACGTTCTCGATCATCGATTCCATTCGGATCTGGCATGAGACAACGCTTCCAAGTCCGATCTTCGGCGAGATCCGGGATTTCGTCTTTGAGATTTCTGAGCGCGCGGATTGGTGCGCGGACGCGACGATGATGTCCGGTCAAGTGCTGAACTGCCGGTGCGTTCCATTACCCGGAGGCGCGACACTCGTCGGATTTGAGATTCGCGAGCCGGAAAGGCCGCAACTTCGCCGCGCGCCAAGAAACCGTAAGAACATCGAGACGACGACCCGACCGGAACACGTCCAGGTCTGATCGCCCCCCGCAATGCGCCTTGCGGCTGCGCGCTGGACCGGTAAAAGTCGCGCTATGGAAGCCTATCCTGCGAACGTCCAGTTATCGCTGCTGCTCCCGAACGCGGCAGCGACAACTGCACTCGCGGAACGATTGGCACCCGAACTCCGTGCAGGTGATGTCGTGCTGATCGAGGGGCCGATCGGCGCCGGGAAATCTCATTTTTGCCGAAGCCTCATCTCCGCGCGGCTTGCTGCGCTTGGTCGCGCAGAGGATATACCGTCGCCAACTTTCACGCTGGTCCAAACGTACGATCTGGATGATGTCGAAATCTGGCACTGCGACCTCTACCGGCTAAGTTCCTCAGAAGATGTTGCTGAACTCGGTCTCGAAGAGGCCTTTACTACCGCGATCTGTCTTGTCGAATGGCCTGACCGACTTGGCGATACAGCGCCAGAAGATGCACTCACCCTCTCGCTCACGCCGGACGCCTCCGGAGATGCCCGCGATGCGAGGCTTTCGTCCGCCGCTCCACGCTGGCAGCCGGTTTTCGCGGCGCTGTCGGACATGGTCAGGGGATCGAATGTCTGAGCCTGCGGACCTCTGCACCGCCTTCCTGTCGCGAGCGGGTTGGGGCGGGGCCAAGCGTCGGGCGCTCGCCGGGGACGCGTCTTCGCGTCGTTACGAACGGTTGACGCTGAACCACGGCAGCGCGGTGCTGATGATTGCCGCGTCAGAGGACGGTGCAAGCACTCACGACTTTACGCGCATGGCGAAGTGGCTTCTCAATTGCGGGTACTCGCCCCCCACCCTTCTGGCAGAGGATCACGAAAACGGGTTCCTGCTGCTCGAGGATCTTGGCGACGCTTTGGTAGCCCGGCTTGTCGAAGACGATCCGAACCTGCAGCCGCTCATGTACACCGCCGCGGTGGATTTTCTGACCGACCTGCGGCGGCAAGCCGCGCCGGAATTCGTCATGCCGCTCGACGGTGCCGAGCTCGGAAAGCTCGTGAAGCTTGCACCGCGTTGGTATCTGCCCGGCATCGGTGCCGAGTCCAATGCTGCCGCAGAGTTGCTGCCTGCAGTTATCGAAGCCGAGTACGAGCGCCTTGCCCACGCTCCGCTGACCACCTCGCTTCGGGACTTTCATGCTGAAAACCTGATCTGGCTTCCGGACCGCAGCGGTCCCGCGCGTCTTGGCCTGCTCGATTTTCAGGACGCAGTGGCTGCGCATCCCGCGTATGACCTCGTTTCTCTTCTTCAAGATGCCCGCCGCGACGTGCCCGAAAGCCTCGAAGCCGAGATGCTTCGCCACTATATCGAGAGCAATGACGAAGACCTCGAGAGCTTCGGCGCGATCTATGCTCTGCTTGGCGCCCAGCGCGCGCTGCGCATCATCGGAATATTCGCGCGGCTCTCGATGCATTTCGGTAAGCCACACTACCTCGGATACGTGCCTCGCGTCTGGCGCTATCTCACCCGCAACCTCGCACATCCTGAGCTAAGACATCTGGCAGAGATCGTGCACAAGGGCCTTCCCGAACCCACACCAGAACGTATTTTTAAGATCGAGGAACAATGCGGCAAGTACCCGACGCCTTGATGCTGTTTGCGGCCGGTCTTGGCACCCGCATGGGCGCTTTGACTGCCGCGCGTCCCAAGCCACTTATCCCGGTCGCGGGGCGGACACTGCTGGACCACGCATTGGCGCAGGCAGACGCCGCGCAGGTCGGTCGGGTCGTGATCAATCTGCACTACCTGCCAGAGCAGATCCGGGCCCATCTCAAGGATCGGAGCGGCATAACGTTTTCCGACGAAACAGAGACGATTCTTGAAACTGGTGGCGGCCTGAAGCACGCGCTGCCAATGCTTGGGCCGGGTCCAGTTTTCACGCTCAACACCGACGCCGTCTGGACCGGTGGCAATGCTCTTGCCGAGCTAAGCGCGGGTTGGGACGCGTCGCGGATGGATGCGCTTTTGCTTCTGGTGCCGAAGCATAGCGCCACCGGGCATGTCGGGCCCGGCGATTTCGAAATGGCTCCAGACGGCCAACTTAAGCGGGGCCGCGATCTGGTTTATACCGGCGCTCAAATCATGAAGCCCGAAGCCTTGGCAGAGATCGACGAACCCGCCTTCTCGCTGAACAAGTTGTGGGACCGAATGCTCGCCGGCGGGCGACTCTTCGGCATCGTGCATGACGGCGGCTGGTGCGACGTCGGTCGGCCCGAGTCCATCGCACTCGCCGAGCACATGTTAAACGGGGACGGCGATGTTTGAGCCGCAAGTCGGCCCCCGGCTATACGGCATGCCGCCAGGTACGGACTTCCCGCGCGCCCTTGTCGACGGGATCGTCTCCCGCATGGCAGGAACGGCACCCGAGGCGATGGCGCGCGTCACGCTTTACCTGAACTCCTCCCGCATGCTCCGAAGTGTTCGTGCCGCCTTCGATGAACATGGCGCGCGCTTCCTTCCTCGGCTTCTGCTTGTAACTGATCTGGGTCGCGCGCCAATTTCCGGGCTCGCACCCGCGATTCCGCCTTTGCGGCGGCGTCTGCAACTCGCCCGTCTTGTCGCGGGTCTGGTTGAACAAGAGGCGGATTTCGCGGCCGGCACCGCGATCTACGATTTGGCCGACAGCCTTGCGCGCCTGATCGATGAGATGCACGGCGAGGGAGTAAGCCCTGACGCGTTCGAGGCCCCCGAGATGGCCGAGAACCACGCGGCGCATTGGGAACGCAGCTTGGAGTTCCTGCGGATCGTTGCGCCCTATTTCGGACCGGATGCCCCCGCCGATGCCGAGGCACGTCAGAGGCACGTTGTCGAAACTTTGGCACGGCGCTGGGCGGACACGCCTCCTGCGGACCCCGTGATCGTAGCTGGTTCCACCGGCTCACGCGGAGCCACGATGATTTTCATGGAAGCCGTGGCGAACTTGCCTCAGGGTGCGGTCGTCCTGCCCGGCGTTGATTTCGACATGCCTCCCGCCGCCTGGGCCAGCCTTTCTGCTGGACCAACTCCGGGGGAAGATCATCCGCAATACCGCTTCCTGCGCCTGACCGAACGGATGGGGATCACACCCACTGCGATCCAATCCTGGGCGGAAGGCAAGGCGCCCGATCCGTCGCGGAACCGGCTGATCTCGCTCGCTCTCAGGCCTGCGCCGGTAACGGATCAGTGGATGGCCGACGGCGCTGCTCTTGGATCCCTGGAGCCAATGGTCGAAGGCCTTTCGTTGATCGAAGCCGGTTCTCCGCGTGAAGAGGCGCAGGCCATTGCCGCCTGTCTGCGCAATGCCGCCGAAAGCGGAACGAAGGCGGCACTGATTACTCCGGATCGGATGCTAACGCGGCGGGTCGCGGCGGCGCTCGACCGCTGGGGTATCATTCCGGACGACAGTGCTGGCGAACCGCTTTCGCAAACAGCGCCCGGCAGGTTCCTGCGGCATACGGCTGCGCTTCTTGGCAAACGTCTGTCGGTTGAGGCGCTCTTGGTACTTCTCAAGCACCCTCTAACGGCGACCGGCGGAGACACGCGGGGCGACCATCTGCGGTTCACCCGCGATCTGGAACTGCGGCTGCGGCGGCACGGACCGGCGTTCCCATCGCCCGACGATTTACTGGCTTGGGCAAAGGCCCAGGGTGAAAGCGAACGCATCGCTTGGGCGGAGTGGCTCGGGCAAGTGTTCGGCAATGTCGAAAACGTGAGTGAGCAACCGCTTTCTGGCATATTAGAGACACATCTTGCGCTTTGCGAAGAGCTCGCAGCAGGCCCAGGTGGGCACCCAACTTCAAGCGAGTTATGGCG
Source organism: uncultured Rhodobacterales bacterium (assembly GCA_965368915.1). Taxonomy (GTDB): domain Bacteria; phylum Pseudomonadota; class Alphaproteobacteria; order Rhodobacterales; family Rhodobacteraceae; genus Albidovulum. The sequence continues at coordinate 624 of CBDUOT010000120.1, read as the reverse complement.
CACCGAGGCAGGGCGTGTCGCCCAGTCGACGATGGAGGGAATCCGCCGCGAGGCTGGTCACGGCGGCACCTTCCGTCCGCATGAATACACCGAGCTGGTCGTCGCTCTGTTGCGCGAAGGATCGGTGCGTCGCACTGAGCGCACGCATCCCGAAATCATGATCTGGGGCACACTCGAGGCCCGAGTACAGGGCGCAGACATCGTGATCCTCGCTGGCCTGAATGATGGAGTATGGCCGGAAAGCCCCGCGCCCGACCCTTGGCTTTCCCGGCAGATGCGGCTGAAGGCGGGGCTTCTGCTGCCCGAGCGGCGGATCGGTCTTTCAGCCCATGACTTCCAGCAGGCCGCTGGCGCTCGTCGCGTGATCCTCTCGCGCGCGATCCGCGATTCCGAGGCGCAGACCGTGCCGTCGCGCTGGCTTGTCCGTCTCACGAATCTGCTGAACGGTCTGCCAGCCTCGGGTGGCGAGGCCGCGCTTGAAGGCATGCGCGCACGCGGCGCGAAATGGCTCGAATTTGGTCGTGCACTCGATCTGCCGCGATCACAACACAGGGCCGAACGAGCAGCTCGCCCCGCGCCGCGTCCTCCGGTCGAGCACCGTCCGACCGCGCTTCCCGTCACCGC
>CBDUOT010000119.1:0-9965 GCA_965368915.1 uncultured Rhodobacterales bacterium | reverse complement strand
CCGAGAACGGGCACCAGCCGCTCGAACGGCGCGGCATGGAGTCCGAGGCAGATCGTTTCCTCGAGCCGCCAGCCCAGTCGGGACGCGGCCTGAGAGAAGGTCGAGGGCGCTGGGTGGGCAATCCACTCTGCGGGATCCAGATGCACCGCAAGGCTTCCTCCTGCCCCGTGCCAAAACGGATCGCCAGAGGCCAGAACGACGACTTTTCGGCCCTTTTCCGCCAGAACAGGGTCTATATCGAACGGAATCGGCCATTCATGACCACGTTCGCCAGCTCCGATCAGTTCAAGGTGACGCGGGCCGCCGAAAATGATATCCGCCGCGTGGATTGCAGCGCGGCTTGCCTCTGAAAGGCCGTTCACGCCATCCTCGCCAAGACCAACGATCACCAGCCAAGGATCAGCCATGACGCGCGTCCTTCTCCTCGGCGGCACGACCGAAGCGAGCGCTTTGGCTCGCCGATTGGCCGAGACTGGCGCGGATGCCGTCTTCTCCTATGCCGGACGCACGGACGCACCCCTTGCGCAGCCCTTGCCGACTCGGGTCGGTGGCTTCGGCGGCGCGATGGGGCTGGCTGAATACATCCGGGCCGAGGGCATCACACATGTCGTCGATGCGACGCACCCCTTCGCCGCAGAGATGAGTCGCAATGCAATCGCCGCTTGCGCGGAAACCAGGACGCCGCTCTGCGCCTTTGAACGCGCGCCGTGGACGCCCGGCCCGGGCGACGACTGGCGCATCGTTCCGGATATCGGTGCCGCCGTCGAAGCACTTCCCGAGGCGCCCGCTCGGGTCTTCCTCGCTATCGGAAAGCAGAACCTCGCGGCCTTCGGTGCACAGCCCCAGCACCATTACCTTCTGCGCCTTGTCGACCCGCCCGAAGGCGCTTTGCCGCTGCCCGACGCGGAAGCCATCATCGCGCGCGGCCCCTTCACCGAGGCGGAGGATCTGCGCCTGCTGATGGATCACGGGATCCACCTGATTGTGGCGAAGAACTCTGGCGGTGCCGGTGCGCGGGCCAAGCTCGATGCGGCTCGGACCCGGGGCATCCCGGTCATTCTGATCGACAGGCCATACCTGCCATCCCGACACATGGCGCGCGACGTGGACGAGGTTATGGCGTTTCTTGCTCACAGCGCCGACCTCGGGGTGTAGATGAAGCGCCCAACCCGACGCGTATCGGCGTTGCCGACAAGAACGACGGTGCGCATATCGGCCATCTCTGGTGTCGCCTCGGCGAGCGAGACCGTTTCCAAACGCTCCTCCGGCGTCGTCACGGCGCGCGCGAAGGAAATCAGCCGGTCTGGTCCGCATTCCTCGCGCAGGATCTCCAGCGCACGCGCGAACTGGTGCGGACGGCTCTTTGAGCGTGGATTGTAGAAGGCCATAGCGAATCCCGCCTGTGCGGCAAGTTTCAAACGATGTTCGACCAAGTCCCACGGCTTGAGGTTGTCCGAAAGGTTGATCGCGCAGAAGTCATGCCCCAAAGGCGCACCAAGCCGCGACGCCGCCGCGAGCATCGCGGTTATGCCCGGAAGAATCCGAATATCGAAGGCGTCCGGATCGGACCGATCTTCGAGCGCCTCGAAGAGTGCCGAGGCCATTGCGAAAACGCCGGGATCGCCCGACGACACCACGACGACCCGCTTGCCATCCGCAGCGAAGTCGAGCGCGAGGTTCGCCCGATCCAACTCCACCCGATTGTCCGAAGGGTGAAGAGTCAGCCCCTCGCGCGGCGCAACGCGGGCAACATAGGGGATGTAGCCCACGACGTCGGTCGCCTCGGCCAGGGCCGCGCGCACCTCGTCCGTGACCAACCGCTCATCGCCCGGCCCGAGACCTGCGACTGCGACCCAACCGCTCATGGCCTGCGCCCCTGTCCATGCACGATAACGATGGAGAAGTAGGGCACGACCTCTTCAGCCTCGGACAGACGCTGCACGCGTTGCCCTTCCATCGTCCCCCGCTCGACGATCCACGCGGAGTCGAGCCGCCCCGCCTTGACGAGCGCGCGGCGCAGCTTCGGCAGGTTGCGGCCAATTTTCATGACGACAAGCGCATCGGCATCCCGCGCTCGTTCGGCCAGAACCTCTTCCGGCAGTGTCGCCATCACAACGGTCAGAACGTCGTCACCCCAAGTGACCGGGATACCCGTCGCGGTCCAGCAGCCCGACATGCCTGTGATTCCCGGAACCACCTCAACTTCAGCCCGTCCCTGCAACCGCGTGTGCAGGTGCATGAATGAACCGTAGAAGAACGGGTCCCCTTCACAAAGCACGATAACAGTCTCTGTTTCGGCCAGATCGCCAAGTTTCTGCGCCCAATCTTCGTAGAATTCGGCGAGCTGCCGATTGTACTCGGGATCGGAGAAATGGATTTCTGTCGTGACCGGATATTCCATCGGATACTCGGTCACATCCGGTCCGATCATTCCGTTCACGATCTGCCGCGCCTGACCGGCACGCCCTGCCTTGCGGAAATAGGCGACGTGGCGCGCGCCGCGTATCAGGCGGTCGGCGCGCACGCTCATCAGATCGGGATCACCGGGGCCGAGGCCGACGCAGATCACCCTTCCGGTACTGGGACCCATCGTCATTCCTTCCGGCTTGCGAGCGCGTTGACGGCCGCCACGGTGATCGCCGAGCCGCCGAGCCGTCCCTTCACGATAAGGGACGGCACCGGAAGATCCGCCATCAACGCATCCTTCGATTCTGCCGCTCCGACAAAGCCAACTGGGCATCCGATGATCGCGGCGGGACGCGGACAGGACGGATCTTCAAGCATGTTGAGCAGATGGAAGAGGGCGGTCGGCGCATTGCCGATCGCCACAACGGCGCCTTTCAGATGCGGCCGCCAAAGCTCAAGCGCCGCGGCAGAACGGGTGTTCCTCATCTCCTTCGCCATATCGGGTACGCGCGGATCGTTGAGCGTGCAGATCACTTCGTTGCTGGCGGGCAAACGGGCGCGAGTGATCCCTTCGCTCACCATCCTTGCGTCGCAGAGGATCGGCGCACCCGCCTCAAGCGCGGCGCGGGCGGCGATCGCCATGCCAGGGGAAAAGCGGACATGCTGCTCAAGTCCGACCATGCCGGCCGCGTGGATCATGCGGACGACGACGACCTCTTCTTCCGGCGTGAAACGACCAAGGTCCGCCTCGGCGCGGATCGTTGCGAAGCTTTCGAGGTAAATCGCGGCGCCGTCGGTCTGGTAACTATGGGGCATCTTCAGTCTCGATAAGGTGTTCTGAGGTCAAGGCTTCAGGGCGAAGACCAGTGAAGGCGGGCGCGTCGGCAGTCGTTCCGTCGCGGATCAGGTCGACCGTGCCGCCGTGCCGACCGACCAGAGTAAGCGGCGCAGGCCCGGGATGGGCGCACCCCTTGGCGCAGCCCGCCACGTGCGCGGTCAGGCCGGTCGCCAACAGCCCGCTCAGTCTACGCGCCAGAACGCGTGTTGCGATCTGGCCTTGTGGGCAGGCGGGTGCGCCGGTGCAGGCGGTGACGTTCAGCAGAGGATGCGCAGGATCGGTAATCACGCCTGCGCAAGTCGGCGCTCTAACCGCGCCCTCGACCAAAAGCATACGCCACGGCGTCGTGCGCAAAGCTCCTGTTTCCGCAAGAACAGTCAAGGTTTCCGCGGACATCTGTCCGAAATCGAATGCAACGAGCCAACCCTGGGCCACGCGGCCCGGAGCGGGTGCCGGCGCGGCGGCCCGTGGGATAGCGGGAGCTTCGGTGAAGGCCTCGGGCAACCGCGCGCCGCTCGCAACGTGCGATGCCATACGGCCCCTATTCTGCGGGGCACCGCCGGACTCCAGAAACCAGCGCGCGAGCGTCAGGGCCGTCTCGGCGACCTCTGCTGCTGGCACCATGGCCCCGGTTAGCGCGCCGTCGGGACGTACCAAGAGCGTTTTGCCAGGCCCCTTCTCGATGCGGATATCGGCAGAAACAGTGGTCAGGACCGGTTCGTCGCCACAGTCAACGGCATAGCCGAACTTGCCCGGTGTATCCGGCGCACCTTTGGCGGTGAGTGCAGCGGTCAGAGCCGAAACGACTTCCTGCACTCCGTCATCTTCGTTCCAGAAGGGCGTGACGACGATATTGCGGCGGCTTTCGGCTTCGGTCGTTTCGTCGATCAGGCCCAGCGACGAAAGCCCGTCTATCAGCGGCCCATGGCTAGCCTCGTCCACACCACGAAGCTGCACGTTCGCGCGGGCCGAAAGGTCGATCAGCCCGTTCCCGTGTCGCTCGGCAAGAGCCGCAATGCCTGACGCCTGTTTCGGCGTGAGCCGTCCGCCACGCGGGCGAATGCGAACGACCAGCCCATCGCCCGACATCATCGGGCGCAGGGCACCGGGGCACCAACCTTTGACGACAGGCGCGCTCATCGCCCCGCCTCCATCGCGATGGAATTTCGGCGCGTGACCCAGAGCCCGGCATCCGCCAATGCCGCGAACCTGTCGCGCATCGCCTGAAGCGCGCCGGGATTCTCCCGCTCCATGAACGAGACGAGGTCGTCGCGCCCCAACGTGGCGTCGTGATAGAGGTCGAACAGGTGCGCCGGAACGGCGCGGGCGAGATGCGCGAATGCCGCCATGTGATCGAGTGTTGCGGCAATCTCTGCCGCGCCGCGGAAGCCGTGGTTCATCATGCCATCGGCCCAGTTCGGGTTGGACGCGCGGGCCCGGACGACGCGACCAATCTCTTCGGTCAACGTACGCGCGCGCGGACTATCGGGTCGGGTAGCGTCCAAGTGATAAAGCGACGGCGCATGCCCGCCGAGGCGTGCGACAGCGGCCGCAAACCCACCTTCGTGCGCGGCGTAATCGGAGGCGAGAAGAACATCAGTTTCGGGCAAGTCCTGGACATGTACGAATCCGTCAGCGCCCTTGACCTGAGCTTCAAGGGCCTCCCGGGCGGGATGAGCCTTGCCTGCCGCGTCGATCGCCCATTCAGATCCCGAAAGCCAGGCTTCGCCTGCCAACAACCTGCCCTCGGGTCCATAATCCTCGATCGCTTCGCCCATGGCGAGGCCGTAGAGCCCCGGTTTTGGGCCAAAGACGCGCGGAGTCGGTCGCAGATAGGGATTGTCCTCGGCCGCTTCCTCACGTTCGCCCAGCGCCGAAGCCGCCGCTTCGAAAAGCTGCGCAAGTCCCGGGAAAACGTCTCTAAACAGGCCCGAAACCCGCAAAGTGACGTCGATCCGGGGACGGCGCAAAAGCGCGAGCGGAATGACTTCGAAGCCCGACACGCGCTCTGATCCCTCGTCCCATTTCGGAGCGAGCCCTGCGAGGTGCAGCGCCATGGCGAATTCTTCGCCCGCGGTCCGCATTGTGGCCGAGCCCCAGAGGTCGACGACAAGCGATTTGGGCCAGTCGCCATGGTCCTGAAGGTGACGGCGCAGCAGCTCTTCGGCAAGCTTCACGCCCTGCGCGTGGGCGGCGCGCGACGGAACGGCGCGAGGATCTGTGGTGAAAAGGTTTCGCCCTGTCGGCAGCACGTCGGAACGACCCCGGAACGGCGAGCCGGAAGGCCCGGCCTCAACCCGACGGCCGCTCAGCGCCGCAAGCAGCCCTTCTCGTTCTTCAGCCCCACACTGGCCGGTCCCGAAGATATGCAGTCCTTCGCCATATTGGCTTTCCTTGATGTCGCAGACAAAGCGGTCGATCCGGGTGATCGCCTCGGCGGGCGACGCGTCCTCGGGGATGCCGAGGTCTTCCTCGACGCCGCGTCCGCGCGCCTCGTCCCGGATCGACTGTATCAGCCGGTCGCGGCGGGACGGATCGAGCCCGTCGGCGGTGGAGTATTCATCAAGGAGCCGTTCGAGTTGGTTTAGGTCCCCCGGCACCGCGCTGTCGACCAACGGCGGCGGCAGGTGGCCGATCGTCACCGCCCCGATCCGGCGTTTGGCCTGCGCGGCCTCGCCGGGGTCGTTGACAATAAAAGGGTAGATGACCGGCAGATCGCCCGTCAGAACCTCGGGCCAACACTCGGCGGAAAGGGCGACCGACTTGCCTGGCAGCCATTCGAGCGTGCCGTGCGCGCCGATATGGACCAGCGCGTGAAGGCCCTGTGAGCGAAGCCAGAGGTAGAAGGCAACGTATGCGTGCCGCGGCGTGCGGCTGAGGTCGTGGTAGTCGTCACCCCGCGTCTGCACCTCGCCGCGCTCAGGCTGTAGCGCGACGAGGGCCGAGCCCCGCCGGATCGCGTGGAAACGAAAGTGCCCATCCTTAACGGCCGGGTCGCTTTCAGGATCGCCCCAAGCGGCGTAAAGCGCCTTTCTCAGCGGCTCAGATAGTCCAGAAACAGTGTCTGCATAAGCGGAAACGGGCCAATCCAGCACTTCGACCATGAGCGCTTGGCCAAGGTCCTTTCCAGGCTCCACGCTGTGTCCGTCCTGCGCCAGCGCCGCCAGAATCCCCTCTGCCGACGCAAGCGCGTCCAATCCCACAGCATGTGCCAGTTGGTGTGACTTGCCGGGATAGGTGGAGAGCACCAGCGCCAGCTTGCGATCTGGGGCTTCGGTTGTCGCTAGACGGTGCCATCCGGCCACCCGGTCGGCCACCGCCGCGACGCGGGCAGAGTCCGCGCGATGCGCGAAACGCGAATACTGAAGGTCGGGGTCTTTCTTCGACGGCTGCTTGAAGCTCGCGACCCCCGCGAAGATCCGGCCGTCGACCTCGGGCAGCACCACATGCATGGCGAGATCGGCGGGCGAAAGTCCGCGCTCCGCATCCGCCCACTCCTTTTTCCGCGCAGTGGAAAGCGCCACCTGGAAGACCGGGCAGCCCGCCGCGTCGAGGGGCGATGCAGCACCGTCAGAACCCTTGGCCGAGAACGCCGTCGCATTGACGATCGCGGCGGGCTTCAGCCGATGCAGTTCGGCCCGAAGCCACGCGGCTGCGGCGGGATCCTTGAGGCTTGCGGCATAAGTGCCGATGGCGGCGAACCCCCGATCCTCCAGGGCTGCAATCAGCGCATCAACCGGGTCAGTGTCGGCCGATGTCAGGTAGGACCGGTAAAACGTCACCAAGACGAGCGGCCTGTCGGTATTTTCCGACGTGGGCACGACGCCTCTGCCCGGCAGATACCAACCAAACTGCGGCACGGTCTTGTCGCCAAGGACCGGTCCCGCATAAAGCCCCACCGCGAGCGCCATCTGCTGCAACGCTGCCTGCGCCGCGACAGCGCCGCCTGCATCGCAGAGCGCCTGGAGGCGGCGTAGGGTCGATTTGGGCAAGGTCGAAATCTCATCAAGCCGCGCATCCTCGCGCCCGTCGGCTGGAAGCACGGCAAGCGCGATCCCGTGCCGCCGCGCGAGGTCCTGTACTTGGGCAAGGCCGTAGGACCAGTAGCTTTCCCCACCGATCAGCCGGATCAGGATGCCCTTTGCGCCCACCAGCGTCTGTTCGACGTAGGTGTCGATCGACAGCGGGTGCCGCAAGGCCACGAGGTTCGCGAGCCGCAAGGTTGGAAGCCCGCCCTTGGCGCGATGCCAGCCCGCCGCGAAAGCGCCAAGGTCGCTATCCGAAAACGACAGCACCACAATATCGGCCGGGTCCTGGCCGAGATCCATGGGCGTGTCGGTTTCCTCAAGCCCGTGACTTTCGCGGAAGACGACGTGCATCGTGGCGTCAGGCTCCTACGGTTTCGACAGTTAGAACCGCCCGGATCGCTTCGGGATCGACATCGTGATGTTCGGCGATCACCACCAGCCGCGAGGCGCGTGGCGCGTCACCCCAGGGCTTGTCGTATTGAGCGCGGATACGCTCCCCGACGGCTTGCACCAGCATTCGCATCGGCTTGCCCGTCACGGCGACATACCCTTTCACGCGCAGAATGTTCTGTTCGCGCGCAAGCCGCGTGATCGCATCCTTCAGTGCTTCAGGATCGCTGATTTCCGGCAGTTCGATCACGACCGTATCGAAATCGTCATGCTCATGATCGTCCGCGCCATCATGGTGAGATGGCCGGGCATCGAGGTCGTCCTCGGCAGCCGCGTTCAGGCCAAGTATGACGGCGGGATCGATCCGGCCCTCTTGCATCGGAATGATCGGCAGTTTGCGCGGCGCCTCGGCCTCGATCACCGCTCTTGCAGCAGCAAGACCCGCCTCGCCAGCCAGATCGGCCTTCGACATGAGGACGATGTCGGCGCAAGAGATCTGGTCCTCGAACACTTCGGACAACGGCGTTTCGTGGTCGAGCGAGTCGTCTGCGGCGCGCTGCGCCTCGACCGCGGCGACGTTCGGCGCGAACCGACCCGCCGCGACCGCCTCTGCATCGGCGAGCGCAATCACGCCGTCCACCGTGATGCGCGACCGGATCGCGGGCCAGTCAAAGGCCTTCAACAACGGTTTCGGCAGCGCGAGACCGGACGTTTCGATCAGGATGTGATCGGGCTTCTCCGGCAGAGCCATCAGCGCCTCGATCGTCGGGATGAAGTCGTCCGCCACGGTGCAGCAGATACAGCCGTTGGCAAGTTCAACAATATTCTCAACCGGGCAGTTTTCATCCGCGCAGGACTTGAGGATGTCGCCATCGACGCCAACCGAGCCGAACTCATTCACCAGCACCGCAAGGCGTTTGCCCTGGGGGTTCTGCATCAAATGGCGGATCAGGGTCGTCTTTCCGCTGCCAAGGAAGCCTGTGATGACGGTGACGGGGATCTTTGACAGTTCGGACATTCAGCTCTCCATCGGGGGAATGCGGGCAAGCGATTGCTTGCGGAAAATTTGAGGACGTTCGCGCCACGGAACGAGTCCGTCGGGCGCCTTGGCGTAGGCGGCGACACCCGCGAGAACGTCTTCGACATGTTCGTTCGGGTTGATGCCGCAATACACGTAGGACCAGCGGCCCGGCGCGGACAAAGCGATATTGCAGCCGTGATCGCAGGCGGACAGACACTCGACAGGGACAATCCGCACGCCTTCCGGCGCACCGGCGGCCTCGAGCGCCTCAAGAAGAAGCGCGCCGGGACGCGGTGCATCTTCGGGGATCGGCTGGCCCATGCGGCAGGTCGTGCAGACATGTAGCGTCACGGTCACTTGGGCCGGTCCTTTCCAGTGCTGCGGAAAGCGGAGGGCCTGCATCGGACAGCCACTGTGCCCAAAGCCGGTCGCGGAACCCCCCGTCCGCCGTTACTTTCACGCGCTGGCAGGTCTCCCGGCTTGCGGATGTCGGAGATCGCTCTCCGTCGGCCCTCCCACCTTCCCGGCATCTGCCAGTGGATCGGGGGGCCTCTCCGGTCACGGTCGCGGGGGCGGCTGCGCTTCGGCCCCCGACCCGGATCGGTCGCAAAGCCTGTCGCATTCCCTCTTCGCCTGCCATATGACAGGAACCAGCGCCGCTTCACCTGAGGCATGAGGCGCCCCCTTGTCAAGCAACGGAAGGGACCATGGCCGCACCGAAACCGACCGATCCGGCAGAAGATGCCGCCCGCCACGCGACGAAGATGGCCAAGAAGAAGGCCGCGCGCGACAAGATCATGGCGACGAAGGAGGGCGAGAAAGGCCTGATCATCGTCCATACCGGCGCGGGGAAGGGCAAAAGCTCCTCAGGCTTCGGGATGATTCTGCGCTGCATCGCGCACGAGATGCCCAGTGCCGTCGTGCAGTTCATCAAGGGCGCCTGGGATACTGGCGAGCGGACCCTGATTGAGACGCATTTCCCTGACCTCTGCCAGTTCTATGCGATGGGCGAGGGCTTCACATGGGAAACCCAGGACAAGACCCGCGACATTGCCGCCGCCCGCGCCGGCTGGGAAAAGGCGAAGGAGCTGATCCGGGACGAACGGAACCGGATGGTGCTGCTTGATGAGATCAACATCGCCCTGCGATACGACTACCTGGATATCGCGGAGGTGGTCGAGTTCCTGAAGACGGAAAAGCCCGCGATGACCCATGTCGTCCTGACCGGGCGGAACGCGAAGGAAGAGTTGATCGAAATCGCCGACCTCGTGACCGAGATGAC
>CBDUOT010000118.1:0-9969 GCA_965368915.1 uncultured Rhodobacterales bacterium | reverse complement strand
GATGTCGAACTTGTAGGCGATGCTATCGAGCGGGATCGTTGCATTCAGGTCGAGTTCCGCGACAAGCTGGCTCCTTGGTGGCCCCGGTATTCGCGGTCGCCCGGATATGCATCGGGATCTCCTCGAAATTTCCGGTCGCGGCGAGAAGCGCGAGGGTCAGCACCGACCTTTCCCTGCGGCTAAGCTCTTCGTTCGACCACACCGTGCCCCAAGCGCCTTCTGTAATGAGTGTCTGGAAGGGTGTGTCGAATGCGGTTGTGGCGGCCTCCGCGCGATCGACATGGGCATCGCCGAGGACCGCTCTGCGGGTATCGTTCCGTTCTCGTATCGATCGGTCATCTCCTGGGCATACCTGCTGGCCGCATCAGGCGCTTCTGCGCGGCAATGCGGAACGGCGCATTCGGTGCGCCGTAGCCTGCATATCCGCCGCGACGTTCGACGATCTCGAAGAACATGCCACCCGCGAAGGGGCGCGAATAAAGCTGGAAGAACTCGCTGTCCTCGACCTGGTCATAGAGGATGCTCGCATCCTGAAGCCCGGACAGAAGATCGGCCTCCAGATCGAAGCGCGAGGCGAGATCGGCATAGTAGTTGGGTGAGATCGGCAGCGGGTCGAATCCGCGCTCCGCCAGGCTTTGCGCGGTGGCGAAAATGTCGTCTGTCGCGAGCGCAATGTGCTGGACCGAGGCGCCGAAGCTTTCGGCAAGGAAGTTCCCGGCCATGGTTCGATGCGTCTCCGCACCGTTGAGCGTAATCCGGAACGCTCCGTCATGCGCCTCGACCGCCTGGCTGCGGACAAGACCGTCAGGGTCGACGACGTCGACCATCGGCGACTTCCGCATTTCGAAGAGGGCAGTGTAGAAGAGCGACCAGCTAAGCATCTCGTCATAGCTCATCGTCTGGGCAAGGTGGTCGATCCGGGTCAGCCCGGCATCGTCGCCTGCATCCGCATCCGTCGATTTGAATTCGACGTCCCACACGTCGCGCAGCCCGCTGGCCTCGTCTATGAAGTGGAGGACGCTACCGCTCAGCCCGCGGATAGCCGGAATGTCGAGTTCTCCGGGCCCCAATGGCTGGCTGAACGGGTTCGCGCCAAGCCGGGTCGCGCGTTCAACCGTTTCCTTCGCGCTGCCGACCGAAAGGCCGATGTCGCAGACAGTCGTGCCGTGCATCGTATAGGCGCTACTGGCAAGGCCGGTCGTCTCGCTGTTGAGAACAATCTTTATGTCGCCTTGGGTCCAGAGTGACAGTTCTTTACTGATGTGCCGACCGGCGCGGACGAAACCGAGTGTTTTCAGCAGCGTTTCAGTCGCAGCCGCGTCTTCGCCGCGCGTAGCGAATTCGACGAATGCGACGCCCTCGACCGCAGAGCGCGAGGGCATGGGCGCAAGGTCGATCTTCATCTCGGGTTCTGCGGCGCGAACATCATCCATGAGGGCCACGAGCGAACGATAGCCGTCCTTAGCGATGGTATTGGAACTGCCGCCCCGGAACTGGTCGTTGAATATCTCGAGCGAGATCGGGCCGTTGTAGCCCGTAGCCATGACCGCGCGCATGAAGTCGGTGACGGCCAGATCGCCCTCTCCCGGCATGTTTCGAAAGTGGCGCGACCAGTAGAGCAGGTCCATCTCGATCAGCGGCGCATCGGCGAGTTGGACAAAGAAGATCTTGTCGCCGGGAATGCGCCGGATCGTGTCGGGATCAATCTTGCGGCCGAGCGTGTGGAAGCTGTCGAGGATCAGGCCGACATTGCAGTGGTCGGCGCGGCGCACGATTTCCCAAGCGTCGCGATGGTCATTGACATGGGTTCCCCAGGCGAGCGCCTCGAATCCTACGCGAAGACCGCGCTTGGCGGCGCGGTCGCCAAGCTCATTGAAATCCGCGGCGGCGCGGTCGATGCCGCCAAGCGCCTTCGGATGGACAGATGAGCAGACGAGAACCAGGTCGGTGCCAAGCTCTTCCATCAGATCGAATTTGCGCTCCGCCCGGTCGAAGGCCTTGGTGCGCATCGCCTCCGGCAGCCCTTCGAAATCGCGGAAGGGCTGGAAGAGCGTGATCTCCAGCCCCATGTCTCGAACCATTCTGCCAACATCGGCAGGCGACCCATCATGGGCAATGAAGTCCTGCTCGAAAATCTCGATCCCGTCGAAACCGGCGGCGGCGATCGCCTTGAGCTTGTCCGGCAGGCTGCCGGAGATTGAGACGGTGGCGATTGAGGTCTTCATGCCGACTCCCCCGCGATGTCGCGCCGCAGCGCGTCGGTGTCGAGCGGCCTGCCTGTGAAAAGCGCCCAGGCGTCAACGCCCTGATGGAAGAACAACTCATAGCCGGAGATAATGGTCAGCCCTGCTGCGGCAGCATCCTTAAGGAATTGAGTATCGACCGGCGTGTAGACCGCGTCGAACGCCCAACGCGCGCCCTTCATCGCATCGGCGGGCAAAGGCGTGCCGTCGTGACCGACCATTCCGACCGGTGTGCAGTTGATAAGCCCGTCGGCGCCCTTGGCGGCGGCCACCGGATCAGTCCAGGTCTCAATGACCGAGGCACTTCCCGTCTTGCTCAGCGCATCAGCGAGACCTTGTGCCTTGGTCGGGTCGAGATCGACGCAGCGGATCACCTGCGCGCCGAGGCCGATCAGTCCGAACGCCACCGCCTTGCCGACGCCGCCCGTGCCGATCAGGCAGACTGTGCCGGGCTCGGTGCTGCCGAAGGTTGCGCGGTAGGCTGCCATGAAGCCCGAATAGTCGGTGTTGTAGCCCTGAGGTTCATCGTCGGTGAATATGACAGTATTCACCGCTCCGATGGCCCGGACCCGCGGATCGGAGATCGTGACGCGCCGGGCCGCGACTTCCTTGTATGGATAGGTGACGTTGATGCCGCGATAGCCACCAGTCTCCACCTCGGCGAAGACCGTATCGAAATCCTTGCCAAGATCGCGCGGGATCAGCCGATCATAGCTAACGTCAAGCCCGCATTGCTGGCCCGCTGTCCGGTGCAGAATGGGCGATTTCGATCGCGCGATGTTGTCGCCGATCAGGCCGAGACGCACTTGCTCTGTCATAACGCACTCCCAAATTTGCGCTTCATGCGCGACCAAAGCGGAGTCTGGCTGACGAAGATCAGGATCACGCTGATGAAGAGGATCAGCGACAGGGGACTGGTCACGACGCCTTCGAAGAAGCGCGGAAGGCTTTCGCGTTCGGAAATGATCGCCCGTCGCCAATTATCGTCGAGAAGTCGCGACAGGATGACACCGAGGATCACCGGACCCAGGGGATAGTCGTAGTGCCGCATAAAGTAGCCAAGCACACCGAAGCCAAGCATCCAGTAGACGTCGGCGATCGAATTGTTCACTGCATAGGCGCCGACGATCGAAAGCAGAAGTATCAGCGGGATGAGTACCGCACGCGGCATCTCGACGATCTTGGTGAAGACACGGATGCCTGTCAGACCGAAGATAAGCATGAAAAAGTTGGCCATCGTCAACGCGCCGACGATGAACCAGAACATGTCCGGCTTGTCGATCATCAACATCGGGCCAGGATTGAGCCCGTGGATGAAGAGGGCACCGATCATGATTGCTGTCACCGCGTCGCCCGGAATGCCAAGCGTCATCATCGGGATGAAAGCGCCGCCGACGGCGGCGTTGTTGGCGGTCTCGGGTGCCACAAGGCCCTCAATTGCACCTTCGCCAAAGGGCACTTCGGGGTTCTTGGTGATCCGCTTGGCATGATCGTAGGCCATCAGCGCCGCAATATCGCCGCCGGTGCCCGGCAGCGCGCCGATGATGACGCCGATGCCTGAGGTTTGCAGCGACAGCGGCAGGTGACCACGGATTGTGCCCCACGAGGGGACGATGCGGCCGATCTTCTGCTTGATCGCCGGCGTGTCGATGTGGTGGAGCTGGTTTAGCGCCTCGGACACGCCGAACATGCCGATCATGACGGCGATGAACGAGATGCCGGATTCCATCAGCCGAATGTCGAAGGTGAAGCGTTCCGTGAAGGTCAGCGGATCGCGTCCGACGGCCCCGAGGGCGATGCCGAACGCGCCCGCGAATATGCCCTTGACGAGGCTGCCGCCCGAGAGCGAGCCGACCAGCAGGATACCGAGGACCGCCAGCATCATATAGTCCCGCGGCTGGAAACGCAGCGCGAAGTCGGAGACCAGAGGCGCTGCGCCCGCCAGAACGGCGATGCCGATAAAGCCGCCGAAGAACGACATCACGGTCGTGACGCCGATCGCGACGCCCGCCTCGCCCTTCTGGGCCATCGGATAGCCGTCCATCGCGGTCGCGATTGCCGAGGGCGCGCCGGGAATATTCAGAAGGATCGCCGTGCGCGAACCGCCATAAACGCCGCCCATGAAGATGCCGATCATCAGCGAAATCGCCGGGTAGACGTCCCAGGAGAAGGTGAAGGAGATCAGAATCGACACGGCCATTGTGACCGAAAGACCGGGGATCGCGCCAACGTAGATTCCTGCAAGTGTTCCCAGCCCGACCAGCGCCAGGAGTTCGGGATTGGTCCAGACAGTGAGAAAAGCGAAAAGAGCGTCCATTACTCGATGCTCCTGCTGAAGAGCTCACGGATCCAGGCCAGCATTTCACCCTCAGGAACGATGCCGGTGGGCATCAGGACAGTGAAGACGATCCGGAACACCAGGTAGATGAGCACGAGGCTGAAGAGGCCGATGCCGATGCTGAAGACCCAAGAGCGGTGGCTCAGCAGCTTTATGCTCGCAATCAGAAAGAGTGCCGACGTCGGCAAAAAACCAAGGGGTTTGAGCAACAGCGCGTAGGCGGTCAAGAGACCGATTGTAACGACGACGTTCAGCGGAAGGATGTCGCGGGAAAAAGATGCCGCCGGGTCCGGGCGTTGTCTCAGCGTCCGGAACAAAACAATGCCCGAGGTGATGACCATCGCAAGTGTGGTGGCCATCGGGATCGCACCTGGCGCACTCAGCGCCTCGAAACCGGAAATGCCATAGGCGCTGTAGAGAAGGAACAGGCTCGCACCGGCAATGAAGATGGCAAAGGCGGCCTCTCCGGGGCGGCGGGGTTGCTGGTCTTGCATCGCGGTCTCCTGAGATTGAATGCGGCGTTGGCACCGGGCATCAAAGGTTGCGCCGCCCATTTTAGATGGGAAACGGGCGGCGCAGTCAGGTCAATGGATGTGTAATGGTCGGGGATCGGGGCCGGATGGGCCCCGATCGGTCATTCGCGCGCTATGCCGAAATCTTCCGGCGACGCCTTTGTCAGACCGGCATCTTGCATCAGCCAGGCCGTCGTCTGCTGCCAGTTGGTCAGGAAGTCCTGAGCCTCTGCGCCCGAGATGTTCATCATCTTGAAGCCACGACCATCCATCAATTCGACGAAATCGGGCTGGGTCGCCGCTTCGGCATAGGCGGCGGTCAGCTTGGCCACTATGTCGTCGGGCGTACCGGACTTGACGAACACACCAAAGAACGGACCCCAAGGCAGCATCGCCTCGAATTCAGAATTGGTCGAGACGATGGTCGGCACGTCTGGCAGGGCCGGGGTCGGCTCGACGTCGAAGAGCGCGATCGGCTTCATCGTGCCGGCGCGGATGCCTTCGATGGCGGCCCCGAGAACGGCCGGCATTACGTCGATGGCACCGCCCTGCAACGCGGTAAGTGCCGGTCCGTCGCCATCATAGGGAACGAACGTGACGGGAAGCTCGGCATTGGACGAGATCATTGCGGTCACAACCGAAGGTAGTCCACCCGGACCGGTCGAGCCGAATTTAACCTCATCGGGGTGCTCGGAGATATAGGCGAGCATTTCCGGATAGGTGTTGAACGGTGCTTCGGGACCGGCCACGAGGATCGGCGTGCCGCGGGCGAGTATGTTGATTGGCGTGAAGTCGGAGTAGTCCTTATCGCCGAGTCCCATAACCTTGTAGAGCAGCGGGTTTTCAGCGCCCATCAGAAGCGTGTAGCCGTCGGCCTCGGCATCAGCCACGTAGTTCAGCGCAATCGCGCCGACGCCACCGGTCATGTTTTGCATAACAACCGTGCCACCCAGAACCTCTTCGGCATGCGGCGTGACGGCGCGCATCACCGTATCGGTGGAGCCGCCGGCCCCCCACTGGATGATGCCCTGGATTTCCTTTTCGGGGTATTCGGCCAGCGCGGCGGTTGCGCTGAGGCCAAGCGCGATCGCCGCGCCAAGAAACTTACGAGACATGTCTGTCCTCCCTGGATGTCAAATGCTCCCCGCAGCAGCCGTTGAAGCCCGGCGGTGACTTCCTCAAAATGTACTACATGGTTAAATTGTCAACAATAATGTACTATTCCGTTAATTTCGTGTTATCTGATGCCCAGATCAAAGCGAGGCTCCGCGATGAAAGCGCTGACGGGAAACGGGCAGGACGACGCCCCGAAAAAACGGAAAACCCAGTGGAAACAAGATCCTGATGCGGTGAAGGCCGACATCCTCAGGGTCGCGACTGAGGAGTTCGCGACAAACGGCCTCTCGGGCGCACGGATCGACGAAATCGCTCGACGCACCCAGGCGTCGAAGCGGATGATCTACTACTATTTCGGTGACAAGCAGGGTTTGTACCGCAGCGTGCTCGAATCGGTCTATGGCACGCTGCGCGGGAACGAAGCGCGTTTGATGGTGGACGATTTGGAACCTGTGGACGCACTTCGCAAGCTGGTCGAACTCACTTTCGACGCTCATGTGAAGGCTCCGGATTTTGTGCGTCTCGTGATGATCGAGAACATCCACCACGCCGATTACCTGAAACAATCCAAGTCCGTTCCGGCCTTGAACAAGGCCATCATCGACAAGCTTGAAGACGTGTGCGCGAAAGGTAAGGCGTTGGGACTATTCTATGAGGACGTCGACCCGCTGGAACTGCACTGGTTCATCTCATCGTTCAGCTTTTACAACGTCTCGAACCGGGCGACGTTCTCGACCTCGTTTGGCAAGAAGCTCTTCACTGCAAAAGGTCAGGCACAGCTGAAGCGCCGGGCGGTCGACCTGATCCTCGGCTCGGTGGTCAAGCGCTATGTCCGTGAGGCGCATGACTGAGATGGGTGACGCGGTCGATCATGTGGACTGCGACCTTCTGGTCGTCGGTTCCGGTGCGGCCGGGCTGTCTGCCGCCGTCACTGCCGCTCATTGCGGTCTGCGTGTCGTCGTGGCGGAGAAGGACGTGCAATTCGGCGGCACCAAAGCCTGGTCGGGCGGCTGGATCTGGGCGCCGTGCAATCCCTTGGCCCGCCGCGCCGGGATTGCGGAGGATATTGCAGACCCAGAACGCTATCTAACGCAGGTTCTGGGCAACGATTTCGATGCCGAGCGGGTCGGGGCGTTTCTGCGCGCCGCCCCGCAAATGGTGGCATTCTTCGAAAAACACACTTCGCTAAAATTCGAGTCAGGCACTCATATCCCGGACACCTACGGGCATCTTGAAGGCGCCGGCACCGGTGGACGGTCAGTGATCGCGGCGCCCTATGACGGACGCAAGTTGGGCGCCGCTTTTGTGTTGCTAAAGCCTCCCCTGCGTGAAACCTCATTCATTGGGATGACGATCCAGGCCGGAGCGGATCTGCGGGCCTTCATGACGATGACCCGATCGCCCCGCGCCTTTATTCATGTGACCCGACGGGTTGTGCGGCATCTATTCGACCTCGCGCTGCACCGGCGTGGTCTGCAATTGCGCAACGGCAATGCGCTGGTGGCGCGGCTGATACGCTCCGCGCTCGATCTCAGTGTCGACCTGCGTGTTGGCACTCCGGTCGAGGTGCTGATCGAGAAAGACGGCGCGGTTGTCGGCGCCGTTCTCCGCAGCTTCGAAAAAACCGTCGAGGTTCGGGCAAAGCGGGGCGTCGTGCTCGCTACTGGCGGGTTTCCGCACGATCGGGGGAGGCTTGCTAACCATCTGGCCAACGTATCGCAGCAAATGACCCTCGCGACACCCACGGCAACAGGCGACGGCGCTCGGCTGGGCGAGACTGTTGGAGGCTCGGTTGATCTCTCCTTAGCCGCGCCGTTGGCCTATTGCCCCGTGTCGGTCGTGCCCTATTCCGACGGCAGTACCGGCCTATTCCCACACATCATCGAACGCGGGAAGCCCGGCATTATCGGTGTCCTCCGCGATGGCCGTCGGTTTTGCAACGAAGGCGAGGGCTATCATGACTATGTCACGGCGATGCTGAGCGCCGTGCCGGAGGGGCAGGAGGTCGCGTCATGGCTGATCTGCAACCGGGCGTTTCAGCGCCGCTACGGGCTCGGCATCGCTCGACCGCGTCCACTTCCGTTGAGCCCATGGATCCGGTCGGGATATGTCAGGACCGCGCGCACAGTGCGCGAACTTGCCGCCGCTTGCGGGATCGACCCAACGGGCCTTGAACGCACGCTTGCGGAATACAACCGCGACGCTGCAAGGGGCGAAGATCCGGCTTTCGGCCGCGGCACGACGCCCTATCACCGGCTTCAGGGCGACCCCGGGCACAGGCCCAATCCCTGCGTGGCACCGATCACTCATGGCCCATTTTATGCCGTAAAGGTCTTGCCCGGCAGTTTCGGAACCTTCGCGGGGCTAAGGACTGACCGCCATGCCCGGGTCCTGACGCCAAGCGGAGTACCCATTCCTGGCCTTTATGCCGCCGGAGCCGACATGGCCAGCGTTATGGGCGGCCATTACCCGGCCGGCGGCATCAACCTTGGACCGGCGCTGACCTTCGGCCATATCGCCGGGCTACACGCAGCGGGAAGGCCCAACCCATGACCCGCTCGCTGTCCCTTGCCCATCTGACGGTGATCGACCTTGCCCCGCCGCGGATGATCGAGGTGGCGGCGCGGATCGGCTACACCTCAGTCGGGCTGCGGCTGATCCGAGTGACCGACGCCACGCCGGGCTACCCACTGATGGACGACCCGAAGCTTGTGCGCGAGACGGTTGCTGCGATACGCGACACCGGCGTTTGGGTGAACGACATCGAATTCGTCCGCATCACGCCGGGATTTGAACCTGCAGCGCTTGAACCCTTTCTCGCGGTCGGCGCTGAACTCGGTGCAAAGTATATCGTCACCGCGCCATATGACCCGGACATCTCGCGACTGACCCGGAATCTCGCAGCGTTCGCAGAATTGTCGGAGACATACGGGCTCGACCCGGTTCTGGAGTTCTTTCCGTGGACCAACGTGCCGGACCTCAAATCCGCATTGCAGGTGGTGAAAGCAACGCACAATTCGCGGATCGGCGTGCTGCTTGACACCCTGCATTTCGACCGCTCGCGAAGTTGCCTCGACGATATCGACACGGTGGCTCGGTACAGATTGCCATTTGTCCATCTCTGCGATGCCCCGGTCCAGCAATCCTACACCAACGACGAACTGCTTCATGCAGCACGGTCCGAACGGTTGCCGCCCGGTAAGGGGCGCATTGATCTTCGCAGCATCCTTGGGCGGCTGCCCGAAAGTGTCCCGGTCGCTCTGGAAATCCCGATGGATCACGTTCGGATCAGCAAGGGAAGTGAAGCCGTGGCGAAGCTCGTATTCAACGAAGCCCGTTATTTCCTGTCGAGACAGTTCAAATAGGCGGGATTGGTTTTTAACACAATAATCGCAAACAGGCTTTGACAAACGTGTTCATCATCACTCTGCCAATCTACCTTTTGATCGGGCTGGGGTTCGCCTGCGTACGAACCGTTTACATCGCCGGCGACAGCGTCCGCGCTCTAAGCGGCTTCCTGGTCAAGGTCGGTCCGCCTGCGTTGATCTTCAATGCGTTTGTGTCGCCCAATACCGAAAACGCCATGAACTGGACCTTCATGGGCGGCCAGCCGAACCACTTTTCGTAGAAGACCGTCGGCATGGGTGCGATGTGCTGAACGAGCGCTTCGATGGTCGAAAAAGGACCGGAGCAGACTTGGCGGCTGAGCCATACCGCGCTGGCCAGCGTCCCTTCATTCGACAATCGCATCCCCAGGCTC
>CBDUOT010000117.1:0-10021 GCA_965368915.1 uncultured Rhodobacterales bacterium | reverse complement strand
ACCGTTCCGATATATGCCAGACACAGCGCGACCAGCGTGATCCAGGCGTAGGTCAGCACCGCCGCCACGACCAATGCGAAGCCCAACAGGAAGAATTTCACATTCTTGCGTGAAAGGCGGGTGGTCTTGAACGACCATGTCGGAACACGGCTGATCATCAGAAAACCGACCAGAACCATATGCGCACAGATGACGACATCCGGCAGCAGCGGCGAACCGGCAAAGGCGAACGAAATGGACATCGGCAACAGGACCAACAGTGCTGCTGCCGGTGATGGAACGCCGACAAAATAGGCGCTTGGTTCGCCAGACCCATCGTTGCACTCGGCTTTGCTGCTGACATTGAAGCGCGCCAGGCGCATGACGCAGCAAATCGCGAAGATCAGCACCGACAACCAAGCGGCGCTGCGCATATCCTGCAAAGCCCAGAAATAGAGGATCAGCGGCGGGGCGACGCCGAAGTTCACGAAATCCCCCAGCGAATCCAGCTCTGCTCCCATCTTGCTGTCACTGCTCAACAGCCGCGCTATGCGTCCATCCAGGCCGTCCAGTACACAGGCTGCAACGATGAGCTGCACCGCCAGCACGTAATTGCCCTCCACCCCGAACCTGATCGCAGACAGTCCGGCGCAAATGGCGGCAATGGTCAGCATGTTCGGCAGAAGCTGTACCAAGGTAATGTCAGTGATCGTCTTGTCCGGGGTTCCGCTCATCGCTCGGCGCCCCGACCGTCATCCGAAGGTGACAATTCGGCAAGCACCGTTTCGCCTGCAACCATGGTTTGGCCGATGCTGACCAGCGGCACCACGCCGCGGGGCAGATACACGTCCAGACGTGACCCGAAGCGGATCAGGCCAAAGCGCTCTCCGGTTTGCAGCTGCGCGCCCGGCTTCACGAAACAGACGATACGACGCGCAACCAGCCCGGCGATCTGAACCACCGCCAGCTTTTGCCCGTTTGGCATGAGGATACACAGGCTGTTGCGTTCGTTGTCCGCGCTGGCCTTGTCCAGAGAGGCATTGAAAAACTTGCCGGGGCGATATGCGACGGACGCGACTTCCCCGGCGATCGGAGCGCGGTTCACATGACAGTTGAAGACGTTCATGAAGACGCTGACCCGGGTGAGGGCCTCATCTGCCATGCCCAGTTCCGCCGGGGGAACTGCCGGTTCGATCAGCGAGATGACGCCATCGGCCGGGCTCACGATCAACCCGGGGCGCGTTGGCGTCACTCGTTCGGGATCGCGGAAGAAATAGTAGCACCAGACAGTCAAGCCGACACCGATCCAGCCCAAAAAGGATGAGAGCAAGAAGAGGCACGCGGTTATGACGCCAAAGATCGCGACAAACTTGATGCCTTCCGGGTGCATCGGCTTGATGAATGTCCCAAGCATATGCATGGCATCTTTCCTTCAGGCGATTTTGAGCCACCCTCATAAGGCGATAGGGCCTTCGTGCAAGCCTATTCTGGGGTCGAGTGCCACAGGCGCGCAGTAACTCTACGTCTTTGAAGCTCCTGAGTTCCCTTCTGCAGTTCTGCATTTTGCTTTCGACGCAGAGCACAACCAGCCGACTTTGACGCGCGGAGCGACTTGGCACCGTGTCCGCCAGATGGACTTTGCAGCCCGTTTGTCGGGACAGATGCCATACACATGCCCGACACGGGCCATACGTGCTCCAGTTTGTAATTATTGATAACTTTCAACGCCTTGATTGCACGGAATCTCCCGAACGCACAGACCCCATTAACCTTCCCGTAACCCTGTCTTATGCTCGCCCGAGATCAGACAGGCGAGGAACGAGATGACCATCCATATCGGCGCGAAGCCCGGCGAGATTGCCGAGACCGTACTCATGCCAGGCGACCCTTACCGCGCGAAATGGGCGGCGGAGACGTTTCTGAAAGATGCCGTCTGCGTCAATCAGGTTCGCGGCATGCTCGGCTTCACCGGAACGTGGAAGGGCAACCGCGTTTCGATCCATGGTTCGGGAATGGGGATGCCGTCGCTGTCGATCTATGCCAACGAGCTGATCCGCGACTACGGCGCGAAAACGCTGATCCGGATCGGTTCCGCAGGGGCGATGCTGAAGGAGGTCAAGGTCCGCGACGTGGTGATCGCCCTAACCTCTTCCTCGATTTCAACCCCGTCGACGGGGTTCTTCAAAGAGATGAACTTCGCCCCCTGTGCGGATTACGGCCTGCTCGAAAAAGCGGTCGCCGCCGCAAGGGCGAAGGGCACCCAAACCCATGTCGGGGGCATCTACTCGTCCGATGTGTTCTACGACGAACGCTCTGACTTGACGGAAATGCTCGCCCGTCACGGCGTCCTTGCGGTCGAGATGGAGGCGGCGGAGCTTTACACCGTCGCGGCCCGCCACGGCGCGCGCGCGCTGGCGATCCTGACCATCTCGGACCACCTTGTGACACACGAGGCGCTGCCATCGGAAGATCGGGAGAAGAGCTTCGGCGACATGGTGGAAATCGCGCTCGAAGCGGCCTTCGCCTGACGCGAAGGATCGCTCAATCCCGATCGATGCCGTGGCTGCGGTCGTAGCCGCTCGGCTCTGCCGGACGCCAATCACGCAACGCGTCCGGCGCAGGGCGCAGCACCTCG
The DNA here is from genome assembly GCA_965368915.1 of uncultured Rhodobacterales bacterium. Classification (GTDB taxonomy): domain Bacteria; phylum Pseudomonadota; class Alphaproteobacteria; order Rhodobacterales; family Rhodobacteraceae; genus Albidovulum. The sequence goes on along the minus strand of CBDUOT010000117.1, from coordinate 7,407 downwards.
ACCCTCAACGGGTGGCACTGCGCCGTGTCGGACGAATGTTCGGACGAACAATCCCCGCCGGGGCAGGCAGACAGGGCACCCAAGAGGTCGATTTCGGCAAAGAACTCGAGGTAGTCGCCGGGGCGGACGGGCGACGCCTTCATGAAGTACTGTCCCGTATCGCGGGTGAACCCGGTGCACATGAAGACGTTCAAAACGTCATGAACGTGCTTTTCCGCCTCATGCGAAGCAAGCCCCGTTTCGTCCGACAGCGCACGGGTCAGGTTCGAGTGACAGCAGTGGTGATACTGGCCGCCATTGCTGAGCAGATTGTGCGTGTAGGGATCGCAGCGCGTACCGATCACATCGTGGACAGACCCGCCGAACGCGTCGAATCCGTACCAGTCGAGCGTGTCATGCGTGATCGTGGCCATCGGCCGGAAATTGGGAAAGGAAGACCACAAACGGTCCCCGCTGGACAGATGCGTCCCGTGCAACGCCCTTGTCTTGCCAGAGTAGAACCGCTCGGAAAGATCATTCGCATTCCATAGGTTAAGGTCGCCGACCTGCGGCCCCTCCACGGAATGGATGCGGAAGAAGTGGCCTGCGGGCACACGGAAGCAGCGCGCCTCGCGCGGTGGCACGATGCATTCACCTATGGGATCGAGCTGCGCTCGGGCGGTCCGGTACTGCGGCATCGGCGCGGCGGGAAGCGTTGCCACAGGGTAGCAGATGACGGGACGGACCGCGCGACGCTCATCGGCATCGGCGGGCGGGTCGGTCTCGGGTCGGTCGGGCTTCATGTGCGCTACTCCTGTTACGCAGGCATCCTTTCCGGCCGCCCGCACGGCGTCAATCTGGACGAAGGCAATGGCGAGGTTCGCCCTGACAAACCGCGCCGCAGGCCGCGCAGCGATAGCTATCCGCACCAAGGCTGCGGTCGAGCCGCCAGCGGCAGCTTCGGCGCAGCGTCTTACCCCTCCGGACGAACCAGAGGTAGAGGATGACGGAAAGCAGAAGCACGAGGAGCAGTATTGGCATAAGCCGCGCTCTAACACGTGCGCCGCGCAGAGGGTATATTCCCCATCCGATGAGTCGCTGAGGTCGTCAAATTGCACAAGACTTCGGCGAACTGCTTGGTCGCGTCGTCATCCTGACGCGACGTACCCGGTTCGTCCCGGCGCAATGGGCTTGTGCCGCCCTGATCCGGAATTAGTCTTTGTGCATCCCGCACCGCGGGCGCACTCTCACAACCAGAAGAATAATCGCAGGAGGATTCGTTTCCATGAACAAACTGCTCGTTACAACCGCTCTCGCCATCGGCCTCGCTTTTCCAGCCCTCTCCGCCACGCACCCGGTCACGGGCGAAGAGCTGTCCGAGAATCAGAATTATACGTACTGGCTGCTTGACGCGATCAAGTCGATGGACCCCCAGATCAACACCGACGTGGAAGGCTCCGGCGTTCTGCGTTCGCTGTTCGAGGGGCTCTACAACGAAGATCAGGAGGGCGGCCTCGTCCCCGGCGTCGCGATGAGCCACGAGCTTTCGGACGACAAGACGACCTACACGTTCCACCTGCGCGACAACGCCAAGTGGTCGAACGGCGACCCGGTCACCGCGGGCGACTTCGTCTATGCATGGAAGCGTCTGGCGGATCCTGCGACCGCATCTGAATACGCCTGGTACATGGAACTGATGCAAATCGAGAACGCCTCCGAGATCATCGCGGGTGAGACCCCGGTCGATGAGCTTGGCGTGACGGCGGTCGACGATCACACGCTTCAGGTGAAGATCACTGCGCCCCTGCCCTATTTCCCGAAGATGCTCACGCACGCCTCGACCTTCCCGGTCAACCAGAAGGTCGTCGAGGAATTCGGCGACAAGTGGACCGAGGCCGGCACCCTCGTAGGCAACGGCGCATATGTTCTCAAAGAGCACATCCTCGGCGAAAAGGTCGTGATGGAGCCGAACCCGGAATATTGGGACCACGACAAAACGATCCTTCAGACCGTCACCGCGCTGACGATCAACGACCAGAACGCCGCGCTCACCCGCTACATGGCCGGCGAACTCGACCGGGTCGACATCCCCGCCGGCCAGTATCCGCGCCTCAAGGAAGAGCATCCGGACGAGGCCATCTCGGTCCCGCAGTCCTGCTCGTACATCTACATGTACAACCTCGACGAGGAGAAGGGACCGGAGGCGCTGAAGGACGTGCGCGTTCGCAAGGCTCTGTCCTATGCGATCGACCGCGACATCGTGGTCAACAACATCCTGCAGGGCGGCCAGGCCCCGTCCTACAACTGGACCCACGCGGCAACCGAGGGTTTCGAGATGCCCGAGATCGACTATGCGTCCTGGACGCAGGCCGATCGGCTCGCCAAGGCGAAAGAGCTCATCGCGGAAGCCGGCTACGGCCCGGACAAACCGCTGGACCTCACGCTCAACTACAACACGTCGGAGTCGCACAAGAAGATCGCGATCGCAGTCCAGCAGTTCTGGAAGGGGATCGGTGTCAACCTCACGCTCAACAACATGGAGTGGAAAGTTCACACCGACAAAATGCAGAACCAGGACTTCGATATCGCCCGTTATGCATGGTGCGGTGACTACAACGAAGCTTCCACCTATCTCGATCTTTTCACCAGCTACTCGGGCCATAACAACGGCAAGTTCTTCTCGGAAGAATTCGACACGCTGATGAAGGACTCGAAGACGGCCGAGAACCCCGCGCCGCTCTACAAAGAGGCCGAACAGATCCTCGCGGATCAGATGCCCTTCGCGCCGATCTACCAGTACACCAAGGTTGAAATGATCAAGCCCGACATCAAGGGCGCCGGTCTGAACAACCTGATGCAGAACTGGTATCTGAAAGACATGTATCGCGTCGCCAACTAAGGCGACCCTTGGCGGGCGCGTCCAAAAGGCGCGCCCCAATCCCTTTGCCGGGCTGAATTCATGCTTTCTTACATCTTCAAGCGTCTGGCGATCGCCATTCCGACGCTTCTCCTGCTCATCATCGTTTCGTTCCTCCTGATGCATGCGGCCCCGGGTGGTCCGTTCACTCAGGAACGCGCCCTGCCTCCGCAGGTGCTGGCCAATCTGGAGGCCAAGTACGGCCTCGATCAGCCGCTCTGGAGACAGATGATCAACTACGTCTGGGGCATCGTCGGCAGTTTCGATTTCGGACCGTCCTTCATCTACAAGGACCGGACCGTGAACGAGATCATCGCGCAAGGCTTCCCCGTCACCCTGACCTACGGATCGATTTCTTTCGCCGTTGCAGTGATCGCCGGTGTGACGCTTGGTGTGATGGCTGCGATCCGTCACAACACCTGGCTCGACTACCTCGCCGTCGGTATATCGATCGGTGCGCAGGTGCTGCCGAACTTCGTCATGGCGCCCATTCTGGTGCTTGTCTTCACACTCTGGCTGAGATGGCTTCCGGGCGGCGGCTGGGAAGGTGGCCAGTGGGAATACATCATCATGCCCGTCGTGGCGCTTTCGACGTCCTTCATGGCATCCATCGCGCGGATTACGCGGTCCTCGATGCTGGAAGTGCTGAACTCCAACCACATCCGCACCGCCCGCGCCAAGGGTCTGCCAGAGCGGAAGGTGATCCTTCGGCATGCGCTGAAACCGGCGATGCTGCCGGTGATCTCATACCTCGGCCCCGCCTTCGTGACGATGATCACCGGCTCTGTCGTCGTGGATATCTATTTTTCCACCGGCGGCATCGGCAAAGCCTTCGTCGACAGCGCGCTCAACCGCGACTACGCGGTGATGATGGGGGTCACGATCCTTGTCGGTGCCCTGACGATCCTGTTCAACCTCGTGGTCGATATCCTCTACGCGTGGATCGACCCTAAGATCCGGTACTAAGCCCATGGTCGTCGACACAGTAAAGATGAAGAGTCTGAGCGACCGGCTCGCTGCCGAAGAGGTCAAGGGCCGCTCGCTCTGGGCGGATGCGCGCCATCGGTTCTTTCGCAACAAAGCCGCCGTCGCTGGCCTGGCAATCCTGATCCTGGTGGGGCTGTTTGCGATCTTCGGCAATTATGTCGCCGCATGGTCGAACGAAGAACTGGACTTCACCGTCATGGGGCAGGTTGCCCAGCTTGGCGGACCCTCGTTCGCGAACGGCCACTACTTCGGTACCGACGATCTTGGCCGCGACCTGTTCGCGCGCACTGTGCAGGGGACACGGATCTCCCTGATGGTGGGCATCGTCGGCTCGGCGATCGCGGTCATCGTCGGCACGCTTTACGGCGCGACGGCCGGATATGTCGGCGGGCGCGTCGACAACATCATGATGCGCAGCGTCGATATCCTGATGTCGATCCCCTACATGTTCGTGCTTATCCTGCTTCTGGTGATGTTCGGCCGCTCCATCGCGATGCTCTTTCTCGGCATCGGACTGATCTCATGGCTCGACATGAGCCGGATCGTGCGGGGCCAGACACTTAGCCTCAAGCACAAGGAATTCATCGAAGCCGCACAGGCGACAGGCGTTCCGTCGTTCACGATCATCCGGCGTCATATCGTGCCGAACCTTCTGGGCGTGGTCGCGGTTTATGCGACACTTCTCGTGCCGCTGATGATCCTGACCGAAAGCTTCATTTCGTTCCTCGGCCTCGGCGTGCAGGAGCCGCTGACAAGTTGGGGCGCGCTCATTTCCGAAGGCGCGGGTACGATCAACTACGGTACGCTCTGGCAGCTGGCCTTCCCGCTTTTCTTCTTCATCATCACGCTGTTTGCCTTCTTCTTCGTCGGCGATGGCTTGCGCGACGCGCTTGACCCGAAGGACCGCTGACATGGCACTGCTGGAAGTCAAGGATCTGGGCGTAAGCTTCAGCACGCCCGATGGCACGGTGAATGCGGTCAATGGGGTTAGCTTCGCGCTCGACAAGGGCAAGACGCTTGGCATCGTGGGGGAAAGCGGCTCAGGCAAAAGCCAGCTGTCCTTCGCGATCATGGGGCTTCTGGCCAAGAACGGCTCGGCCACGGGCTCTGTCCTGTTCGACGGCAAGGAAATTCTGAACGCCCCGCGCCACGTCATCAACCCGATCCGGGCAAACAAGATCGCGATGGTCTTTCAGGACCCGATGACCTCGCTCAATCCGTATATGCGCGTCGCCGACCAGATGACCGAGGTGCTTATTCATCACAAGGGGATGGGCAAGGCCGCGGCGCTGAAAGAGGCCATCGCCATGCTCGACGCGGTCAAGATTCCCGACGCAGCGGGCCGGGTCGGGCTTTATCCGCACGAGTTTTCGGGTGGGATGCGGCAGCGAGTGATGATCGCGATGTCGCTGCTCTGCCGGCCGGAGCTTCTGATCGCGGACGAACCGACGACCGCGCTCGACGTGACCGTTCAAGCGCAGATCATGATGCTTCTGGCCGAGTTGCAGCGCGATTTCGGGATGGCGACAATTCTCATCACCCATGACCTCGGCGTCGTCGCAGGATTCTGCGAGGAAGTGCTGGTGCTTTACGGCGGCCAGGTGATGGAACGAAGCCCGGTCGACCCGCTTTTCGATGCCCCGTCCCATCCCTACACGCGCGGTCTGTTGAAGGCGATCCCGCGGGTGGATCATCACGGGAAAGACCTGGATTCGATCCCCGGCAGTCCACCCAACATGACCAACGCCCCCACGGGCTGCCCCTTCTCGCCGCGCTGCGACTACGCGGGCGACGATTGCGTCGACCACCTCGATCCGCTTACCGAATTCGTGCCCGGTCGCTGGCGGGCCTGTAACCGCAAGGTGGAGGAACTGGCATGAGCGAACCGCTTCTCAGAGCCGAGGACCTGCACGTCACGTTCGAACTGCGCCGGGCGGGCGACATGCCGTGGACCCAGCCCAGGCTTCTTCGCGCAGTCGCTGGCGTCAGCTTCGAGCTTTTCCCTGGCGAAACGCTGGGCGTCGTAGGCGAATCGGGTTGCGGCAAATCCACCCTGGCCCGCGCCCTGATCCAGATGGTGCCCGCGACCGGGAAAGCGATCTGGCAGGGCAAGACCGACCTCTTGAAGCTTTCGAAGCGCGAGATGCTGAAGTATCGCGCCGACATCCAGATGGTCTTTCAGGATCCGCTCGCGAGTCTCAATCCGCGCATGACCGTTGGCCAGATCATTGCCGAACCTCTCAGGACCCACAAACCGGGCCTGAGCGGTGAAGAGGTAAAGACCCTCGTCAAGAAGATGATGGACCGGGTTGGGCTTTTGCCGAACCAGATCAATCGCTACCCGCACGAGTTCTCGGGCGGTCAGTGCCAGCGGATCGGGATCGCACGTGCGCTGATCGTGGAACCGAAGCTGTTGATCTGCGATGAACCTGTGTCGGCGCTTGACGTTTCGATCCAGGCGCAGGTGATCAACCTTCTGTCGGAGCTTCAGCGCGATCTGGGCCTCGCGATGATTTTCATCGCGCATGATCTGTCCGTTGTGAAGCACATATCCGACCGTGTGATGGTGCTTTATCTCGGCCGCGAGATGGAGGTGGCGACAAGTCACGATCTCTACGCCGATCCGCAGCATCCCTACACGCAGGCGCTGCTTACCGCTGTGCCGATCCCGGATCCCGCAGCCGAACGCGGCAAAAAGGTCATCCCGCTTGAAGGCGATCTGCCCTCTCCGCTCAACCCGCCCTCCGGCTGCGTCTTCCGCACGCGGTGCCCGCGCGCGGAGGCGCGCTGCGCGGAGAAGGTACCGGAGCTGTCGCGCGGGGATCATGCCGTTGCCTGTCACTTCCCCGGCCCGCTTGTCGGGGCGCATAGGACGGCAGAACGGGTCTGAGCGGTCGCCACCGTTCAGTCGCGCGCCGTCGCCTCTTTCAGAAATGCAATCAGGTCGGCCCTGTCGTCGGGCCCGGTGATCCGCTGCATCGGCATTTTCGAACCGGGAATGAAATGATCCGGTCCAAGATCGAAAAGCCGGTCGATGGTCGCGTCGGTCCAGACGATATCGGACGTCCGAAGCGTCTCGGAGTAGCCGTAACCGGCGATCGACCCGGCACGCCGGCCGAAAAGTCCGTGCAGGGTCGGCCCGGCCCGACGCCCGCCCTTCGGGCCGAGCGCATGGCAGATCGAGCACTTGCGCTGGAACTGCCGTTCTCCGTTCGGCATGTCGTCCGGCGGGGTCAGAAAGCTGCGTGCGGTGTCGGCCATCCGCTTCCCGTCGCTCAGCGTCGCGACCGGCCAGCTGTACATGACACTGTCGAGTCCGCCAGCGTGAATATTCGCCCCGTCCGGTGAAAAGGCCAACGCCCAGACCGGCCCCCGCACCGTCGCGCGAAAATCATCGACGATGCGCCAATCGATCGTGTCGAGCATCATGATGTAGCCTTGCGCATCCCCAACGGCCAGCCTGTGGCTGCCTCGGTGATAGGCCATGGCGAGGATCGGCCGCCGATCGAGGGTCAAGTCGGCCA
>CBDUOT010000116.1:0-10129 GCA_965368915.1 uncultured Rhodobacterales bacterium | reverse complement strand
GCGCCGCAATCGCCCGCCCGCCACGCCGGCTTCGGATCGCACTTTGCGAAACCACGTTGACTGGCGAGCCGATTGATCCCGACTGCCGCGAGGCAGTGCTGGATGCTGCGCGACTCCTGGAAAGCCTCGGCCACCATGTCGAACCAGCATGCCCTACGGCCGACACTCAAGGGATGATGCGCGCCTGGACAAAGATCGTGGCCTGCGGCACCGCTCTTGGCATTCGCAACGCATTGGCCGCCACAGGCCGCGACCTGGCGCCCAATGACATTGAAGACGTGAGCCGCAGCGCAGTGGATTATGCCGCGACCCTTTCAGGTGCCGACTACCTGGAAGCGGTCGGAAAAATCCACGCATATGGTCGCGAACTGGCTGAGTTCTTCAACGCTTGGGATGTTCTGCTGACCGCGACGCTGGCCGAGCCGCCCGCAAAGATCGGAAGGTTTTCCCATACCGGGCGCGACTATGTCGACTACCGCATCGGGCCTGGCATGGTCTTCGACTATTCGCCCTTCTGCGCTGCCTTCAATGCCTCGGGCCAGCCCGCCGCTTCGCTGCCGCTTCACTGGAGCGCGGAGGGCCTTCCGATCGGCATCCATTTGGCCTGCCGTTTCGGCGCGGACGAGGAGTTGATCGCGCTGTCAGCTGAACTGGAATCGGTTCGGCCTTGGGCGGATCGTTGTCCATGAGATCGCCTTTTGCCAAGCCCACCGCTCAAAATTTGATCACGCGGCGACTGACCTCTACGAGAGCGAAACTAATAAAAGAAACGTTTGACAACAAACATCCTGTTAGCTGACCATCATATGAGAAATCTTGCTTTTGCATAAAATGATCAAATCGTGACGCCCATCTGGGGAGGGCCAGTGACGTGACCGAGACGAATGCTGTCGAAGCGCGAAACGCCGTCAAGGAATTCGGCCAAGGCGAACACGCCGTCCGGGCGCTCGATAGTGTTTCGGTCGCGATCCGTAAGGGAGAGTTCTTTACACTTCTCGGACCATCGGGCTGCGGCAAGACCACACTTCTGCGCCTCATTGCAGGTTTCGACACCCCTACATCCGGCGCGATTCTTCTGGACGGAGAGGACATCACCGACCTCCCGCCGAACAAGCGACCGGTGAACACGGTCTTTCAAAGCTACGCCCTTTTCCCGCATCTGACGGTCGCACAAAACATCAGCTTCGGCCTTGAAATGCTTGGCCGAGCAAAGTCCGAGGTTACGCAGCGGACGGCGGAAATGCTCACGCTCGTGAAGCTCGAGGCGATGTCGGAACGGAAGACCTCGCAACTCTCCGGTGGTCAGCAGCAACGCGTGGCGCTCGCCCGCGCGCTTGCACCGAAGCCTAAAGTGCTGCTGCTGGACGAACCGCTCTCGGCTCTCGATCTCAAGCTTCGAAAAGAGATGCAGAGCGAGCTGAAACGCCTCCAACTCGAAACCGGAATCACCTTCATCTTCGTCACGCACGACCAGGAAGAAGCGCTGACCATGTCGGATCGTATCGGCGTTATGTCGGGCGGACGAATCCTGCAAATCGGATCCCCCCGCGAAATATATGCCCACCCCACAAGCCGCTTCGTTGCAGATTTTATCGGCGAAACAAACTTTATCCCCACTCGGATAATCGGCGGGGACGCCCACCTTCCCGGCAGCGTCGAAATCAGACTCGACCAGCCGCACGCCGATGGAGAAGCGACGATAACAGTTCGGCCCGAACATCTTCGTCTGGTGCCGAAGGGCACGGCGGGCGCGCTCCCAGCGACGGTGAGCCATTCCATCTATCTAGGCACTGACAGCCATATCCATCTGAGCCTGCTCGACGGAACGGAGATCGTGGCTCGCCAACAAAGCGACCCTGCGGGCGGGCAAGGGCCCGTAGATGGCGCTGAGGTCGGCGTCACCTTCCCCGCAGACGCCGTTCAGGTGCTGGAGGACTGAGATGTCGACCAGCGAGTCCAGACGCGAAGCCGAACAAGTCCGCCGCAGCTGGCTTCTGAGCTTGCCGGCGCTGACCATCCTCTTCGTCGGCGCCATCGGACCGCTTTGTATCATGCTGGTGTATTCGTTCCTCACGCCGGGCAAGTACGGCAACGTTGAATGGATCTTCTCGCTCGACGCCTGGCGCGGCATTCTTTTCACCCGAGACATTTTCGATGAGACGTTGAAACTCGCGGATGCGCATCTGACGATCTTCTGGCGCTCGGTGCGCCTGTCGCTGCTCACGACGATTTTCACGTTTGCCGTTGGCTTCCCGACGGCATGGTTCATCGCGACGCGCGCACCGCGCTGGCGAGCGTTCTGGCTTTTCCTCATCACGATTCCGTTCTGGACGAACCTTCTGATCCGCACCTTCGCGATTAACCAGATCATCCGGACGGAAGGGCTGCTGAACACGATACTTCTGAAGATCGGGCTGATCTCTTCCCCGCTCAAACTGCTTTACACCGACACCGCGGTGTTCATCGGCATGACCTATGTCTACCTGCCGCTGATGGTGCTTCCACTGTTTGCTGCGATCGACAGGTTCGACCACCGGCTTCTGGAAGCCGGGTACGATCTTTATGCGAGCCGCATCGCGGTGCTTCGCCGGATCATCTTTCCGGTGGTGAAGCCCGGGATCATCGCCGGCTCGATCCTCGTCTTCATCCCTTCGCTTGGGGCCTATGTGACACCGAGGATCCTGGGCGGCGGGCGGAACATGATGATCGGCAATTTCATCGAGCTTCAGTTCGGCCAAGGGCGCAATTGGCCACTCGGCGCTTCGCTATCGGTGTTACTTTTGTTCATCGTGATGGGCGCACTGCTCGTCTACGTCAAATTCGCGAACCGGGATGGCGGTCATGGCTAGGGGCAATTTCACCGTTACCCGGCTACCGGGCTTTACCGCAGTGGCGATCGCTGTTTTCGTGGCGCTGTACATGCCCATCGGGATGCTTGTGGTCTATTCGTTCAATTCCGGGGACTCGATCGCGTTTTACGAAGGCTTTTCCTTCCGTTGGTACGCGCGTGCCTGGGCGAACGAACAAGTAAAGGATGTGACGATCCGCTCGCTCATCGTCGCCAGCTCGGCGGCACTTCTCTCGACGACCGCGGCGACGATGGCGGCGCTAGCGACAACGCGGAAGAAGCCGTTTCGCGGACAGACCGCTGTTTATGTGGCGATTAACCAGCCGCTGATGGTGCCCGAAATCGTGACAGCCGTGGCGCTTCTTATTTTCTTCGCGTCGATCAAGGTGGCTACGGGCTATCAGGGTTTGGGCTATCTGATCCTGGCCCATACCGCTTTCTGCATCCCCTTCGCGTATCTCCCGATCCGCGCCCGCCTCGAAGGGATGGACCTGACGCTTGAGACGGCGGCCTCGGACCTTTACGCGACACCGTGGCAAACCTTCCGATATGTGACGCTGCCGCTGCTTGGCCCCGGCATCATTGCGGGCATGATGTTGGCCTTCGTCACATCGCTCGATGACGTGGTCATCACCCTCTTCGTCAAATCCGCCGGTCAGGATACGCTACCGACCTATCTGCTCGGTCAGATTCGCCGGCAGGTGACGGGCGAGGTCAATGCGATCTCGACCGTGCTTCTGTGCCTGACCATCTTGCTTCTCACTGCCTTCTTCCTCCTCACGCGGAAGAAGAATTAAAACCAAACCAACAGGGAGTTTAACGAATGAAAAACTACTTATCCGCTTTCGCTCTTCTGCTCGGTTCGACCGGCATGGCGCTGGCCGAGGGCGAGTTGCAGCTGTTTAACTGGGGCGATTACACGAACCCGGAACTGATCAAGAAGTTTGAGGAAGAGACCGGCATCAAGGTCACGATCACGGATTACGACTCGAACGACTCCGCGCTGGCCAAGATCGAGGCCGGCGGCCACGGTTTCGACCTTGTCGTCCCGTCCGCCAACTATGTGCAGATCTACGTCGAAAAGGGTCTGGTGCAGGAACTGGACCTGTCGAAGCTCTCCAATCACGGCAATATCGAGCCCCAGTGGATGGAGTCGACCTATGATCCGGGCCGGAAGTTTTCCGTGCCGTGGCAGTGGGGTTCCACCGGTGTCGCAGTGAACAAGACCGCCTATTCCGGTGACATCAACACCTCGGCGATTTTCATGGACCCGCCCGAGGAACTTGTCGGCAAGGTCAACGTGACGCCCGAGATGAACGACGTCCTGTCGCTCGCCATCATGTATATGGGCGGCGAACCGTGCACCGAGGACACCGAAGTCCTGAAGAAGGTCCGCGATGCGCTGGTTGAGGCAAAGCCGAAATGGCAGTCGATGGACTACGGCATGACCGAGAAGATGGCCGCCAATGACGTGATGGCCTCGGTTTACTGGAACGGCGCGATCTTCCGGGCGCGGCTGCAGAACCCCGATGTGGTCTACGGCTACCCGAAGGAAGGCTACCCGCTCTGGATGGATCAGGTGTTGCTCCTGTCCGACGCCAATAATGTAGAAGAGGCCTACAAGTTCCTCGACTTCATCATGGTGCCGGAGAACGCCGCGCTGATCTCGTCCTTCGCGCGATACGCGAATGGTATCACCGGTTCTGAGGAGTTCATGCCGGAAGACATGAAGACCGCGCCCGAGATCAAGGTACCGGAAGAGTTCGCCGCCGCGGGCCACTTCCTCCCGACCTGCTCGCCCAAGGCGCAGGAATACTACACGGCGATCTGGACCGAACTTCAGAAGTGAGGGTTCGGGCGCGCGTGCGCCCGATCAGCCGGGGGATAATACCCCCGGCACCCCCTGCCGCCGCTCTGATTTGAGAAAAGGGGGAAGATTTGGACCCGACAGAACTGGGCGCGGCTGAGCTTTCAGCGCGCATCGCGGCCCGAGCGGTTTCTGCGACCGAGGTCATGGCCGCCTTTCTTGACCGGATCGAAGCGGTCAATCCGAAGATCAATGCGATCGTCTCGATCAGACCGCGCGAGGAGCTTCTGTCGGAGGCGAAGGAAGCAGATCGCGCTGAACGGCGCGGATGGCTGCACGGGATGCCGGTGGCCATAAAGGATCTGGTCGCAACAAAGGGGCTGCGGACCACCTTCGGATCGCCACTTCATGCCGACTTCATTCCCGAGACCGACGACTTGGTGGCGTCTCGGATGAAAGCCGCAGGGGCGATCGTCATCGGCAAGACGAACACACCCGAATGGGGGCACGGTTCCCACACGTTCAATCCGGTGCACGGCGTCACACTGAACCCGTACGATGTCACGCGTAGCGCGGGCGGATCCTCGGGCGGCGCCGCGGCGGCGCTTGCGGCACGGCTCTTACCTGTCGCGGACGGCTCGGACATGATGGGGTCGCTCCGCAATCCGGCCGCCTTCTGCAACATCTACGGCTTCCGGCCGACCTGGGGCCTCGTTCCGCAAGATGCCGAGGGCGAAACATACTTATCAACGCTCGCGACCGACGGCCCAATGGGGCGCAGCCCTGAGGATATTGCGCAGCTGTTGATGGTGCTTGGGGGCCCGAACCCGGGCGTGCCCTTCGGTCGACCGACGGAAGATTTCGCGAGCACAATTCGACAGGACATTCGCGGCAAGCGGATCGGATGGCTCGCCGATTGGGGTGGTGCCTATCCAACAGAACCCGGGATCACGGCACTGTGCGAACAAGCCCTCGATGTGTTCCAAGAACTTGGGGCCATAGTAGAACCGCTCGACCCGCCCTTCCCCGCCGAAGACCTCTGGAGCGCCTGGATCACGCTTCGCGCCATGCTGAATGCCGGTGCCAAGGCACACCTTTTCAGCGATCCCGAAAAGCGCGCGATGACCAAACCTGAGACGCTTTGGGAAATCGAACAGGGTCTGGGGCTCAGCGCCGCTGATGTTTATGCCGCAAGCTTGATACGGTCGCGCTGGTATGCCGTTGCGGCCCGGCTTTTCGACAAGTTCGATGCGCTGGCGCTGCCGAGTGCGCAGGTTTGGCCCTTTCCGGTCGATTGGCGCTGGCCGCAAGAGATCAATGGGAGGAAGATGGACACCTATCATCGCTGGATGGAGATTGTGGTGCCCGTCAGCCTAATCGGCTTGCCTTGCCTTTCAGTGCCGGCAGGCTTCGGTCCCGCAGCTCTGCCCATGGGTATGCAACTGTTTGGACCAACGGGAGCAGACGCCGCCGTCCTCGCCATGGGGCATGCGTATCATGAGGCGACGGATTGGCCCGGACGGCGACCGCCCGACTCCCAAGCCCTCAGCACTCACCTCCAAACCCGTTAAGCGCCCCATAGAGCTCTGGTCGCCTGTCACGAAACAGCCCCCAGCTGCGCCTAAGATCACGGATCGCGTCGAGGTCAAAACTTGCCAGCCGCACCGCCTCGTCCTCCCGCCCCGCCTGAACCATCAGCTGCCCGGTCTGATCGGCGATGAAGGACGTGCCGTAAAAGGTGACGTGGCGCTCTTCTTGTTTTTCGGTACCTATCCGGTTGGAAGCCGCGACTGGCAGGATGTTCGCCGCTGCGTGGCCGCGCATGACCATCTCCCAATGTGGTTGACTGTCGTAGTCGGGTGCTGGCGGTTCCGATCCGATGGCCGTCGGATACAGCAGCATCTCGGCACCGGAGAGTGCCATCGCGCGGGCTGCTTCAGGAAACCACTGGTCCCAGCAGATGCCAATCCCGACACGCCCGACAGCAGTGTCCCAAACACGGAATCCGGTATCGCCGGGAGTGAAATAATACTTCTCCTCATAACCCGGGCCTTGCGGAATATGGCTCTTGCGATAGCAGCCAAGCACAGAACCGTCGGCATCCACCATCGCCAACGAGTTGAAATGCGCCTCGCCCGCGCGCTCGAAGAATGAGACTGGCAGGACGACGCCAAGTTCGCGTGCCAAAGAAGCAAAGCGTTCAATCAAAGGATTGCCGGCGAAGGGCAACGCGAGGACGAGGTGCTCTGGTTGTTCGGTGATACAGAAGTACGGCGTCGCAAAAAGCTCCTGCAGAAGAACAATCCCAGCCCCCTGCCCGGCCGCCTCGCGGACAAGCGCCTCGGCCCGATCGAGATTGGCGGTCAGATCCCATGAACAGGCAAACTGAGTGACCGCTATCGTAACCTGACGCATTGGAAGACCCTACCTTTCCCTGCCGGACCTGCCGCCCTACCATGGCGCGGGGCGGCAGGAATCAAAAGGGCCATGAAGCGATCGCACAAAAAGCAGCCCGGGCTGAAATTCCGACTTGTTGTAGAGAGCGGCGACTGGATTGGACCGGGCAAGGCCGACCTTCTGCAAGGGATCGCAGAAACCGGCTCCATCTCGGCCGCTGGCAAGCGGATGGGGATGAGCTACAAACGCGCGTGGGGATTGGTTGAGACGCTGAACAACATGTTCAGCGCGCAGCTCGTAAACTCCAGCCGGGGCGGTGCGGAGCACGGCGGCGCGGAACTGACCACGACCGGACATAGGGTTTTGGCCCTCTACCGACGGATGCAGGCGAAGGGAGAGGAAACGCTGGCGAAAGAGGTTCAAGAGCTTCTGGAGCTATCCGTTATTCCCGAGCAGAAATAACGCTTGCCTCTCTAGCGACATAGCCGTTATTCCCGAACGGAAATAACGAGGCCCAAAATGCGTCTCATGCTCTCAGTCGCCTTCCTGCTGATTGCCGCCAGCGCCCGGGGCGAGACCACGCTGATCGCAGTCGCGACGAATTTCCGTCCGGTGGCGGAAGTCCTCGTGCAGGATTTCGCCGCAGCGAGCGGCCATCAAGTCGACCTCAGCGCCGCAGCGACGGGCAAGCTTGCTGCTCAAATCGAGGCGGGAGCGCCTTTCGACGCTTTCCTTTCTGCGGATTCCGACACGGTAACGCGCTTGATCACTGGGGGTTTCGCCAAAGGAGAAACGCGCTTCACCTACGCGGTAGGGCAACTCGTACTGTGGTCTGCCGACCCGCAGACAGACTTCACCGATCCGGTCGCGGCCCTTCGCTCGGCCCGTCATGTTGCGATCGCCAATCCGGATATTGCACCTTACGGAAAAGCCGCCGCGCAATCGATTGAATACATGTCTCTTTCCGATATCGATGATAATCTCGTCACCGGCGAGAATATCGGTCAGACTTATGCCCTTGTCGCCACCGGCGCGGCAGAGATGGGCTTCGTCGCCGCCTCCGCCACGATCGATGGCAAGGGCGTGGGATGGGTCATTCCGGAGGGCTATCATGACCCAATCAAGCAGGATGCTGTTCTGCTCAATAACGGCTCGCAGAACGTAGCCGCTAGCGCGTTCCTCGAATACCTTCGTTCGGATGCCGCCCAGTCGGTGATCGAGCGCTTCGGATATGCGGCTGGATCATGATCATGGCGGACCTTGCCCCCATTTGGCTGACGCTGAAGCTCGCGGCGGTCGTCACTGCCTTGCTATTGATCCTCGGAACACCGCTGGCATGGTGGCTCGCCCGAACGCGGGCGCGGTTTGCACCGGCGGTGGAAGCCGTCACGGCACTCCCACTCGTGCTGCCGCCAACGGTCCTGGGTTTCTATCTGCTGCTCGCCTTCAATCCGACCGCTCCGCTGGGGGCGTTCTGGGTCTCTCTTACCGGCGGCACGCTGACCTTTTCATTTGCCGGGCTGGTCATTGCCTCGCTCGTGTATTCGCTCCCCTTCACCGTCCAGCCCCTGCAGGCTGCCTTTACCACGCTCGGCCGCGCGCCCTTGGAAGCCGCGTCGAGCCTTGGTGCCGCGCCGCTCGACGCCTTCCTGACAGTAGCGGTCCCGCTTTGCCTTCGCGGGTATCTCACGGCAGCCGTGCTGACCTTTGCCCACACCCTTGGCGAATTCGGCGTAGTGCTGATGGTCGGAGGCAACATCCCCGGTCAAACCCGCGTCATTTCCATCGCAATCTACGAAGAAGTCGAGACGTTGGACTACGCTACGGCGCACCTGCTTTCGGGCATTCTTCTTGTACTCTCTTTCGCGATCCTACTCGCGCTCTATGTCCTGAATGGGCGCGGACGGGGACGAGCATGACGAGGATCGACCTCGATATTCGTCTGAAGCACGCTGACTTCACGCTTGAAGTCGACCGCAGGCTTACGCTTTCCGGAGTCACCGCCGTCTTCGGGCCAAGCGGCGCGGGCAAGAGCACTCTTTTGCGGATCATTGCCGGGTTCGAGCGTGGCGCCGGTCGCATCACTTTCGACGATGAGGTCTGGGAAGATCGCGCGGTTTTCGTGCCGCCGCATCGGCGGCGCGTCGCGACCGTTTTTCAGGAACCACGACTCTTCAGGCATCTCGACGTGCACGGGAACCTCGCCTATGCGGCCAAGCGCGCTGGCCAGACGGATCGGCTCTCCGCGATGATCGGTCGTTTCGGGCTCGCACCGCTCGCCCATCGCCGAACCGAAACTCTGTCCGGAGGCGAGGCGCAGCGGGTCGCCCTGGCGCGGGCACTTTTAACCGCGCCACGGCTGATCCTGATGGATGAACCATTGTCGGCTCTCGACCAGTCCAGACGTCAGGATATTCTTCCGTATATCGAAGAATTGCGCGACGGACTGCGAATACCGATCCTATATGTCAGCCACTCGCGTGCCGAGGTTGCACGGCTGGCCGGCCAGATGCTGACGCTCGCTGAAGGACGCGTCGTCGGCTTCGGTGCGACGGCCGAGATGCTGGGCGATCCTACCCGGCTGCCGGGGATCGAGGGGGATGAGCCGGGCAGCCTGGTTTCCGCAACCGTTCAAGCGATGAGCGGGGACGGGCTTTGCACCCTCTCCTTCTCCGGCGGGACGATCCTGACACCTGAACGAATGGGGCCAGAAGGCGCGGCAGTGCGCCTCTTCATCCGTGCCCGCGATGTGATGATCGCCAGGGAACGTCCAGAGGGACTAAGTGCCCTGAACATACTTCCGGCGACGGTGGAAGAGATTGTGCCATTCAAGAAGACCTCGGCCGATGTTGTTTTGCGGATTGGAGAAACACGAATTCGCGCGCGGATCACCTCTCGCTCGGTTGCCGCGTTAGGCCTCGCACCCGGCGTCGCATGTCACGCGATCCTGAAATCGGTTGACCTGGCCCGCGATTGATTGCCTTCGCCGGTCGTTGCGCTAGGCTTCTCACGATGACTCGCAGCGCCCTAATCGTCGCCCATGGCCAACCTTCCGACCCTGCCCCGCCCGAGGCGGA
>CBDUOT010000115.1:0-10347 GCA_965368915.1 uncultured Rhodobacterales bacterium | reverse complement strand
GTGGCCGCGTCAATCGTGTAAAGCGCGTCACCCGCCTCGACCGACCCGCCTTCGGTGAAGAGCCGCTCGGTGATGATTCCTGCAACCTGAGGGCGCACTTCGGACACCGCAGACGCGACGACGCGTCCCGGAAGCGTTGAGGTTAACGTCACAGTTTCGGGATGCACGGTTACGACCGTAACAGTGGTCGGGGGTGCTTCCTGCGCCTGGACTTCTACAGACAGAGACACAGCGAGAGCGGTCAGAGCGGCGAAAACCGCGAACTGCGAAGGTTGAGGCATTTCTTGATGCTCCCCTTGAACGAAAAACGTGCACAAAACAGCGGAATCGCAACGGGCTACCGGAATCGGGTTTGACCAGTCCTCGGGCCGAACGCAAGTCGATACTGAACTCCGCGGTTCAAACGGGTTGGTCTTCGCGTTCAACAAACTGCGAGTAATTGAAACGAGCGGCGTGTTTCGCCGCGCAAGCCGCGCCGCCCGCACGACTGACGCGCGTCAATGACAGTGCCCAGCCCCCGGCTTCATCCTGACGCTTGATTCTGGTGGCTGCGCCGCAAGCGCGAAAACGCCAAATCAGCTGTTGGGAGGACAACATGACGGACCATGACGGAGATCTGGTGACCTACCCTGAAGATCAAGGGCAAGCACCCCAATCCGAAAGCCGCCGCGGCTTTCTGAAGCTCGCCGCGCTTACTGGGGCAGCGGCGACGACATTGTCGACGCGGCGGGCGCTGGCGAACGGCGACATCGCCTACCACTCGATGGATTTGCCGGACGACAAGCTCATCGACATGTATCGCACGATCCTGAAGATCCGCTGGCACGAACGGACCCAAGCGGACCAGATGCTCGCGAACCCCGAATACCGGGGTTACAACCACTTCTATGCGGGCCAAGAGGCGGTCGCGACCGGCGTCTGCGCAGCACTGCGCAATAGCGGATCGTTCGACCAGATCGACCTCGTGTATTCGTCGCACCGCCCGTCCGGCCACGCGATCGCCAAAGGCGTCGACATTCCGAAGATGGTCGCCGAGATGGATTTCCGCGCGACTGGCATGAACGGCGGCTACGCGGCCGAGATGCACATCTCTGACGCCTCAGTCGGCTTCATCGGTGCCGACGGAATGATCGGGCCGGCACCCGTCATCGCTTCGGGATCCGCATTCTCGTTCCGTGCCCGCGAGTCGGACCAGGTGGCCGTGGTCTTCGCAGGCGACGGGAACTACGCCGCGCCGCATTTTCACTCCACTCTGAACAATGCGAAAATGCTCGACCTGCCACTGATATACGTGTGTGAAAACAACCTTTATCACCAGTACGCGCACTATTCGTACTCCTGCCCGCACACGGATATTGCCGACGCGGCAGCGGCCTATGGCATTCCGGCGCGCACGGTGGACGGACAAGACGTGACGCAGGTCTACAACGTCGCGAAGGAGGCGGTTGATCGTGCTCGCGGAGGCGGCGGCCCGACCTTCATCGAAGCCAAGACCTACCGTTACTACAACCACTGGGGCGCCCCCGGCGCCAAGGAAGGCGAACTTGGCGCGTTCGGGTACGACCCGCTCGCCATCACGTCATTCCGGCCAGAACGGGAGGTGCGCGCATGGATGCAGCGCGACCCGGTGGATATCTCGCGGAAGATTCTCGTTGACTGGGGCGTACTCGAGGAGGCGCGCGCACTCGAGATCGAGGAAGAGGTAAAGGCAGAGATCGCGGCGGCCTTCGAATGGGGGCTCGCCCAGCCTCTCTGCACGCCTGAGGATGGTCTGAAGCACGTCTTCGCCGAGGGCACGGTGCCCGCACGCCAGTTTGGCTGAGCCCGAGACCCCCGCGTTTGAAAGGATACGACAATGACTGTGAAGAGCTGGATGTATTCGGTCCTAGAGGCCGTGCAATACGAGATGCGCGAGGATCCGGCGATGACCTGGATCTTCGAGCTGACCCCACCGGTGGCGTCAAACCCGAACATGCCGGTCATCAACCTTGAAACCGAGTTCGGCCGCAAGCGCGTGGTCAACACGGGTATCGACGAAAACTGGATGGCTTCAGCCGTGCTTGGCGCAGGACTCGCCGGATCCCGATCCGCGACGTACATTCCCTATCAAGGAGCGCTCATGCCGCTCGAGGTGATCCAGAACGTCGCTGGCAAACTGCGCCACATGACCGGCGGCAAGGCGGCGATGCCTGTCGTCTGGATCATCGAGATGACCGGCCAGACGCCGGGCTTCGCAGGACAGCACTCCTGCTACGAGGAAGACAGCTTCTACATGCACATTCCCGGTGTCCGAACGGTCATACCGTCGACGCCCTACGACGCGAAGGGGATGATGGTTTCGGCTTTGCGCTCGCCCGATCCGGTCGTGTATCTCTATCCGGCTGGCCTGCGGACCCTGACTGAGGAGGTGCCGGATGAGCAATACGAGGTGCCGCTCGACAAGGCTGCGGTCCGCATGGAAGGCAGCGACCTGACCATCGTCAGTTCGGGTGGCGGCATGCCCGGCGTGTTGGAGGCGGCTGAGACGCTGAAGGCCGAAGGCATGGGTGTCGAGGTCATCGACCTTCGCGTCTTGAAGGAAATGGACACTGAAACGCTTGTCAATTCGGTCGCAAAGACCAAGCGGCTTCTGACGGTGGACCAGTCCTACTACACGCTCTGCCCAGGTGCCGAAGTGATCTCTCGGTGCGCGGAGAACGTGGACGGCGCCCGCTTCAAGCGCGTGGCCTTCCCCGATGCCCCGCCGCCGGCATCGCCCGAAATGTTCCTCTGGATGCGGCCGGGCGCTGAAAACATCGTGGGGGCAGCACATGCGCTTGTCGGCTGAGGCGGAGCTTCGCGCGGCAGAAGGCACGGCAGGAGCAGCTTCGGAAGCGGCCCTGCCGAACTGCCAGTCATGCGGGACGGGCAAGCTCGCGCCGGACCGGGTGAAAACGGCGCTTTGGTCCGGCGAGTCGCTCGTCGTTGTTGAAGATATACCGGCGCTCGTCTGCCAGACCTGCGGTGAGCAGTTTTACCAGGACGAAACCGCGATGCGGCTCGACATGATGCGCGGCGCGGGTTTCTCTCGTGACCGAGCGGCTCGCCAAATGACAGTACCGGTCTTCACCTTCGAGACCTCCTCAGAGGGTGGTGGCGGTGGCGAAGAGCGCTAAATGGCAGGGTCTGGCCGTGCTGGCGGCCCTGACCGCCGCAACGGCGGTCGGGGCGCAAGATGGCTTTGAGTTCATGCCGCCGGGTGGGCGGTCGATCCTCGCCGATATGCTGGTGCCGCAGGACGGGACTGATCTTGCCGAAGCCGCCTCTCGTGAGGCGAGCCGCGACGAATGGGCTGAGTGGGCGCGCACCCGCAACCCAGAGCTTTCGGAGGCCGCGGTCGACACGTTCGCGGGCTACGCCGCGTTAAACTTCCCGGTCGCCGGCGACATCGCCGCGTCGCTTGCCGAAACGGGAGACTCGGCGGTTCTGCCGGCAGACGGAAAGGATCTGGCCATCGCGCAGTGCCAGTTCTGCCATTCGCTGTTTACCGGCTACCTGATGCAGGATCGGGGCGAGACCAACTGGAAGGGCACATTCAAGGCCCCCTTCCATGCCGAAATCCCGATGTCGGAAGTAGAGCGCGACACCTTCGCGAGCTACTCTGCGATCAACATGCCGCTCAAGTTCGAGGATGTGCCCCCGGAGCTGAGATTCTGACGCGATAGAGGGAGTGTAAGCTAATGAGACCGACCCGATTGAGCGCCAAGATGGCGACCTTCGCCATCGCGTTTGGCATGGCGGTGGCCGCGCTGGCCCAAGAGGATGTCTTCTCCTTCGTCCCAGCGGGCGGTCGCACCCTTCTTGAACAGGCGCGCACCGAAGGACTGCCGGACCAGATCGAGGCCGCGATCGCATCGGAAAGTGGCGATGCCGAGGTGTGGCGCGAAAGAATCGAGGCCGCCAAGGCGGATGCGCCCGGGCTGGATGCGCTCGATTCCTGGCAAACCGATACGCTGGCATTCTACCTTTCAGCCAACGCTCCGATCGAAGCAGGCGCTGATCTGCCACGCGACGGACGGGACATGGCGCTTCAGCTCTGTCAGTCCTGCCATATCATCACCGTTGTCGTGACACAGGACCGTACCCGCGAGGCCTGGCTGCGCACGATGAACGGCCCGAGCCATGTCGAGATCGAGACGACGCCCGCCGAGCGCGAGGCGCTGGCCGACTACCTCGTGCTTAACGCGTCAATTCCGATCGATCAGATACCGCCAGAGCTACGGGCGGGCGGCGCCTCTTACTAAGGCGGATCAATCCCGGGGCGATGGAGGAGGGCGCGCCAATGCTGTTCACCACGCTCGAATTTCTGCTCTTCCTGCCGGCTGCGGTTCTGGTTTTCTGGCTGCTGCCCGCGCGGCTCAGGATGCCGTGGCTCATACTGGCGAGTGTGGTGTTCTACGGCAGTTTCGGACTTCAGAACCTCATCTATCTCGCAGTCGTGATGGTCATCGTGCTGATTGCCGGTCGGATGCTCATGGCCGAGACGCCGGGCGCACGGCGCTTCGCTCTCTGGGGCGGAACCGTCGCCATACTCGCGCTGATGGGTCTGTTGAAATACTACGACCCGATCGCGTCCGGGATAGAGGGAATGCCGACTTTGGGCCTGACCTCTCCCGCGGGGTTTTCGTTCTATGCTTTCACAGCCATCGCGCTCATCGTCGACCGCTATCGTGACCCGGGCGCGGCGCAGGCGAACGACGCGCAAGAAGTGCTCTACCTCGCTTGGTTTCCCAAGATCCTTGCCGGGCCGATCGAACGCATCAGCCCGTTCGTCGCCGAGCTGACCGATGCTTCGCCGCTCACATGGCAGCAATTCTCGTTCGGTTGCCAGCTCATCCTTTGGGGCCTCGTCAAGAAAGTCGTGATCGCGGACAACCTCGCACCGTTCGTGGATCGGACCTATGCAATTCCTGCCTATGCCGTGCCCGTCGAGCTGCTCATCGCGAGCTACTTCTTCGCTTTCCAGATCTATTGCGATTTCTCCGGCTACACCGACATCGCCCGCGGGACGTCGCAGCTATTCGGCATCCGTCTTTCCGAGAACTTTCGCCGTTCATATTTCGCCCATTCCGTCGGAGAGTTCTGGTCCCGCCGTTGGCACATTTCTCTCTCCGACTGGTTCCGCGATTACGTCTACTTCCCTCTTGTCGGGGAGGATCGGAAGCAATGGCGCATGTATGCCGGGGTCATGGTGGTGTTCGTTCTGAGCGGCATCTGGCACGCCGGACTCGGATATGGGATTGGCTGGGGCTTCGTGGTGTGGGGGCTTCTGAACGGTGCCTATCTGTGGGGAGAGCGGGCGCTGAACCCCTTCAGGCGACAACTCCGCAAGCGGATCGGCAAGTCCTGGTTTGCAAAGGTGCATACGGTCCTCGCAGTCCTCGTGGTCTTTCACTTGATCCTCGTAAGTTGGGTGTTCTTCCGAGCAGGCAACCTTTCGGACGCAGGCGTCGTTCTGTCGAGGATCTGGCAGAGCCTTCCCGACCTGCCCGCGCTTCTGCCGCAATACCCCTTCACTGCAGAACACGGTTTTCTTGCTGCGCTGATCGTCGCGCTCCTGATCATCGAATACGTCATGGAGCGGCCGAACATCGCCGAGAGATTTTCGGCGGCGCCGCGCGGGCTTCGCTGGCTTGTCTGGCTCGCCTGCCTTTTCGCGCTGATCCTCCTCGGCCGGTGGGAAAGCGAAGTCTTCGTCTACATGCAATTCTGAAGGGCACGTGTATGGACAGCCTAACCCGTTCTGCTCCGCATCTTCCGATGACCCGCATCTTCGCGTTTCTGGGCATGTTTCTGGCACTCTACGCCGTCGCCGCGACTGTTGCTGAGCTACGCGTCGGCCGCAACGGCACGGAATCGGCCATGCAAAAACTCAACGCGGTGCGCGGCACCGAGGTCGATTGGATCGTGCTTGGCGCGTCGCACGCCTTGCCGCTCGCCTACGGTGGCATTCCCGAACGTCTTGAGGCGGAGACAGGTCAGAGCATGATGGTGCTCGCCGAAGTGGGCGCGGGGCCGCTTTACAGCGACTTCGTGCTGCAACAAGCTTTGTCCGACCTCCGCCCAAAGCGGCTTCTGTATTTGGCAGACTCCTTCGGTTTCCGATCCCGCGTCTGGAACGAGGAGCGGATCGCAGACCGCAAGCTGCTGCGCACGACGCCGCTCAGGATATCGACGCTCGAGACGATGGTGGACTTCGCGCTGTCCCATAATGTCGCGGGGAGCGCGGCGCTCGACTACGCAACGGGGTTTTCAAAGCTCAATCCGCCTGATCGTTTTCCGACGGACGACTGGCGCGGCGCCGAGAATTTCGAACGCACATTTCGCCCTTCGCGCCACGCCACGCAGTCGCGCATCGAGTACCTCTACCCCGATCCGACCGAAGATGCGGCACTTGAGCGCTATCTGGACGTGCTTGAGGATATGGTCACAAAGGCGAGAGCCGCCGGGCTGAGTGTCACCATCGTCAAGCCACCGGTTCCCGAAGCTTTCCGCAATGCCATGCCCGATGAAGCCACCTTCGATGCCGCGCTTCGTACCCGGCTCGCCAAGCTTGATGTTCCGCTTCATGACCTGAGTGCGGCGATCGACGACCCCAAGCTCTACTTTGACACCGATCACCTGAACCGCGACGGCGTCGATCTGCTCTACGAACATCATCTGAAAGCCTTACTCGCTGCCGAACAATGAGCGAAGCGATGGAGCACCGACCACCGTCAAGGCGCGAGGTGCGCATCCAGAATGCGGAAAACAGCATGACCGGAAACGTGAACCGAAGCGATGTTATCCCGGCCGCTGAAGAGGATTTCGGTCTGGAATACCTGCTCGAACGGCCGAAGCACGCGATCGGTCTCGTTGTCTTCGCTCATGGCAGCGGGAGCAGCCGCCTCAGCCCCCGCAATCAGTATGTGGCGAGTGAATTGCAGAAGGCTGGCTTCGCGACGCTTCTCTTCGATCTGCTGACCGAGGAAGAAGCCGCCGACCGGGCAAAGGTATTCGATATAGCCCTTTTGGCCAGCCGCGTCGGCGAGGCACTTCGCTGGGCCGAAACCCAGCCGCAAACTGCGGATCTTTCCATCGGGCTTTTCGGCGCTTCGACCGGGGCAGCGGCGGCGCTCGTCGCGGCCGCGCAGTGGCCGAGCATGGTGAAGGCGGTCGTCTCACGAGGCGGGCGGCCCGATCTCGCCGGCGGATCGCTCGCCTCAGTTCAGGCCCCAACACTTCTCATCGTGGGCAGCGCGGATGTCGCAGTCATCGGACTCAACGAGGACGCCCTTGCCCGGCTGGCTTGTGAGAAGCAAATGCAAATCGTTCCGGGCGCATCGCACCTTTTCGAGGAAACGGGCACACTCGCCGCAGTCGTCAAGCTCACCGCTGATTGGTTCTCGGCCCATGTCTGACTGCGAATAACAGGATGAACGCCGGTCCTATAACCGCCGTACGATTATTCGTTGCTGGCGATGTGATGACCGGGCGCAGGTACGACGTTCGACATGCAGCTTTCGATAGATACAGGCGGTAACCTGCGGCTTAGCCTTTGGCACTGGCCGTGCTGCAAGCTGCAAACCGCCAGTGACAGCGGCGTTTCTTGATCGGCGTCAAGACGAACATTGGAAGAGAGTATAGCTTCAGACCACGCGCAAAAGTGAAGGACGCTCCGATGTTCTCAAGGGCGGTTCGGCTGATCGATCTATTCGGATTCCAGATCAGGCTTGATCCGAGTTGGTTTCTGATTGCGGCGTTAATCGTGTGGACCCTGTCGACCGGCTACTTTCCGCAGAGCGTTCCGGGGCTTGGCCGGGGAGACTACATTGCGCTCGGCGTGGTCGCGATGTTGGCGCTGTTCGTCGGGCTTATTATGCACGAACTCGCCCATTCGCTTGTCGCACGGCACTTCGGCCTCGCTGTCGGCGGGATCACACTGTTCATCTTCGGCGGCGTTGCGGAGCTCGAGGAGGAACCCGAAAGCCCGCGGTCAGAGTTCTGGATCGCGATAGCGGGTCCGATCATGAGCTTGGCAATCGCTGCCTTTGCTTGGTTCCTGCTTCAGTTGATGAAAGGGGCAGACGTGTCCGAACCCGTCCAGGCGGTATTGGGATACCTCGCGCTGATCAATTTCGTACTGGCGGTGTTCAATCTGATCCCGGCCTTCCCACTAGATGGCGGCCGCGTTTTGCGTGCGGTTCTGTGGCACATTCAGGGTGACGTCGTCAGCGCCACGCGTAGCGCAAGCGCCGCCTCGTCACTGTTTGCCTACGCGATGATTGCATTCGGCTTCGTGTCGCTCTTTTCCGGCGCGGCCCTCGGAGGGATGTGGCAGGTGCTGATCGGACTGTTCCTGCTTTCAGCGGCGAAAAGCACTTATCAGCAACTACTCATCAAGTCCTCGCTGTCGGGCAAGAGCGTGGGGGCGCTGATGACGCGGCTCGTGCATACTGCGAACCCTGAAGACACGCTCAACTCGGTTGTCGATACGATCATGTTGCGCCATGCCGTCAGCTTTGTACCGGTCGTCGAGGGCGATCATCTTCTCGGCTATGTAGATGCATCCCTGTTGCAAAAGATCGACCGTGAGCACTGGGACAGCACACATGTGTCAGACATCTATGTCGGCGCGGACAGTAGCAACACCGTCATGTCGGATCTGTCGGCTGAGGACTTGATGAAACGGATCGCCAAGAGTGAAAGACGCAAGTTTCTGGTAGCGGAGCAGGGCCGCTTCATCGGTGTGGTCACTCTTGCAGATCTGATGGCTTATCTTGCCGTCTTGCAGGAACTTGGCCCGCCCCGTTCGAGCCCCCGAACTGCGGGCCTTATCCGGCCGGGCGAGTGACGTCGGGCGTGAAGATGTAACCCACTCCACGAACGGTCTTGATAAGTTTGGGAGAGCCGGGCTCAGTCTCGATCTTTTTGCGGAGGCGGGCGATCTGGTTGTCGATGGTCCGGTCGAGCGGAGACCAACCTGGCCCGTTGAGAAAGTCCATGATCTGTTCGCGCGAAAGAACGCGACGCGGACGCTCCAGAAAGATGTTGAGCAGTCGAAAGTCGCCCGAGGTGAGTTCCACGATCTGCCCTTCGGCGTTTTTGAGTTCCAGTCGGTCGGGATCCGCCTTGAAGCCCGCGAAACAAAGTTCCCTCGGTTCCGATGCGTCAACTGCAGAACCTCGTGCTCGGCCACCGTCTCTGCGTCGAAGAACGCTATGAACGCGCGCCAGCAGTTCCCGCACGTGAAACGGCTTTGAAACATAATCGTCGGCGCCTATCTCGAGCCCGACAACCCGATCTATCAAGTCGCCTTTCGCCGTCACCATGATGATCGGAACGTCAGAGCTCTTTCGAACTTCCTGCGCGATCTCGAGACCATTGTCGTCCTCGAGATTCAGATCGAGCGTGATGAGATCGATCGTCTCTTGTGCCAGAGCCTTTTGGACACCGTGCGCGCAAGCGGCTTCTCGAACCCTATAGCCGTCAGACTCGAAGCATTGGCGCAGTAGCTTCCTGACTCCTGCATCATCATCGACAACGAGTATGTTCGCTTCGGCCATGCGGCTTTCCCGAAGAACCACGTCGGAAATCGCTCCAACCAACTCAAGATAGTGCGGGACACCCAGAGTTCAATCGTCGCTGTCAAACCCCATTCGATTACAATTTGATACAATCGACGAGAACTCTTGCGACACACGCCTGCCACCCTCCACGGGTCTTTCTAGCCTTGGGGGCCAACATGTACGTAGCGGTATCGGAAGACTTTCATTCAGTTCAGAACCAACTTCGGAAGCTTGAACCTCGCCCGAAGGGAAACGAGGGTTACTCGCGAAGCCTGAGCGTTGGACAGCATTTGTTCTACGAAACGGATCCTGCAAACTTCGTCTACAGGGTGCGCTCAGGGGTCCTGCGTCTGACCCGGATTCAGAAGGACGGACGTCGGCAGATCATTGCATTCGGCTTTCCAGGCGACATCATCGGGCTACCCTGTGACGGGCGCCACACAACTGAGTGCGACGCAATCACACCGGCCGAGGTTGTTGCACGGCGATACGATTCTGAAGGGCGTCCGGGCCACGAATCGGGGCTGCGGTCGCTTTTAATGGCCTCAGCGCTCGATGAGATACGGATGCTGCAAGAGCACTTCCTCATGCTCGGTCTCCGGCTAGCCAGCGAAAAGGTCGCGGCGTTCCTGTCACTGCTGCTTTCAAAGATCGGAGAGCCGATCGGCGAGTATCACCTGATCCGGCTACCCATGAACCGTTCCGACATCGCGGATTATCTGGGCCTCACGCCAGAAACGGTCAGCCGCTCCATGACGCA
>CBDUOT010000114.1:0-10442 GCA_965368915.1 uncultured Rhodobacterales bacterium | reverse complement strand
GATTGCACGATGCAGCAACCCGATTGCCGTCTTGCGCATGACGGTAGCGATGCGCTGGGCGAAGGGTTCGAACTCAGCGAAGCAGTTGTAGACCTCGTCAGCCTCTATGTCGCAACCCTCGGCAAGGAGCGGCTTGGCGCGGCCTCAGGATTGGCGCTGTTCGAGGAAGCCGGTTGCGCGGCCTGCCATATGCCGGTGGTCGAAGGCACAGACGGCCCGGTCGGTATCTATTCGGATCTTCTGCTTCATGACATGGGAGCCGCGAATGCCGATGGGTTTTCGATGCCCGGCGTTCTGGCTTCTGAATGGCGGACTGCTCCACTTATTGGCCTGAGCACGTCAAACTCACGAATGATGCACGATGGGCGGGCAGCAACGACCCGGGAAGCCATCGGACTGCACGGAGGCGAGGCGAGCGCGGCCAGAGATGCATTCGTAGCGCTTGCGCCCGCGCGGCAGGAAGAATTGTTGCGATTTGTTGAAGGTCTGTAAGGACTGCCCGACGACCCGCACCACGCGTCGGATAGGCTCAGCGCGGACCAGTTCAGCTTCTGGAGAACGAAAAAGGAGAAAGCCCGCCGTCAGGCGGGCCTTCTTTGATTTCAGGCAGGCTAACGGAATACCCGTTTCCCTTTATTTCAATCGGCAGGCTCGGATCTCACGTGTGAAACGGCGTGAAACCCCGAACCCTCAGAGCTTCTCGATCAGTTCCGGCACGGCGGTGAAGAGGTCGGCGACCAGGCCGTAATCGGCGACCTGGAAGATCGGCGCCTCTTCGTCCTTGTTGATCGCGACGATGACCTTCGAATCCTTCATGCCGGCGAGGTGCTGGATCGCGCCCGAGATGCCGACCGCCACGTAAAGCTGCGGCGCCACGACCTTCCCGGTCTGCCCGACCTGCCAGTCGTTCGGAGCGTAGCCCGAGTCGACGGCCGCACGGCTTGCACCAACAGCCGCGCCGAGTTTGTCGGCCAGCTTCTCGATCAGGTGGAAGTCGTCCTTCGAGCCGACGCCGCGGCCGCCCGACACGACGATGCCCGCCGAGGTCAGTTCCGGACGATCGGATGCGGCGACCTTGTCTTCGACCCATTCGCTGAGGCCCGGATTGTCGGCCGCTGCGATGGTCTCGACCGCAGCCGAGCCGCCTTCACCGGCGGGGTCGAAGGTCGAGGTGCGGACCGAGACGACCTTGATCTTGTCCGAGGACTTGACCGTCTGGATCGCGTTGCCCGCATAGATCGGACGTTCGAACGTTTCGGCATCGACGACGCCCGAGACGTCGGAGATCACCATAACGTCGAGAAGAGCTGCCACGCGGGGCAGAACGTTCTTCGCATCCGTCGTCGCCGGCGCCACGATATGCGTGTAGTCGCCCGCAAGCTTCGCGATGAGCGCCGCGGTCGGTTCGGCGAGCCGATGACCCAGCGACGCATCCTCGGCGCAAAGCACCTTCTGGACGCCGTCGAGCTTCGCAGCTTCAGCCGCCGCATCGGCAGCCTTCGCGCCGGCGCAGAGCACCGTCACATCGCCGAGCATCTTTGCGGCCGTGAGGGCCTTTGCGGTGGCGTCGACCGAAAGCTGGCCGTCGGTCACTTCGCCAAGAAGAAGAACAGCCATCAGAGCACCCCCGCTTCGTCCTTGAGTTTCTGGATCAGCTCGTCGACCGAGCCCACCTTGACGCCCGCCTTGCGGCCTGCCGGTTCCGTCGTCTTCACGATGGTCAGGCGCGGCGTGACATCGACGCCGTAGTCGGCGGCGGTCTTTTCCTCGAGCGGCTTCTTCTTTGCCTTCATGATGTTCGGCAGCGAAGCGTAGCGCGGCTCGTTCAGGCGCAGGTCGACGGTCACGATGGCCGGCATCTTGACCTTGATCGTCTGGAGACCGCCATCGACCTCGCGCGTCACGACCGCGCTGTCGCCTTCAAGGGTCAGCTCGGACGCAAACGCGGCCTGGCTCCAGCCGAGAAGCGCCGACAGCATCTGGCCGGTGGCGTTCATGTCGTTGTCGATCGCCTGCTTACCGGCGATGACCAGACCGGGCTTCTCTTCGTCGACCACTGCCTTGAGAAGCTTCGCAACAGCGAGAGGCTCGATGTCGGTGTGCACGTCGTCGGCCGCGACGATCAGGATCGCGCGGTCCGCGCCCATCGCGAGGGCGGTGCGCAGCGTCTCTTGCGCCTGCTTCACGCCGATGGAGACCACGACGATCTCTTCCGCCGCGCCCTTCTCCTTCAGCCGGATCGCCTCTTCGACGGCGATCTCATCGAAGGGGTTCATCGACATCTTGACGTTGGCGAGATCGACACCCGATCCGTCCGCCTTGACGCGGACCTTCACGTTGTAGTCGATCACGCGCTTTACAGGCACAAGTACCTTCATGGTTCGCGATCTCCCTCAAACCGACACCGCCCTGTCGAGGCGGCAAGACATTCCGTACGGAGACCCCCTTAGCTGTTCTGCAGGCATGAAAACAGTGTAAAATCGACGCGGTTTGTCGCTTCGACGCCACGTTGCCGCATCGCGGCACCCGACAACGGGTTTAGCTGCGGTGTCCGGCCAGAGCCAGGGAGGTGATCATGGAGAAGGTGAACGGTATCGGCGGGTTCTTCTTTCGAGCGGAGGACCCGGAGCGCCTTGCGGCCTGGTATCACGAGCACCTCGGGATCGATCCGGTGCCCGGCGACTATGACACGTCACCGTGGCGGCAGGAGGCGGGCGTGACCGTCTTCGCGCCGTTCGAGAAGGTTACCGACTACTTCGGCAATCGCGAGAAAGCGTTCATGCTGAACTTCAGGGTCCGCGACCTCGATGCGATGATCGCGCAGCTTGAAGCGGCGGGGATCGAGGTGCGACGCGACCCGGATTCGCCCTATCCCAACGGCCGTTTCGCCTGGCTGAACGACCCCGAGGGCAATCCGATCGAGTTGTGGGAACCGGCCTGAGAGGTCACCTGTTCGCGCCGGGAACCCAAAGCACGTCGGCGCGCCCTTCGTCATTGGCGATCCGCGCGGCGACGAAGAACCAGTCGCTTAGGCGGTTGAGGTATTTGACCGCCGCCTCGTTGACCGATTCCATCGTGGCAAGCTCAACCGCCATACGCTCAGCCCGGCGTGAGACCGTCCGGGCGAGGTGCAGATGCGCCGCAAGCGCTGATCCTCCGGGGAGGATGAAGCTCCGCAAAGCCTCGAGTTTGGCATTCATGGCGTCGATCTCGGATTCGAGACGCGCGACTTGCGCATCGACCATCCGCAGAACCGGATAGCCGGCTTCGCCATCCTTCTCCATTTCGGGGCGGCAGAGATCCGCGCCAAGATCGAACAGGTCATTCTGGATCCGCGCGAGCGCCTTATCGATCTCGCCTTCCGCATGAAGCCGGGCGAGGCCGAGGACCGAGTTCGTTTCATCGACCGTGCCGTAGGCGGCGACCCTGAGCGAATGCTTTGCGACGCGCGCGCCGTTGCCGAGCGCGGTTTCGCCCGCGTCGCCGGTCTTTGTGTAGATTTTGTTCAGTACGACCATAGCTAGCCCCCGCGGCCCGAGAAGATCACGAAGATCAGGATCAGCGCCACCGCCACCGCCTGCGCGATAATCCTGTATCGCATGAGCCGGTTGGCGTGCTTGCGATTGAAGTCGCCGCCCTTGGCGAAGCCGCCGATCCCGATCATCAGAATGACCAGAACGGCGAGGCAAGCGGCCGCAGCGACGAGAAAGAGCGGGTCCCTTGTCATATGGGCCTCCTTTGTCTCGGGAGGTTCTACAGCGCCTTGATGCCGGGCGCCAGCGCACCGGAGGGGCCGTGCGGCAGAATGGCGCGGATCAGCCGCGCGCGATCAGCCAGTCCAGCGCGCGGGTCGGCAAGATGCGCCGCGCGATATCCATGAGATAGGTCGGCGTGGTGACGAAGTAGCGCGGCTTGGGATTGGAACTTTCGAGTGCTCGGATCAGCTTCTTGGTGACGGCCTCGGCGGGCAGTTCGAACCGGTCAGGTCCGCGATCCTCGTAAAGCCGCTTCAGAAGCTTCGCTTTATATTGCTCGGCCCTGGGCGAATTCTCCCAGTCGATCCAGCGTTCGAAATGCGGGATCGAGTTGACGCGGATCTTC
Organism: uncultured Rhodobacterales bacterium; assembly: GCA_965368915.1. Lineage (GTDB taxonomy): Bacteria > Pseudomonadota > Alphaproteobacteria > Rhodobacterales > Rhodobacteraceae > Albidovulum. The sequence goes on along the minus strand of CBDUOT010000114.1, from coordinate 6,341 downwards.
GAGGTGATCGGTCCCGGCTCGATAAGGATGATCCGAACGGGAGTGTCGGCCATTTCGAGCCGGAGAACGTCCGTCAGCCCCTCCATCGCGTATTTCGTCGCGACATAGGCGCCGCGCCAGCGCATGGGTACGAAGCCGAGTACGGAGGAACAGTTCACGATCCGCCCACCGCCCTGCTTGCGCATGACCGGGATCACCCGTCGGGTAAGCTCGTGATAGCCGAAAAGGTTCGTTTCGAAAATTTCGCGCAAGGCATCCGTGGGCAGATCTTCGACCGCGCCCGGACAGCCATAGGCCCCGTTGTTGAACACCGCGTCCAGCGTGCCGCCCGTGCGCTTGAGCGCCTCGTCGATAGCGGCGGCGACACTGTCGGTGTCGGAATAGTCCAGCGGGAAACTCTCGAGACCTTCATCGCGCAGGCGCGCGCAGTCCTCGTCCTTGCGGCAGGTTGCAAAGACTTGCCACCCCGCACGCTTCAGACCGTGCGCGGCGTCATAGCCGATGCCCGAGGAACTACCCGTGATGAGGATACTTTTTGTCATGCCATCTCCCGCCTCGGGCTCTGCCTAGGCGGTTTCGACTGATCTGGCAATGCGGTGGTGGAAAGGGTCGCCGAGCACGCGGCGTCCTTACTCGGCAAGGCTCGCCGTTTGGGCTTGGGCAGCAGAGACCGGCGCAGATTTAACGCTCACACCGAGCTGAAAAAGAACCATTACAAGAGACACAAAAACCAGTACGCGGAACATCAGAACCCCCTTTTGACGCCCTCTTGATACACAACTCACAGTCCCGCCGAACGGGGAAAACCGGTCATCTGTTCCCCCGAGCGCCAGATTCCGGCTGGACCGACACACGCGGGCGATTTACACCACATCCATGAGCAGTGACAACAATGACCGCGACATTTTGCCGGAGACTGTGGCAGAACCGCTTAGCCGTGCGATTGGCGAACGGTATCTGACCTACGCGCTATCGACGATCATGCACCGCGCGCTGCCCGATGCACGCGATGGATTGAAGCCGGTGCACCGCCGCATCCTCTACGCGATGCGCGAGTTGAAGCTGTCCCCGACGGGCGGTTTCCGGAAGTCCGCTAAGATTTCGGGCGACGTGATGGGGAACTACCACCCGCACGGTGACGCCGCGATCTACGACGCGATGGCGCGTCTCGCTCAGGACTTCAACATGCGCTACCCGCTTGTCGACGGGCAGGGCAATTTCGGTAACATCGATGGCGATAACCCTGCGGCCAGCCGGTACACCGAGGCGCGCCTGACACCTGCCTCCGAGGCGCTGATGGAGGGTCTGGCCGAGAACGCGGTCGACTTCCGTCCGAACTACGACGGCACCCTGGAAGAGCCGGTGGTGCTGCCCGCGGCTTTCCCGAATCTTCTCGCCAACGGAGCGAGCGGAATCGCGGTGGGGATGGCGACGAACATCCCGCCGCACAACTTGCATGAACTCATCGACGCCTGCGTGCATCTTGCCAAGGCTTCGAATTCCGAACTGGTCCGCGACGATACCCTGATCGAGATGGTCAACGGCCCCGACTTTCCGACCGGTGGTGTGATCGTCGAGCCGAAGGAAGCGATCCGCGAGGCATATCTGACCGGACGGGGCAGTTTCCGGACCCGCGCGCGCTGGGCGGTCGAGGATCAGGGGCGCGGGACGTGGAATATCATCGTCACCGAAATCCCCTATCAGGTACAGAAGTCGAAGCTGATCGAACGGCTGGCCGAAGTGATCCAGACGAAGAAGGTTCCCCTTCTGGCCGATGTGCGGGACGAGAGTGCCGACGATATCCGCATCGTGCTGGAGCCGCGGTCCAAGAACGTCGACCCCGAGATGCTGATGGGGATGCTGTTCCGCAACTCCGATCTGGAAACGCGGTTCAGCCTCAACATGAACGTGCTGATCGACGGGCGGACGCCGAAGGTCTGTTCGTTGAAGGAAGTGCTCCGCGCCTTCCTCGACCACCGGCGCGATGTTCTGATCCGGCGTTCGCAGCACCGGATGGAGAAGATCGACCACCGGCTGGAAGTGCTGGAAGGCTTCATCACCGCCTTCCTCAACCTTGACCGCGTGATCGACATCATCCGTTACGATTCTGACCCCAAAGCCGCGCTCATGGCCGAGGATTGGAGCCGCAAGCAGGCGCGCGCGACGTCTGAACATGACTACGTCTCGCCGATGACCTTGCCGCAAACCGAGGACGGGCTGTCCGAGGTTCAGGTCGAGGCGATCCTGAACATGCGCCTGCGCTCCCTGCGCAAGCTCGAAGAAATGGAGCTTCTGAAAGAGCAGGACGCGCTGATGCTTGAACGCGCGGCGCTTGACGATCTGCTGAACGACGACGGGCTTCAGTGGAAGAAGATTTCGGGCGAATTGCGAGAGGTTCAGAAACAGTTCGGCAAGGACGCCCCCGGCGGCGCGCGGCGGACCACTTTCGCCGAGGCAGGCGAGGTCGAGGAAGTTCCGCTCGAAGCGATGATCGAGCGCGAACCGATCACCGTCATCTGCTCCAAGATGGGCTGGATCCGGGCGATGAAGGGCCACCAGGCACTCGACGCCGAGGTGAAGTTCAAGGACGGTGACGAGGGCCGGTTCGTGTTCCATGCGGAGACAACCGACAAGATCCTTCTCGCCGGTTCGAACGGGCGCTTCTACACGCTGCTCGGCGCAAACCTGCCCGGCGGGCGGGGAATGGGCGAGCCGGTGCGGCTTATGGTCGACCTGCCGAACGAAGCCGACATCACGACGCTTCTGATCCACCGGCCGGGTGAGAAGCTTATCGTGGCGTCCAGTGCGGGCGAAGGCTTCCTCGTGCCCTCCGATGAGATCGTGGCGCAAACGCGGGCCGGCAAGCAGGTGATGAACCTCGGCGAGGGCGTCAAAATGGCCGTCTGCAAGCCTGTCGACGGCGATCACGTCGCGATCGTGTCGAAGAACCGCAAGCTGCTGGTCTTCCCGCTTGCAGAATTGCCGGAGATGACGCGCGGAAAAGGCGTGAGGCTACAGAAGTACAATCTGGCGCGCGGGCGGCAGGGTGTTCTGGAACTTGACGGTGGGCTGTCCGATCTTACGACCTTCGATCAGGCGAAGGGGCTGTCGTGGTCCATGCCGAACGGCAATACCCGAACCGAGGATATGGCGGACTGGATCGCGCGGCGTGCAGGCGTGGGCAAGGCGCCTCCGCACGGCTTCCCGCGCGACAACAGCTTCACCTGAGAACGCCTATACCGGCGTGCAGAAAATAAGCCGATTGCCGGCCGGGTCCGTAACGGTCATGTCGTCGTAGCCCCACGGCTGGCGCTGCACTCCGGGCCTTGCGTTCTTGTAGTTCTTTGCGTTCAACGCCTCGGCGTAAGCGTGCACATCAGGCATTTCGATCCGAACCGCTGAACCGGGTGTTGCGTCGCCGAAATGTTCGGAAATATGCAGTATGCAATCGCCGCGGCGGATGCCCATATAGAGCGGCAGTCCGGGCTCGAAGCGATGTTCGAACTCGATCTCAAATCCAAGAAAGTCGATGTAGAAGGCCCGCGCCGCGGTTTCGTCAAAACTGCGCAGGATCGGGACTGGTGCACGGAATTCAGGCATGAAGGGACCTCCCTGATGATGGGGAGAGTGTAGCCTGTCACGCGGCCGGCCCAATCATTGTTTGGCCGGCCGCCTTGTTAGCTTACCCTTCCGGCGGCTGTCGCCGCTTGGGAAGGGATGTGACTAGGCGCGTTCTCAGGAATAAAGCGCCTGAACGCCGAGACGAGAGTGAATGTGGTTCACCTGTCTTTGGTCGAGGCCCATCGCACCAGCAAGCTGGTGGAGGTATTGCGCCTCGTTCCGGTTGTCGAGGTCGATCGCCATGAGCGACATGGTGTAAACCTGTCCCTCAAGCCCGCGCGGAACCTGACGCGCAAGACCCTGAACGTCGATCGGCTTGGCCATTTCGCTTTGGACAAAGCGCTTCTCTTCGGCCGAGACCTCGCCGAGGTTGCTGAGAAGCTTCTTCTGTTCCGCGGCGTCGATCTTGCCGTCGGACTTCGCCGCCTGGATCATTGCGCTCAGCATCAGGCCAGCCGCTGCTTCCTGTTCGCGCGTCGGTTGGACGTCGGGCTCGCCACGATTGCCAAGCGACTGATTGAGGAGATCGCCAAAGCTGCCGCCCCGGCTGCCGGCTGCACCGCCCGCCACGCCGCCGAGAAGACCGCCGAGGAGGCCACCGATTCCGCCTCCGCCACCGGAGCCGGATCCAGTGAGGCCGCCGATCAGGTCGTCGAGCCCGCCGGACCGCCCGCTCGTCGATGCCGACGTCGCGCCGCCGGGCGCGTTGGCTCCGAGTTCCTCGAGGAATCCGCCGAGTCCGCCACCCGAGCCGCCGCTTTGACGTGTCGAGCCGCCGCCGAGGAGATCGCCCATCATGCCTTCAAGACCACCGGGGGAATTCGCTCCTCCGAAGCTGCCGCCAGTTCCTGCGCTGCGCGACCCGCCACCTTTCATCATTCCGCCGACGCCCTTGGCGACAGCGACCCCAACGGCGATTTTCGCCAGCGTTCCCATAAGACTCATGCCGATACCTCTTCCCGTTAAAACATCAACCAGAGGTTAGGCTAACCGCACAGGCGGTTTGAGGGGAAAATTAGCCCAAAATGCTCAGGCTTCGGCGACATTCAGCCAGACGCCGCCTTCTGGCCGCAGAGTCAGGATCAGTACCGGCTTCGGGTCCCGCCCAGGCACGCGCGTGAAACGGAACCGCGACAGCAGCGTCGCGAGAATGATGACCGCTTCCTGCAGCGCGAAGGACGCGCCGATACAAATCCGCGGGCCGCCGCCGAACGGCAGATAGGCGAAACGGTCTATTTTGCTGGCATCGGCGAACCGGTCGGGGTCGAAGCGGTCCGGATCGGGCCAGAGCATGTGGTGGCGCTGAAGCGCATATATCGGCAGCATCACCGTGTCGCCCGGCCGAACCTCGCGGCCGCAAAGCGTGTCTTGCGCAAGAGCAGTGCGCGACAGGAAGGCTGCGGGCGGATAGAGCCGCAGCGCCTCGTCCACGATCTGGCGGCAATAGGTGAGGTTTGGCAAATCGTCGACCGTCGCCGCCCGCCCGCCAAGCGCGGATTGAGCTTCTTCGCGCGCGCGCGCCTGCACGACCGGGTCGAAGGCGCAAAGATAAAGCGACCACGCGAGCGAAAGTGCGGTCGTCTCGTGTCCGGCGACGATGAAGGTCAGAAGATTGTCGCGCAGCTCGGCCGTGTTCATGCGCCGCTTGGTTTCGGGATCCTCGCCTTCGAGCAGTAGATCCAGAAGGTCTGGGATGGGTCGGTTGCCTGTTTCGCGCCGGCTTTCGATCGCCTGATCGGCCATCGCTTTCATGTCGCGCATCGCCCGGCCGGCGAACACGCGCGAGGGACGCGGCACCCACATCGGAGCGCCGACGATGTCGAGGAACGAAACTTTTGCCGTCGAGGCGATGTAGTCGCCAATGGCTACATGAACCGCGTCCCGGTCGAAGGCTTCATTGCCCGAAAAGGTGACGTCGGAAATGACCTCGAATGTCGACGTGACCATTTCTTCGAAAAGGTTGGCCGCGCGACCGGTTTGTGCCGCGACCCGTTCGGAGGCGCGCTCTGCAGCCGCTGTCATCATGGGCGCGAGCGCCTGAACGTTGCGAAGGGAAAAGGCCGGTGCGGCCGCCCGGCGCTGCCAGTGCCAGTGGGCGCCCTCGGCGATGAACAGGCTGTTGCCGATTGCGGGCTTGAGAATGAGTTTGGTGACGTCGGATTTCGGATAGTCGACGACCCGATCCTTCAGGATCCGGCGGTTCGCGCCGGGGTCCATCACCATGTGCCAGCGCTTGACGGTGCGGCCCGAAACCATGGGCTGACGCGTCGCGATGTCGGGGATCAGTTCCAGCACGTTGCGTCGGCCGGTCTTCAGGCTTGCCATCACGCCCAACGGCGTCGTGGCAAGCGGCACCCGAACGGGTGTGGCGATCGTCTCGGAACCGTCCATGGCGCGATCCTTTCCCCGTCAATATAGAGGGCAGTGGCCCGCCCTCCAAGTCGCGTGACTGAAGATCGAGACATGGCGCCGATGGTTGCGACCAGGCCAGGGATGGTCGGACAAGGCGCGCTTCCAGCTTCTGTTTCCCTCTCAGCGCCCAGAGAGAGGGAACCGGGAACCGAAACGCCAACAGGTGCTTGATTTTTCCCCGCTCTGCCGATAGGCAGCGCGCGATGTTGACACGGGGCCTTCGGGCCTCCCCAGATCATGAGGCGCCCGCGATATGGCAAAGGCAAAGTTTGAGAGGACGAAACCGCACGTGAACGTTGGCACGATTG